>DATJUH010000046.1:0-5620 GCA_035502515.1 Acidimicrobiales bacterium
TGCTGCCGGTTTCGGCTGTAGAGGAGGTCGGGGTGGCTGTCCTGGAGGCCCTCGGCCAGGAGGGTTGGTTGGCTGAGGGATCTGACCCGCAAGACCGCCGGCCGGGTCCCGTAGTCGTCCGTGAAGCAGACGATCGATGGTTCCCGGGCTACCAGAGGATCCAGAGCCTGGAATGCTTTCACCGCTTGGCCTATGACGACAGGCTGCTCAGTTTGGCCGATGAGCTGTTGGGCGGGCCCGTCCTGGTCCACCCGCGCAAGATCGGCCGCGTGACCTTCCCGGGTAGCGAGTACCCGACTCCTCCGCACCAGGACTTCCCGCTGATCCAGGGCACGGCTGACGTGCTCACCGTCTGGCTGCCCCTGGCCGAGTGCTCTGTTGAGGACGGCGCCCTGCGGGTCCTGCGCCGCTCGCCGCGCGCCGGCCTGCGCCCGCCTCAACCGGCGCCAGGCGTCGGCGGCGTCGGTGTAACCGTCGACCGGGCTGAGGAGCGGGACTGGGCCAGCGCCGCCTACCGGCCCGGGGACGCTCTCGTGTTCCATAGCCTCACCGTGCACTGGGCACCACCCAACCGGGGCGAGCGACTGCGGCTCAGCTGTGACTTCCGCTACCAGCTGGCTACCGACGCGGTGGTGGAAGGATCGCTGCTGCCTCACTATTGGCCGACGGTCCCGGGGTGGGAGGTCCTGACCGACGGCTGGTCGACGACCCGCTGGGTGATGAGGACCCCCGATCCCGCGATCAGCGAAATGTCTCCTCCCTTGAGCCCGCTGGATGTCGGCGATGTCCGGCTTGTCCACACGAGCCTTTAGCACCCACGGTTGAAACGGACGCCGCGATGGTAAAATCAATTTTTTGGTTGACGGAGCGGCCGGGTGCGACCACCGGCGTCGGCCCGCCAAGAGAAGCCCGAGCGGCGAGAAAGGGGGTGAGAGCGTGACTTCCTACCTTGCGAAGCGCCTGGCGATGGCCATTTTCACGGTTTACATCGTGGTCAGCCTGTCTTTTTTCATGATCCGGCTCATGCCCGGAAATCCCATGGAGTACCTCGAGGCGCAGATGGTTCAGGAGGGGGGGTTGAGCCCGCAGGAGATCCTGGCGAAAGTCCAGGCCATTTACGGCATCATGCCGAAAGGGCCGATAATCAACCAGTACTTTCAGTACATAGGCAATGCCCTCCACGGCAACCTGGGCAATTCGATTACCGACCCGGGCGTCTCCGTTGTCAGCATTATTGCCGGAGCCCTCCCCTGGACGATCTTCACAATATCGGTCGCGCTCTTGATCAGCTTTGTGCTCGGGCTCATCCTCGGGACGATTATGGCCGCCTTCCCCAAAGGTTGGTTCGCCAAGCTAATTACCGGCGTATCGTCGTTCACTTCGGCCATCCCCAATTATCTTGTCGCCATAGTCCTGCTTTATTTCTTCGCCGACCAGCATGCCTGGTTCCCGCTCGATGGCGCGTATACGACAGGGCTGACTCCCGGCTTCAACTGGCCCTTCATTCAGAGCGCCCTGGACCACGCCGTCCTGCCGATCAGCGCTTATGTGATCGTTTCGTTCGGCGGCTGGGCCCTTGTCATGAAGGGCAGCGTCGTCACTACCCTGGGCGCCGACTATGTCCGGGCGGCCGAATCCTGGGGCCTGTCCAGCAGACGGGTCACGCAGTCGTACATTGGGCGCAACTCGATGCTGCCCATGGTGACCAACCTGGCACTGTCGGTCGGGTTCCTGGTCGGAGGGTCTGTATTTGTCGAGGCCTACTTCAACTACCCCGGCATAGGCTATTACTTGATCAACGCCGTCGACTCGCGTGACTATTCGCTGATGATGGGGTGTTTCATCCTGATCACAATCTCCGTTGTCTTCGCCAATTTGGTCGTCGACCTGATGTACCCGCTGGTCGACCCGAGGATAGCGAGCCCGGCGGCGAGCAAGCGGGCCCGCTTCGGGACCAGCGGGATATCCAGAGGCCAACCGGGCCCGGTCGGAAGCACGCTGGCAGGGCAAACCATGGTCGGGGCCGCGGCAGGGTCGGCTCCGGGGTCTCCCGTTAGCAATGTGAGCTGACCGTGGACTTTCTCAGAGACTTCTGGCGCATCTGTAAAAACGACAAACCCGCTTTTATCGCCGGCATCGTGATCTTGGTTTATCTCGGCATCGCCCTCTTCGGCCCCGTTTTCGTCCACCTGAGCCCGATCCAAAACCCGGCGAACGCTTATTTGTCGCCGTCGTGGCAGCACCCGCTCGGGACCGACTACCTCGGCCAGGACGTGCTGACGGAGCTCGTGCTGGGCACCCGGCCCGTGCTCGAGGTCGGGCTGCTGGCGGCCATTTTCGCCGTCGGGACAGGTGTGGTCGTGGGACTGGTGTCGGGCTACCGCGGAGGAGCAGTGGACATGGCTCTGATGCGGCTGGCCGACGTTTTCCTCACGATTCCCGGCCTTCCGCTCGTCATTGTGATCGCCGCCGTTCTCCGGACCACCAGCCCCTTCATCCTGGCGGCAATCATTGCCGTCACGGCCTGGGCCGGGCTGGCCCGGGCGGTACGGTCCCAGGCGCTGTCCCTGCGCACGGCGGACTTCATCGAGGCGGCCAAGGTCCAGGGGCTGCCGCTCCGCCACATGATCGGCCGGCAGCTCCTGCCCAACGTCGGCCCATACGTGGCCATCAATTTCCTGTTGGCCGTGACAGGTGCAATTTACGCTTTGATAGGGCTCTTCGTCCTGGGCGTCGCTCCGGTCAGCGGGACCGCCAATTGGGGGGTCATGATCAACCTGGCCATGGGCAACGGGGCCCTCTATACGAGCAAGAGCATGCTGTACCTGTTCACGCCGATGGCGGCGATTGTGTTCTTGCAGCTGGCCCTGGTTTTCTTCACTCGAGCGCTCGACCAGCTTTTCAACCCCCGGTTGCGGGTCCAGTGAGGCGAAGAGTGATGCGGGAGAAGGGGTGATGTTTTGACTGCGACGGGGCGCCCGGCGGACGACAAAGGCCCGGTTATCGAAGTGGACAACCTCACCGTCAGTTTCGGCCAACTGAAGGCGGCCGAAGAAGTCAGCCTGTCGGTGCAAATGGGTGAGGTGTACGCCATCGTGGGCGAGTCGGGGTGCGGGAAGACGACGCTCGCCTATTCGCTGCTCAACGTGATCCCGCCGCCGGGCGTCGTCAGCGGGGGGGACGTGCGGGTACGGGGCCGGAGCATCATCGGCATGAGCCGGAAGGACCTCAACGATTTACGGGCGGTCGAGGTGGCCATCGTCTTCCAGGCGGCCATGAACGCCCTCAACCCGGTGATTACGGTCGGGCGGCAGGTGGACCATATCTTGCAGGCCCATCCCGGTGTTTTCCCCACAGAGAAAGAGGGCCGGCAGTATTTCGAGCGCCTCCTGCGGCTGGTGCGGCTACCCCCCGAACGGATTTGGGGTGCTTTCGAAAGCCGGCTGTCCGGAGGGATGAAGCAGCGTGTCGCCATCGCCGTGGCGCTCCTGCTCCAGCCGAAAGTGCTGGTACTCGACGAGCCGACAACCGCCCTGGACGTTTTGAACCAGCGGCTGGTCATCGACATCCTGCGTGATTTGCACGACACGCTCGGGATGACAGTCATCTTTGTTACGCACGACCTGGCTCTGGTGGCAGAACTGGCTCAGAGAGTGGCCGTGATGTACGCCGGCCGCCTGGTGGAGGTGGGAACAGTGGACGAGATCTTTTACGAACGTCGCCGCCACCCTTACGCCGAAGCGCTGATCGACGCCATACCGAGCGTCATGGGGAACCAGCAGATCAAGTCGATCCCGGGCCAGGTACCCAGCCTTCTCGAACTGCCGCCTGGTTGCCGTTTCGCCCCCCGATGCCCGCTGGCCGGCGACGTCTGTCGTGAAGTGGAGCCGCCTCTTTTGAGCGATGGCCACGACCACTTCGTGGCCTGTCACGTGGCCAACGAGGAGCTCATAAGCATGGCGGTGCCAGGGTGAGCCTGCTGAGCGTCGACAACGTGACTCATCGCTACCCGACCACTACGAGCGAGTTGCCCGTCCTGAACAGTGTCAGTCTCGACGTCGAGCCGGGATCGGTCGTCGCCGTCGTCGGTGAATCCGGGTGCGGCAAGACCACTCTCGGCCGGTTGGTGGTCGGTCTGGTCAAACCGATGGCCGGCGAAGTTCGCTACGAGGGCAAGGATATTTGGTCTCTTTCGGGCAAGGACTGGCACGCCTACCGTCGCTCCGTCCAGGTCATCCACCAGGATCCCTACGCCTCCCTCAACCCCGGGCTGACGGTTGAGGACACCTTGAAG
Organism: Acidimicrobiales bacterium; assembly: GCA_035502515.1. Lineage (GTDB taxonomy): Bacteria > Actinomycetota > Acidimicrobiia > Acidimicrobiales > Palsa-688 > Fen-671. The sequence goes on from DATJUH010000046.1 coordinate 4,295, forward strand.
GCGGGCCTGTTGTACCACCACATCGTCCGCCGGCGAGATGTGCGAGCCGAGCTGTTCCGATTGCTCGAGCTCGTCGACCTCGAGGCCAGCGCCGCTTTCTTGCGCCGGTACCCACACCAGCTCTCCGGAGGCCAGAGGCAACGCCTGGTGATCGCTCGAGCAATGGGACTGCAGCCGCGTCTGGTGGTGGCCGATGAGGCCGTGAGCATGCTGGACGTTTCGATGCGTGTCTCCGTGCTCGACCTTTTGCTCTCATTGCGGGCCGAACAGCAGTTGGCGTACGTCTTCATCAGCCACGACTTCGGCGTGGTGCGGTACTTTTCGCGCACGGGCCGGATCATCGTCATGTTCTATGGCGTGATAGTCGAGGAAGGCCCGGCCCAAACGGTGATCAGCCACCCGCGGCACCCCTATACTTTCCTCCTCCTGGACGCCATACCTGTCCCCGACCCCAGGCTGGCCCACCGGCGCCGCACCGAAGCGACCAGCAAGGCAGAGGAGCGGGTCACGGGCGAGCCGTCGGCGGAGGGCTGCGTATTTTGCAACCGGTGCCCGTTCGCGGAGGACAAATGCCGGGCCGAAGCGCCCTCGCTCACCGAAACCGCTCCCGGTCCTGCCCACCGGGTGGCGTGCTGGTTCCCCGAGCGCGTCCCGGATCTGCAAAGGCTGGTGGAGGAAACTCTTCAGGCCGCCGCTCCACCGGGCCCGACGCGGCAGGGCGAAAGTTCTCCAATAGAAAGTGGCGATAGTTCGGCCGGTGACAGTAGTCTTGGCGCAGATCGGGACGGCCGTGTTGTTGTTGGCCAGGCTCGCGCCAATGCTTCCGATGCCCGGCCTGAATGATCTGTGGCGGACGGCCTCGCCATCTGTACCGGCGGCGTCCTGGGTCGTGGTGACCATGGCGTACTTGGGCCTTAAGAAGGAGGACCGATGAAGACGGTTGTCAGTGAGCAGGAACGCCATTTCTATGCCGACAATGGGTACCTGGTGGTGGAAGAGTTCCTCGACGCCTCCGAGCTCGAGCGCTGGCGGGATGCCGTCGACGAAGCGGTCAGCGACCGCGGCGGCCAACGGTTCTCGCGCCCGACGGCCATTGACAGCGAGGTAAATCAGAGCACGGAAGCTGAGGAGCGCCGGGCCTACTACGACCGTGTCTTCACCCAACGAGTCAACCTCTGGCAGACAAACGACAAAGTGCGAGAGCTGATGTTCGACCCCGCCCTCGGCCGGGTGGCGACCGACGTCGCCGGGATCGAGGGAGTGCGTATTTGGCACGACCAGGCCCTGGTGAAAGGGCCCTACGCCAACCCGACGGCGTTTCACCTG
>DATJUH010000047.1:0-6367 GCA_035502515.1 Acidimicrobiales bacterium
TCGACCAAGGGAGTCCGCTTAATGTCGCAGCACGCACAGCCGGTCCGTAAGGCTGTGATACCCGCCGCCGGCCTCGGCACCCGGTTCCTGCCGGCCACGAAGGCTCAGCCCAAGGAAATGCTCCCGCTCGTCGACAAGCCCGCCATCCAGTACGTGGTCGAAGAGTCGGTCTCGGTCGGCATCACCGACATCCTGGTCATAACCGGGCGAGGCAAACGCAGCCTCGAGGACCACTTCGACCGCTCCTTCGAACTGGAGTACTACCTCGAAGAGGGGGGCAAGCTGGCGGAGCTGGAAGAAATGCGGCGCATCGCGGAAATGGCCGACATCCACTACGTCCGTCAAGGCGAACCGCGGGGCCTCGGCCATGCCGTGCTGGTGGCCTCCGAGCACGTCGGGGACCTGCCTTTCGCCGTCCTGCTCGGCGACGACATAATGCACCCCGACGCAGGCGTGCTGGCCGGGATGCTCGCCGTATACGAGCAGTACGGCCACAGTGTGGTGGCGCTGAAAGAAGTGCCGGCGGAGGACGTCTCGTCCTATGGCTGTGCCGCCGTCAAGCCGCTCGAGGGCAACATAGTGAAGGTCGAGGACCTCGTCGAGAAACCGGCGCAGGACGAGGCTCCCTCCAACCTGGCCGTCATGGGCCGCTACGTTTTCGGTCCCGAGATCTTCGAGGTACTGGCGGGAACGAAGCCGGGCCGGGGAGGCGAGATCCAGCTGACCGACGCCATCAAAACTCTGGCCGAGCACGAGCCCGTCTACGGTTGGACCTTCCGGGACGGCCGGTTCGATGTCGGCAACAAGCTGGACTACCTGGAGGCAACCGTCGAGCTGGCCCTCGAGCGGGAAGACATCGGGCCCGCTTTCCGCCGGTTCCTGGTCGAGCGCCTGGCCAGGGACAATTCCTAGCTACAGGGATCTAACAGCAAAGTCTCGGTCCACCGCCTAGCCTCGAGTAATTGACTGTGGTTGACGCCCTTACGGACGGTTTCGGCCGCCAGGTCCACGACCTGCGGATCTCGGTGACCGACCGCTGCAACTTCCGTTGTACCTACTGCATGCCCCACGAAGACATGCAGTGGTTGCCGCGCGACGAGATCCTTACGTTCGAGGAGATCGACCGGGTGGCCAGGGTCTTTGTCGAGCGGTTCGGGATATCGTCGGTCCGGGTGACGGGCGGCGAACCCACAGTCCGCGCTCACCTGCCCACTCTGGTCGGCTTCCTCGCTCGTCTGCCTGTGGAGCTCTCGATGACCACCAATGGCGCCACGCTCGACCGCCTGGCCGCCCCGTTGAAAACGGCCGGCCTTCACCGGGTCACCGTTTCATGCGACTCCTTGCGACGGGACCGGTTTGCGTCGATCACCGGGCGGGACATGCTCCCTCAGGTCCTGGCCGGGCTCGACGCCGCCGTTGAGGCCGGGCTCTCGCCGGTCAAGGTCAACTGTGTCCTCGTGCGCGGCGTCAACGACGACGAGGTGCTCGACCTGGCCGAGTTCGGCCGGGACCGTGGAGTAGAGGTGCGCTTCATCGAGTTCATGCCGCTGGACGGCGATGGGCAGTGGGCACTGGACCGCGTCGTCCCGGCGAGCGAGGTCGTCGAACGGATCGATGCCGTCCACCCGCTGGAGCCGGGCGAAGCTTCAGGGGGGGCCGGGCCGGGGCGCGGCCCGGAGCCAGCCGACCGTTACCGCTATGCCGACGGAGCCGGGCATGTAGGTGTCGTTGCCAGCGTGACCAGGCCGTTCTGTTCCAACTGCGACCGGGTGCGGCTGACGGCCGAGGGGTCACTGCGAAGCTGTCTGTTCGCCGTGCGGGAGCGGGACCTGCGGGCCATCCTGCGCGGCGGGGGGACGGACGACGACCTGGCCGAGGCCATAGTGGCCGAGGTGGCCACCAAATGGGCGGGCCACGCGATCGGCAAGGTCAACTTCGTGCGCCCGTCCCGGAGCATGAGCCAGATCGGCGGTTGAACGCGCGGCGCCGGTCCCGGGCGCCGAAAGACATAACCGCTAACCGGAGCGGGCGCACGTGTGCCTCAAAGGCAGTTTGACGTAAGCTCGTGGCGGTGTCCGAACGCGGCCTGACTCATACCGACCCCTTGGGACGTGCCCGCATGGTCGACGTCACTCCCAAGGAAGCCACCCACCGGCGGGCCATGGCACGCTGCAGGGTCCATATGCAGCCTGAGACGACTTCGAAGGTGGCCAGTAACGCCATCACCAAGGGGGACGTCCTGGCCGTTTCGCGAGTTGCGGGGATACAGGCGGCCAAGCAAGCAGCTCAGCTGATCCCGCTCTGTCACCCCCTTTTGGTTGGCGCCGTCACAATCAATTTCACTATCGGCGACGATTACGTCGAGGTCGAGACCCAAGTCGAGACCGTCGACCGCACCGGCGTCGAAATGGAAGCCCTTACGGCTTGTGCCGTCGCGGCATTGACAATTTATGACATGTGCAAATCGTTTGACCGCGCAATGGAGATTGGCGAGCTTGCTTTATGGGAGAAGACCGGAGGTAGGACGGGCCATTGGCGACGGGAGGGAGCGTCGTTTTTGAGTTCCGTGCCAACCGAAGTGGGCCGGGCGTTGCCGATCGAGGAAGAAATAGACGGCCTCATCGGCGGCGCCGGCACCGGTCTCGACAGCTAAAAGCCCCGTAGTGCTGCCTCCAGGAACCTCGGCCCGGCTGCCACTAACATAAGCCCCTATCGACGAAAGAGGAACACAGGGGCAACCGAGCGAACGTTGCCTGTCGTTGCACTAAGCAAGCATCCACCATTTTGGCGTTTGCGCGGGCTAACGTCCGTGGCAAGTCAGACGCTATATGGAGGAGTTAGCCTCGATGGGCTCAACGCTATTGATTGCGTGCCTCTGGGGAGCCGTCCTCGTTTACTGGCTTTGGTCCAGGCGCCCTTTGGGCGACCCGGTCGGCTCGTTCCGCAATGACTTGCAGGTGCTGGGCCGCGCCACGCCGGCGCGAGTGGTGCCGGCCAACCGGCTGGGCGCCACCCCGACGGTGATCGTCCACGGTCCACCGAGAAGAGTTGTTGTCCCTGAAGAATTCGCCGGCCCGCCGGTACCGTTGGCCGCCGCCGCCCGTAGCCATTCCCGCCAGGAGCTGCGCCGGCGCCGGCGTGACGTAATGGCGGTACTGGCTCTAGCCGCCCTGGTGAGCCTCTTCGCCGCCGTTCTGACCGGTGCTGCCGTCCTCGTCCTCCTGCAAGTCCTGATCGACCTCGTGCTCGGCATTTACGTCTATCTCTTGGCCAGGGCCACGGGCGGACAGGCCAAAGCCGGCCGGCCCACATTGGCGGGCGCCCGCCGCTTTTCCAGCCCTGCCATTTCCACCCTGCGCCTGGCCGGGGCCACCTACATGCAGCCCCCCGGCGCAGACTGGGCGGAGCCGAGCTATGGCGATTTCCGAAGCTACGCCAGCCTGGCTAATTCTCAGGGCAATTGACCACTTCGGGCGGGAGCGGTCCTTCTCAGACCGGCGGGCCAGAGGACATCGCAGAAGCCATTTTTTCGCCGCTGGGGGCGATGCAGTCAGCGCGTGAGATAGCTCTCGCCGCCTGTCGCAAGGCGACCAGGTTTGCCAGCGGGGCCGTGCGCGCCGTCCACACCAGGGAGCCCTCCCGCTGGGAGGCCCTTTTCGCCCAGTCCGAACAATCGGTACGGGAAGCGCAGGTGGCTCTGGGGCCGTTCCCCGCCATCTATTACGCCGGGTTCCTCCAGGACGCGGAAAAAGAATTTGGCGAGGCGGCGCTCACCTGCGCCCTTGTCGAGGGCGGGCGGTTGCCGACGTGGGCCGACCTCTCCATTGGCTTAGCGCCTTGGCTCAACGGGCTCTGTGAAGCGGCCTCGGAACTGCGGCGTGAAATCCTCGACCGCCTTCGCGAAGGCCAGCCGGACCGGGCTGAGGGCCTGCTGCGGTCTATGGAGAGCGTTTATGAGCTGGTTATCGGGGTGGACTTTCCCGACGCCCTTACTGGCGGCCTGCGCCGGAGCGCCGACGCACTGCGAGCTGTGCTCGAACGGACCCGGTCAGATTTGACTACCACGGCCCTGCAACTGCGGCTGCAGGCCTCTCTGGACCGGGCTGCCGGCCAGTGGGCCGCTGCACACGGGGGAGCACCCGGCTAAGGGCGCAGCCGTAGTCGTCGTTCGGCCGGCCCTGACGCTGTGCGACCTGCCCGCATTTACGTCCCGAACGTAGAGCACACTGGAGATATGGTCGCTGGCAGCCTCGAACGGGTTGGCCCGGCGGCTTCGTCGTCTTCCCCGCTACTGGGGGTGAAGCGCATCTCGGTCAGCTTCGGCCGGCTCCCCGTCCTGGACGATGTCAACTTCGATGTGTGGGCCGGCCAGGTCGTGGCCGTGATCGGGGAGAACGGGGCGGGCAAATCGACCCTCGTGCGCTGTATCGCCGGTGACCTCACGCCGAAACTGGGCGAGGTCCACATTGGCGGCCAAAAGGTCAGGTCAAATGCGGGCGGCGTAAGCAGTGGCCTGGCTGTTGTGTGGCAGGACGGCGCCTTTTGCGACAACCTCGACGTGGCCGCCAACCTTTTCCTCGGGCGGGAGCAGGGTCGCTGGTTCGTGTCGGACCAAAGAGAAAGGGCGGCGACCAGACGGATCCTCTCCTCCTACGGGATAAGGCTCAGCGACGACCGCTCGATGGGCGCCCTTTCGGGGGGCCAGCGCCAGTTGGTGGCCGTGGCCCGGGCCATGCAGAGCCAGCCCCGTCTGCTGGTCCTCGACGAGCCAACCGCGTCCCTCGGGGTCCTGGAGACCAAACAGGTAGAAGAGCTGATCGCCAAAGTAAAGGCGGAAGGGACGACCATCCTGCTCATTTCCCACGACGTCGAGCAGGTGTTCAACCTGGCGGACAGGATCCTGGTGTTGCGGCGAGGCCGGCTCGTGGCCGACCTGGTCCCCTCGGAAAGCCACCCTGACGACGTCATCGCCATAATTTCCGGTCACGAGCCGGAGGTCACCGCCAGGCACCAGCTGACCCGGCTGCAGGCCCTGGTCGACCAACTGGCCTCGGCGAAGCCGAATTCCAGCCTCCCGCTGGTGATCTCCGCCCTCGGCGCCGCCATTCGTACGGACCAGCTCTGTATCCATTTCCTCGACGACAAGGTGCTGCGGTGCGTGGCGGCCGCCGGGTTCCCTCCCGGCTTGCTCGATGCTTTGGCCACGGTGCCGGTCGGCAACGGGGGCGGGCCCATGGGGATAGCCGCCGGCACCGGCCGAGTGGTCATCGACGAGGACATCGACAAGAGCCCCGCCTGGGCCGGCTGGGCCGTGCTGGGCAAGCAGGCCGGCGTGCGCAGTTCATGGTCGGTGCCTCTGGTCGGGTCGACCGGGCTGATCGGTGTGATCACGGGATGCCAGCCCTTCGTCGGCCGTCCCCACCGCGACCAGATGGACCTGGTATCGCTCTACGCCGGTTATGCCGCCGGCGCGATCGAACGGGACCGCTTGTTCGGCGAAGTCACAGCCCGGAACAGGGTCCTGGAAACCATTCGCGAGCTACTGGAGACGCTGGCCGGGCCGGGGCCGGTTTCCGCCGGGCTCCTTCAGGCCCTGCTGTCGCTGCAGACCGGGCTGCGGGCGGCGGAAGTCGAATTGTGGGTCGAGCCGCCTGACGGTTCGCCCCGGTGCGTTGTGTTTGTGGGTGCCGACCATGAGGCCCATGCCGAGCCTTCCGACCGGGACGACACCGAAGCAGTGCGTACGATCTCGGGGGTGGTCCAGGCCAATTTCGATGGCCCGTTGCACCTCGGGCCCGACGGCGTCGGGCAGGTCATCTCTACGGCCTTCGATGTCCCGGGAGGCCGGGCGGCACTGATTGCCCGCTGGGCGGTCCCGGGCCCGCCCGAGGACGCCGTGGCACTGCTGGGCGACGCGGCCAACTCGCTACGTCTGGCGTTCGAGCGCGACGAAGCCGACCAGGCCCGCCAACAAGCCGAGGCGCTGCGCCGGTCGCGCCAGCTCCAGCGCGACTTCTTCTCCAGGTTGAGCCACGAGCTCCGGACCCCGCTGACCGCCATACGGGGCTACGCCAGCAGCCTGCTGGCCTCGGACGTGACATGGGACGACGAGTCCAAGACCCGGTTCCTGAACCGGATCGCCAGCGAGTCGGCCCGCATGGGCAGCCTGGTTGGCGACTTGCTCGACTCGTCAGCTATCGAGTCGGGGCTCCTGCGCCTCCAGCCTGACTGGTGCGACCTCGGGTTGGTGCTGGAGGCGGCCGTGTCGTGCCTTCCACCCGAAGCCGCCGGCGCCGTCACCGTCAATTGCGACCCGGCAATAGGACCGGTATGGGCGGACCACGACCGGCTCGAACAAGTCTTCGTC
>DATJUH010000048.1:0-4789 GCA_035502515.1 Acidimicrobiales bacterium
CAATTTGTCGGGCACCCTCAGTTGGAGGATGGAATTGCGAAAGATGGCCGAGACAACATCGGCCCAACCGGCGATGGCGAGGCACAAAAGAGCTACGGCCAGGGAACCCACCAACCCGAAGGCGGTAATAGAAGCGCCCCAGACCAGCACCGCGATCACAACGGCGCGACCTTGTCGCCTCACGTGCGTCACCCATCCGGTGGTCAAGGCTCCTATGAGGGCGCCGGCGCCGACAGCAGTGTAAAGGTAACTGACAGTCCGGGCGTCGCCGTGGAACAGTACCGTACCGAAGGCCGGGAACAACGCCCGCGGCATACCGAAGACCATGGCCACGAGGTCGATGAGGTACACGGTTTGAAGCGCCCGGTCCCCTCGTAGGAAGCTGATCCCCTCCTTGACGGCTTTCAGTCCCATAGCCGTGACTTGGTGAGCAGGTGGGAGCGGGCGCAACAACCAGGCGCCGGCAAAGGCCGCCCCGAAACTGGCGACATCCGCCCAGTAGGCGGCGCCCAGACCGGCCGTCGATATCACGATCCCGGCCAGCAACGGGCCCACTACCGTGCTCGTTTGGAACAACGCCTGGAACAAGGCGCTCATCCTGGTCAGCTCCGAACGGTCGAGGACCGAGGCGGCCGAGGCGACGCGGGTCGGGGACTCCACGCCCGACAGCCCGGCGGAGGCGGCGCTGAAGACATAAAGGGGCCACACTGCCGGCTTGTTCCCGATCGTCGAGTTGAGCGCCAGAGCGGCGCTGCAGCCGGCCATGGCCAGTTCGGCAACCAGCAGGACACGACGCCGGTCGTACGTATCGGCGATGGCGCCGCCCACGAAAGAGCAGGCAATAAGGGGTATCAGCTGCACCAGGCTGGCCAGGCCGACCTGCAACGACGAGCCGGTCAAGCTGTACAGCTGGAAAGGTACGGCCACGGTCGTCAGCGCCGAGCCGGTGAGCGAGACCATCTCCCCGAAGAACAGGTAACGAAAGTCCTTCGACCGGCGCAACGGCTCGACGTCTATGAGAACCCTGCGGCGCACCATCGGTAAAAGATGCGACGGTGCTCAGTGCTCGAGCCCGCCGGCCAACCTCCTTTCACTAAGCCCGATCGGGGCCCTGAGCCTACGGCCGCGGTAGGCGACAAAGCTACCCCACTGGTCTCGTCCTCACGGCAGCCGCCTCGTAAGGCCCTGGTTCGGGGGCTGCCCGAGGCGGCCTGGGCTCTCACGGAACGACAAGTGGCACCCCGGCCGAGCAATACGGGATGATTTGTCAGGTGGCTGAGGCCGAGCAGGTACCGCTGACAACGTTGCTGTCGTGGGCCTGGGTGGCGTTCACGATCGAGGCTGACAATGCGGTGGAGTCGGCCGGTTCACAGCACACTGGCCGGTTGTTCCGGGTTTCGCTGGCGATGTGGGCCAACGGTCTGCGCCTTATAGACGAAGAGGGTGTCACCGTCGACGAACTTCATGCCCGTGCTCGGGCCACGGGCAACATCCCCGGGCTCGAGCGCTGGGGATGGATCTCGGTCGGTGACGTCGGCCCCAAACGCCGTGACGGCTACGGCAGTGGCCGTGGTGTGAAGGGCGGCACCCTCCTGCGGCCGACGCGGGCCGGTTCGTACGCCCGGCGCTTGTGGCCGGCCACGGTCAGCGAGGTGGAGCAACGATGGAGGGTACGGTTCGGCAGCGACGTCATCGGTTCATTGGCCGACGCCCTGCGGCCGCGGGCCGGGGCGATGCCGTGGTCGCCGCCTGTAGTACACCCGTCTGACGGCTTTTTCAGCCATATCGTCGAGCGCCCGGCCTCCGGGGAACAGGCCGACGAACCATCTCGTCAAGACCTGACGCTGGCGGTGCTGATGGGCCAGGCACTGACGGCACTGACGCTCGAGCAGGAACAGGCGGCCAAGGTGTCCCTCCCGTTAGCGGCGGACTTCCTCCGTGTCATCGCCGACGGCACGGTGCGCACCCGCGACCTGCCGGCGTTGTCAGGCGTCTCGAAAGAGGCCGTGGCGATGTCCGTGGGCTTCCTCAAGCGCCGCCACCTGGCCGAGCCCGTCGCCGGCGGTTCAATCAAACTCACCCACCTGGGCCTGGACGCGCTCGATGGTTTCCGGGTGCGGGCCGCCCGCTTGAAGGACAGCGCGCTCCGGGCCGCACTAGCGAGGCTCCTGGCTCGGCAGGAGGCGGTGGCCGCCGGGTTGGTCCCCCCTGACGGCTGCTGGCGGGGCGAGAAGCCTTACCTGGCGCGAACCCGGCGCATCATGGCCGGCCCGACCGGCGCACTCCCGTGGCACCCGATGGTCCTCCACCGCGGCGGGTGGCCTGACGGGTCGTGACCCCCGGCCCGGGCGGGGCAGGCAGTGGCCCGGTGCTCGCCGTGATCCGTCCGGATGGCAGGTCGCGGGTGCCCTCGACGAATCAGGGGTTGCAGTGCTTTACCGCAGCCTGGAAGGCGGGCGAACCGGGGTTGACACTACTCGAGCCTGAGCCCCGGCTGATCTGGCCCTGGGGGCCGAAAGTGGGGTCGGGGAAATTCGGTAGGCCGTGCGAACGCATGCAGGCCGAGAAGGCCAGGGCCTGCTGTTCCATCTGCTCCTGCTGCGCATGGGTGGGCTTGGGCGGAGCGTACTTTTGGCACGCCTTTTGAGCGGCCTGGAACTGAGCGCTGGCCGGGTCTACGCCGCTACTGGAGCTGATCTGGATGCCGCCGGTGCTGCCCGGGTCCGGGAAGTTGGCGAGGCCGTGCGAACGCATGCATTCGGAGAATTTGAGCGCCTGTTCGAAGTGCTCTTGCGTGCTCTGCCCGGGAGGCAACGTCGTAACACTGGCACTGATGTCCGAACTGGTGGTGGTGTTGTGGCCCAGGTTGGCCACGGCGGTCGCCGGGCCCCCGCCACAGGCCGCCACCAGGCTGCCGAGGCCGGCCAGGAAGAGGACAGCCATGCCTACGGCCCTGCCCGCCCCGGGTCCTCGTCGCAATATCGAGATCATTGGCAAGAAGGTAGGGAGGTCGTGGTAACACGGCTCTAACAACGGCGGCCCCGCCGGTGCCGGCCCTTTCCACCTCAGTCGAGGACCGCGGGATAAAGCCGAGCCGTCCGCGGGAAATGGACGCAACTGGCAGAACTGTGGAAAAGCCCTAGGGTCCCGGCTACCTGGACCTGTACACATTGTTGTTGTCAGGGCCAACCCACTTGGAGAAATCAATGAGCACCTTTAGCAAGCACGGTCGCGACCGGCGCCGCGTGATGACCGGCCTGTCATTAATCGCGGGCGCAGTAGCGCTCGCCGGCCCGGTAGCTGTCGCCGGCACTTTCTACGCCACTCCGGCCGAGGCGTCAGCATCACCCTCGCCGGCCCGAGTCATCGTCCTTTGGGGCGACGGGATCGCGGGGCTGTTGGGCCAGGGCACCCTTGTCGGGGCGCATTTCGGCTGGACCGAGCCCACTGCCGTCCACGGCCTGGACAGCGCCCTTGGTGCCCCGAAAACGCCCTCGCCGGTAAAAGAGAGCAGGCATTGCGACGTCGATGCCGTCATGGAGTGGCCGGCTCTGACGGCCTACTTCGACAGCGGTCACTTCGTGGGTTACAGCACGCTCTCGCCGGCGGGGAAACCGCTTTCGACGGCCGCCGTCGCCACTCTCGACGGTCTTCGTGTCGGCAACACCATCGCCGAGGCACGACAGATCTACGGGGGAAACCTGCACCTGTCGTCAGCCCAGGGTGGTAGCTGGTCCGCCAAAACCGCCAATGGGACCGTTGACGGGTACCTGACGGCGGAAGTGGGCCAGAAGTCGGCAGCTCCCGTCCTGACCGCCGATAACTCAACCGGGTAAAAGGGCGGCCCCATGGGCCGCCCTTTCGTCATTTCCCACCGGCGTTTTCCCACCGGCGTTTTCCCACCTCGTCCGGAGGAACGCCCTTGTCCTGGCGACCAGGAAGCCGGGCCACACGGCCTGCCGGCCCGTGCCGGCCGTTCGGTCCTCAGTAGGATTGGCAAAGTGGCCGGGACAACCTTCGAAGTCATTTGCGAGATCGAGCCGGCTACCACCCCCGACTTGCGCCGTGTTCGTCACCAGATCGGCGTACTCAGTGCCATCTCATCAATGTTCCTGATCCCGGACAACCATATTGGCAGAGCAACGGTATCGAGCATCGCCGTCGCCCACGAGGTGATCGACATGGGTGGACGGGCAATCGCCTGCCTTAATGCCAGGGACCGCAACACGCTCGGTTTCCGCCGCGACATGCTCACCGCGGCCGCCTATGGAGTGGACGAGTTCCTCTTTGTCTATGGCGACCGGCCGGAATCCGGTCGCCGGTCCGACGACCTGACGGTCCGCAGGATGCTCGAAGAGGCGCGGCGCTTCGCCCACCAGCACGAAGGCGGGACTTCCCGTTTCCGGCTCGGGGTCGCCTCTACGCTGGGACCGGTACCGCCCTGGAAGCAGGAGGCCGACTTTCTCTTCACGCAGGTGGGTTTTTCGCTCGAGGAGATAATGAAATGGCGGGCGTCGGTCCAGTTCGACGGGCCCGTGTATGCCGGCGTGATGGTTATCGGCAGCGCTCAGATGGCGGCCAAGCTGACGGGCGAGAACCCCCAACTTGCCGTTCCGGCGTGGCTGGCCCAACAACTCGAACGGGACAAGGAAGCGGGAGTGGAGTTTGCCTGCGACCTGGTCTGCAGGATTCGTGACGCAGGTGCGTTCGACGGGGTACACCTCATCCCGGTGCGCCGCTTCAGAGAGGTTGCTCGCCGTCTCGAAGCACTTCTTTAACAATATGCCGT
>DATJUH010000049.1:0-2949 GCA_035502515.1 Acidimicrobiales bacterium
AGCTGCTTCGGCCGGCTCAGCCTGCGCCAGTGGGGCCATGGAGCCCAGCCACGTCCTGCTCGCCATGGGCTACTCGCCGTCGACAGCCCTGGGTGCACTACGTCTGACCCTCGGGCACACGACGACCGAGGACGAGGTCGACCTGGCCCTGCGGGCCGTGCCGGCGGCCGTTTCCCGTTTGCGGCCGGCCGGCCCCCGCCTACCCGCCCCTGGACTTTCGGGTGCAGGACCGCCGGGCCCTGGGGTGCCAGCCACGGATGGAGTGCTAGCCACGGATGGAGTGCCAGCCACGGGCGTCAGTGGCGCGTCCGGGGTGCCCGAACAGGTGGCTTCTGGAGCCATACCAAGGGCCAAGTTGGCCGCGGTGGAAGGTCGCTAGTGCGCGTACTCGTCGCTATGTCCGGCGGGGTCGACTCGTCGGTCGCCGCCGCCTTGATGCAGCAAGAAGGCCATGACGTCGTTGGGGCGACCATGAAGCTGTGGGGAGGGCCCTCGGACTCGGGTTGCTGCTCGGTGGCCGACGTTGAAGACGCTCGCCGGGTGGCCCAGCAGCTTGGGATTGCCCACCACGTCTTCAACTTCACATCGGAGTTCGAGCGCGACGTGGTCGATACCTACGTCAGCGGGCATACTCGCGGCCTGACGCCCAACCCTTGCATCTCCTGCAACGCCCACCTCAAGTTCGACCGGTTCCTGGACCGGGCGCTCCTCCTGGGCTTCGACGCCATCGCCACGGGTCACCACGCCCGTGTTGTCGCCGGGACGACACCTGCGGGAGCGACGACGTGGCAGTTACGCCGCGGGCGTGATGCGGCGAAGGACCAGTCCTACGTCCTTTACATGCTGGGCCAGGCCGAACTGGCCAGATTGCGTCTACCCGTCGGGGAGATGACAAAGGCCACGGTGCGCTGCTTGGCGGACGACTTGGGATTGCGTACGGCGGCCAAACCGGACAGCCAGGACGTCTGCTTCATCTCCAAGGACGCTGGTAGAAGCGGCTTCCTGGCCGAACGGATGCCGATCGGCGGTGGGCGGCTGGTGACTACGGCCGGTGAAGATATCGGCCCCGTCGACGCCCTGGAGATGATCACGGTGGGGCAGCGTCGCGGGCTGGGCCTGCTGCCGCGCTCGCGGCCCGAACGCCGCTACGTAGTCGACGTCGACCTGGCCGCCCGCACGGCCACCGTCGGCAGTCTGGCCGACCTCCTCGTAGACCGCACCGAAATAGTGGACGCGACATGGTCCACCGGAGCACCGCCACACCCGGGAACCCGGGTCGAGGTTCAGTTGAGTGCCCACGGCCGCCCGCTCCCAGCCATCTGGCTGGGCGGCACGAGTTCGGGGGTGGTTGTCTTCGCCGCGCCCACTCGACGGGTGGCGCCCGGTCAGGCTGTGGTCCTGTACGACGCCGCAACCGACGGAGGAGAACTGGTCCTGGGCGGCGGCACGGCCCGCTGACCTCAAACCCCTCAGGCCGGCTCGAGGCCGGCTCGGGGCGGGCCAGGTGGGCCAGGTGGGCTAGGTGGGCCGGCGCATAGGCGGAGAGACCCGAAGCGCGGCTCCTCACGCCAGAAGTGGGACCGTCACTGCTCCTCGGTAGCCTTGTGGACAATGGCCGATGACAACTTCGCCGAACGGGCACAGGAGCTCACCGATCTCATCGCCCACCACAACCGGCGATATTTCGAGCTTGATGACCCCGAGATAAGTGACGCCGAGTTCGACGAACTGGTCCGCGAGCTGGCCACCCTCGAGCGGGAGCACCCCGAGGCCATAACGGACGACTCGCCGCTTCAGCAGGTCGGCGGGGCACCGGTCGGCCTGTTTACAGAAGTGCGGCACCGAACGCCGATGATGTCGCTCGACAAGACCGCCAGTTACGAAGAACTGCTGGCCTGGGGCAAGCGAATGGAGCGTTACATATCTGGCGAGGTCGCCTTCAACTGCGAGCTGAAGATCGACGGTCTGGCCATGTCGCTCCTATATGAGAGAGGCCGGCTGGTTACGGCGGCTACCCGGGGTAACGGCGAAGTGGGCGAGGACGTAACCCCCAACGTGGCGACGATCGAAGCCGTGCCAAAAGACCTGGGCCCTGGCGCCCCCGAGAGCCTCGAAGTCCGTGGCGAAATATACATGACGGTCCGGGCTTTCGAAGAGCTCAACCGGCGTCAGGCCGAGGCCGAAGGGCGGACGTTCATCAACCCTCGCAATGCGGCGGCCGGCTCGCTACGCCAGAAGGACCCGGAAGTGACAGCGTCGCGGGAGCTGTCGTTCACGGCTTATCAGCTGGGCGAAGTGGTCGGCGGCCCTCCGTTCAAGTACCACCACGAGACGATCGAGTGGTTGAAGGAGGTCGGGTTCCCCGTAAGCGCTCATCTGCAGACGCTGGGGAGCCTGGAGGAAGTCGACCAATATTGCCAACGGTGGCTGGAAAACCGCCACAGCATCGATTTCGAGATCGACGGGGTCGTGGTGAAAGTGGACGACTTGGCGCAACGCCGCGAGCTCGGCGCCACTTCGCACGCGCCGCGCTGGGCCATTGCGTACAAATTCCCGCCAGAGGAAAAGACCACCCTGCTGAAAGAAATAATGGTCTCCATCGGGCGCACAGGGAAAGCGACGCCGTTCGCGGTGCTGGAGCCCGTCGTGGTGGGAGGCGCACGGGTCGGGCTCGCCACCCTCCACAACGAGGACCAGGTGCGGGCCAAGGACGTGAGGCCGGGCGACACGGTGGTGGTGAGGCGCGCCGGTGACGTCATTCCCGAAGTAAGAGGGCCGGTCCTGCCATTGCGTCCGAAGGACCTCCCGGCCTGGTCCTTCCCGACGAAATGCCCGATTTGCGGCTCTCCGCTCCAGCGGCTCGAGGGCGAGGCGGACACCTATTGCATAAACGTTGATTGCCCGGGCCAGCAGGTGCAGCGGATATCGCATTTTGCGTCGCGAGGGGCC
>DATJUH010000050.1:0-6309 GCA_035502515.1 Acidimicrobiales bacterium
AAATGACATCGAGGTTGCTAGATACGATGAACGCTCGCCGAGTCGTTATCCTGCCTGTTGACCACGGCATGGCCCTTGGCGAAGTCGACGGGCTGGAAAATCCGGTCGCCGTGGCCCTGCGGTTCGCAAGCGAAAGCCCGATCGACGGCACGTTGTGCAGTGTGCCGGTGGCGCGACGACTGAGACGGCATGGTTTCCCAGAGGACGCGCTCACCATCGTTACGCTGGACAGTGCGCTGCATGGCTCAGATGGCAGCATCGCTCAGGTCCCGGTGTGCACGGCGGAAATGGCCGCGCAGGTCGGCTGCGACGCCGTCAAGGTCCTGATGGCGTGGGAAGAGCGGCTGGAATCGCGGGTGGCGACGCTCAAAGTGGTGGCCGACGCGGTTGCACAGGGCCAGAAAGAAGGCTTGCCGGTAATTGTCGAGCCAGTCGCCGCCGGCGGCATCCAGCGGGTTGACGCCGCCGAGCTCGAGCGGCGCGAACTGGAAGCGGCCCGGATCGCCGTTGAGGTGGGTGCCGACGTGTTGAAGACGCGCATCTGGGACACGTCCCGGTTTGCCCGGTTCGTCGAGCACTGCCCGGTGCCTGTAGTCGCCCTGGGCGGAGGGCTCAGCGGCGGCAGCAGGGGAGTCCTCGACTCGGTCAAACGAGGCCTGGACATGGGGTTGTCCGGGTTTTTTCTTGGTCGCAACGTTTGGCAACGTCCCGAAGACGAAGCTCTGCAACTGATGAACGAGATCTGTGCCTCGGTCCACTCGGCGGGCGTCCCCACGAGGGCGGTACTGGACGGCGCAGGGGGGCAAACAGTAAAGACAGGTCAACACTGAGCAACTAGCGTGGTTTGGTGTGCCGACGGGCTGTCCGATAGGGCAGGGCCACTTACCGGTGCTGCCTGGCCGGAAAAGTACCGCGAACTGGCCGAGCGGCTAATGGCCGTGGCGCCTCATCAGTCGCCCGCCCTGGTCAGTTCGACGGTCGATATCGACGAGGTCTACGAGATGAGCCCGGCGCGGGTGCGGGCACTGGCGGAGGGAGACGGCAAGCAGGGCGGCCTGGGAGCCCTTTTCCTGGAGGCGGTAGAGGGCTGTTTACGCCGTGAAGTCGACAGCGAGTTGTCCTGGGACTGGCCCGATGGCCGGCCATGGCTGCAGGAGGTTTTGGGGGTGCCCGACCGTGTGCAGGTCGGCGGGACTGGCCCACAAGCCGCCTGGGCGCTCGGGGCCCTCGGCGCACCCAGTGTCATGGCTCTTGGCCGCCGGGGCCGCGAGCAGCTTTCAGTGCTCCCGGACGGCGTGTTGTTGTGCGCCGGGGGCGAGCTGGTGCCCGCACACACTGCCGTGCCGACTGAGAGCGAGCTCGCCTCGAGGCATGAGATTCTCGAGTTCCCGCGCGGATCTTTGTGGGCCGGTGGGCGCCTGCAAAGGCCGAGCCGTATCATCGTTCGCTTTGCGCCGATCGCTCTGGAAGTCGATGCGGAGTTCCTGGGAATGCAAGAGGGCTTGTCCGGCAAAGCCGGCGCCGCCCTGATGGCGGGCCTCAACGGGCTCGGTGCCGACGACTGGGAGAGCCGGGACTGGGCAGTCCACCTCGCCCGGGTGTGGAAAGACAACGGCATCGCGCTACGCCATCTCGAGCTCGGCGACACCAGCCGTCCCGCAGAGTTCAGAGATATCGTGTCCGGCCTGCGGGGCCTGTTCTCAAGTGTGGGGCTCAACTCTTCGGAGCTCCAGAGGCTGTGGCGTTCGTCGAGCGATGTCCCCGCAGGGGCGTTGGAGCTGGCCAATATCCTCGATTGCTCGTGCCTGGTGGTCCATTCCGACCGCTGGTCATTAGCAGCTCACCGCGGCGACCGGGTCGAAATAGTGCAGCGGCTCATGGCCGGCAACCTGCTGGCCGCCGCTCGAGCCGGGCGGGGCGTGCCGCAGCGAGATGTGAGGCCCACGGATGGCAGCGAGTACTCCTCTGACTTGCCGCCATCGGGGGCGGCGGCAAACGGCTGGTGGGTTGAGTGTGTTCCGACGCCCCATCGGGAGACCCCGGCCTCAACGATCGGCTTGGGGGACACCTTCACGGCCGGGGTGATCCTGGCAACTGCGCTATCCCCAGGCGCCAATTAGGGGGTCCGGCTTAGGTCGGCCTCGGCCGTCGGAGCCCGGCCGAGGCCGGGGGCGGGCGGCCCGCCGGGAGCGGCCCGGGGACTGAGCGCGGTAGGGTAACGATAAGAACATGTAGCGCGCAAAAGTCCCCTGACAGAAGGGTATTTTAGCCGCCTATCTGGGGATCCCCCGGTTTGACGAAACCGAACCAACGGTCGGGTCGGACCCGGGGCTCCGCCTAGGTCACCGCCCAAAAAGGTTGTCGTCAAGAGGCGGCCGGGCGGTTGAAAGGAACCGTAAGGGTGAAGCTGTCGGAGAACCACCGCGGCCGTGGATATTTCGGCCAGCCGCAGTGAGTTTGGAGATAGTTCATATCGGACGTCACCTGGCTGGTGATGGAGCCGTTGACGTTCGGGCCAAACCCGTACGTGTCGTAGATCGTGTAGGTCAGTTTCCCCGTGTACCGGCCGTTGTCCTCCGAGCCGGACCCCGATACCGCCAATCCTTGCGTACCACGAAAAGCCCAATACAGATCGGGGTAACGGCCTCGATTGGTGAAATCGAGCAGCGTGAGCGGGGAGCTTTCGGTCGGCGCTGATAACGGGCTGAGCGGGGTGGGCAAGGTGACGGTCGTCTGGCCCTGCTCAAGCCGGTTCGCGGCGTAGATCTGCACTTCATTGTTCATATTCACGAAACCGGGGTAAGAGAGAAGCTCGCGATCCAGCCCGGTGTTCTGGCCGAGTGACACTTGCGTCCCGGTGCCGTCAAGCCAGTGTTGAAACAAATTCCTGGCATCAGGCGGGAAAACGCCGTACTCCGCCACTTTGGCCTCGACCATAGCCTCCAGCTTCGTGAGTGTGCTGCAGGATGCATTGGCCGGCGTGGTCGCGTCAGCTAAAGGGTCGGGCCGGTACGGAATTGTCCCATGCACTGTAAACGATATGCCGGTGGAGGAGAGGGGTTGTAGGTTATTGTGCGCTGGTTGCGCGAAGGCATTGGCCGGTGCCGTCGCCAGCAGGCCAACGGCTGTAGCCGCTGACATCGGCGCCAGTACCGCCCCGGCCCACCTCTGGGGCCGCCGAACGCCAGCGCCCCTCGGTGGACATTTATGCATGGACTTGTTGCTCCTAGACATGGACCTTCCTAAAAAATCGCCAACCACCATGAAGAGTTTACCGCGACCGGCGCCGAGTGAGACTTCGTCTCCCGGCACTCGCTCCCGGGACGCTGGCCCTGGCCTCCCTGACATTCAACCTTTGGACCGGCAGGTTTGGTTCCAAATATTGGGTCGAGGGGCGAAGCGTCTCCCCGATCGCCGGCGCCGTTGGGACTTCTGACCCCTTTCACCGCTCCGAGCTTCAACCCCCATCCCGGCTTCAGACAAGGACAACACCCGGCAAGAGGCCGAGCAACCGCAAGTAGTGCCAACGGTAAGAATGCCCGCGCCCGGTGGGTCTCGGGCCCGCAGTCCGGGTGCGGAGCGCTGTTGGCGGCGCCGCCGGCATAACGATGACCGGGGCGCTCGCCGCACCGGTGAGTGCCGAGCCCACACCCTTGATCGGCTACTTCGCCGGGCTCATCGCCGAGCCCGAGACCGTCACTGGCAGCACGCCCAGCCTGGCTGCAATTAGCGGGAAAACTCAGTCAGTTGGCGGCAAAAACAGGGGTCTCGACGAAAGGGACGCCTTCGATGAGCTCTGACTCCCGGCCGTCGGGACCGACAGGCACCTCGCCGATCAGAGTGACCCGGTGCAGGACCCTTTGGATGCCGTCGAGGTGGTCGAGGTCGTGGGGGGCGAGGTGGGCGGTAGCGCGGTTGTCCCAGAACGCTACGCTGCCCGGTTCCCAGCGGAAGCGGACGGTATATTCGGGCCGCAGCAGTTCGTTGAAGAGGTGGTCGAGGATCCAGCGGCTTTCCAGCGCCGAGACTCCTACGATGTGGTCGACGAAGCCGGGGTTGACGAACAGGGCGCGTTCCCCCGTCCTTGGGTGAACGCGGACAACCGGATGAAGCGTGATCAAGCGGTTCTTTTCAATTCGGTCTCCGTACTCGTTCGCGATATGGGGCAGTCCTTGCCAGTTGGCCCCGTAGCGGTGCTCGGCGCGGAGCGTGTCCACAAACTCCTGGACCGGCTTCGACAGTCCTTCATAAGCGGCCACCAGGTTGGTGAACGTCGTGTCCCCCCCGAAGCTCGGCACTACGTCGGCCCGAAGTATGGAGGCGGCCGGCGGGTTGATGGCCGGCGTCACGTCTGTGTGCCACCCGCTGGTCAGAGACCGAGACTGTACCCGGCCCTTCTTGGCGTCGACGCCGAACTGGGCCGAAATGCGGCGGTCATCCACCGTATAGATCTCGGGATAGCCATCGGGGGGAGTGTTGTCGTGAGGGTGAGCGTAGGTCAACTTGCCGAAACGACGCCCAAAAGCGATCTGGGAGGCGTGGTCCAGGTGCTGGTCCCTGAAGAAGACCACCTTCCAGGTATCGAGAGCGTGCTGGACCAGCTCTACCGCAGCTTCGTCGAGCGGCTCCGAAATATCGAGACCGGAGATTACGGCACCAATCCTCCCGGATACGGGCTCGATCGCCACCCCGGCACGTGAGAACGTGACCCCTGATGAGGTTTGCTGAACGGTCATGATGCCTCCTTTTGCGAGTTGGCCGAATTTCGCTCTGCACTCGATGCTAATTCCGGCTGGGCCTGGCGGCCCAAATGTTGTTGCAGTTCTGACATGCCTCGACCGGGACGGCGCCCGCCCTCATCAGCAAGGCAAAAGCCTTGCCGCCCAGGCAACTGGCGAAGGCGGGCTCGAGGAAGGCGGCCGCCGCCAGCAGGACCAGCAGGACCAGCAGGACCTGCGCCGCCGTCCAGACCCCTGACAGAGTAAGTGCAAGGGCAGCCAGCGAAAACGGCCCGTATCCCTTGGGCAAAGCGTTTCGCAGGTCCCGGTACGGGACGTTCGGCAACGGGGAGCCGGAGGGTTACGGCTCTGGTTACGAACCGTCCCAGAAGGCTCAGTGTGGGCCTGTGAGCAGGCGGGCCACGAAGCCGTAGGCAATCACGGCTCTGGCCCAATTCCGATCGAGGGTCATAGTCAAGACTGCCAGTCATTCCACTAAATCTATAGGCACAGGGGAAGCTAGCGCGAAGCCGGGCCTTGACCGAGGACGAGTGAGCAGTGAACGACCGGCATACGCTGGCTGACGCAGCCCCACCGGGAGAGCATGAGCACCAGCTAGAGCGTGTGCGTGCCTGTCTACGAGCGCTCAGCCTATGTTCGTGGGATGGGAACCCGAGCGACCACGAGCGAGCTAGGTGGCGATAGCGGCCGTGCCGGCATCCCCTTGCGGGGAGTTTCGTCCCGCTTGGCCCCGTTCGGCACCACGATCTTCGCCGAGATGTCGGCGCTGGCGGTGGCCACGGGCGCAGTCAACCTCGGGCAGGGCTTCCCGGAGGGACCTGGGCCCGAACTGCTGCGCAAGACGGCGGTGGCAGCTATCGAGGAAGGCGACAACCAGTACCCCCCGGGTATTGGCGTACGGGAATTACTGGAGGCGATAGCGGACCACCAAGCGGCCGAGTACGGCCTTGCGTACGACCCCGGTAGCGAGGTGCTCGTCACCGCCGGCGCCACCGAGGCGGTGGCCGCCGCCGTCATCGGTCTTTGCGAGCCCGGTGACGAGGTGCTCATGCTCGAGCCCTCCTACGACTCTTACGCACCCGTCGTCGCCATGGCGGGCGCCGTCAGGGTACCGGTGCGGGTGGCTTGCCACGGCGACCGCTGGGAGCTGCCCGCCGGCGCTCTCGAAGCGGCGGTCACGGACCGTTCCCGGTTGCTGTTGCTCAACTCGCCCCACAACCCGACCGGGAAGGTGCTCAACGAGGATGAGCTGAAGGAAGTCGCAGAGGTGTGCAGGCGCCATGACCTCGTCGCCGTGACGGACGAAGTTTACGAGCACCTGGTTTTCGACGGGCGCAGGCACATGCCGCTGGCCACGTTCGATGGGATGCGGGACCGGACGGTCACGATCTCCTCGGCCGGCAAATCGTTCTCGGTGACTGGCTGGAAGGTGGGTTGGGCCTGCGCCCCACCACACCTGCTGGCCGGGGTGCGGGCGGCCAAACAGTTCCTCACCTACGTCACGCCGGCGCCGCTGCAAAGGGCGGCGGCGGCCGGCCTCCGCGCCACCCACGAACTCGTCGATCCTCTG
>DATJUH010000051.1:0-13239 GCA_035502515.1 Acidimicrobiales bacterium
GGCCCACGTACCAGTTGACCGCGCTGGGCAAATGGCCGGCGCGCAGGTGGTCGAGGGCGTGGCGCTCGGCCGGGTCGCGCTGGCGCAGGTTGTCCGTAAGCGCCCACCCGTGGCCGGGGTGACAGGCGGCCAGGGCTTCCACGGCGCCCCCGGGGCCGACCGAGCCGAGCTGGCGGAAGTCGCCCACCGCCACCAGCTTCGCCCCCCGAGGCCTCCACGGCGGCCAGCAACTTGCCCACGTCGGCGTCCGAGGTCATCGAGCTCTCGTCCAGGACCAGTACGTGGCGGGGGCTGAGGGCCAGTCGCTGGTGATCCAGGCGCCAGGTGAGCGAGGCCACCGTCCGGGAAGCAACCCCAGCGCCCTCGCCGAGCGCCTTGGCCGCTTGGCCAGACGTGGCCGCGCCAAGCACGGTGTAACCAGCGGCCTCGAAGCCGGCCCGCACCGCCGGCAGGGTACTGGTCTTCCCCGAACCGGCCACGCCTACGACCAGGTCCATGGAGTGGCCCGAGGTCAAAAGGCCCTTGGCTACTTCGGCCTGTCTCTGGCTGAGACGGAAACCTCTCACCAGCTCTACCTGGCGCACTGCGGCGGCCGCCGCCTCGGGGGTAATGCTCGGCCCGTCCCGTCCGGCCAGGGCCTCGGCCAGGGTGGCGATGCGCCGCTCATCCTCGACCACGCAGGCGGCGGCGTAGACCGGCTCCCGGGCACCAGAAATGAACGGCAGGGCAACGGCTTGCTCGTGGGCCAGAACCCGCTCCACGGCCTCGTCCAATATTGAGACGGGCAAGCCGTGCAGGTACGGGGCCAAAGCCACGACCACGTCCCGGCGGGTGAAGGCCTTCTCGGAAGCCAGGCGGCCGTCGGGGGAGAGGAGGTCGGCTGCGACGTCATCGACGATGTCGGGGCTCGGCGGCTGGTAGTTGAGCCCAGCCCGCTCGACGGCAGCAGCCAGCTCTAGCGGCGGGTACCCGGCCCGGGCCAGCCCGTCCCGCCAGCGCGGCACCAGGTCCTCCAACCTGTCACGGCTCTTGCGGTCCCGGGTGGCCCGGGCGGCAATGGCCCGGGAGCGGTAGGAGGCGTCCGCGCCGACGGCGGCGTCGATCTGGGCCGAGCGGGTGGCATGAACTTCCCAGGCCTCCTTGGGGATGCCGACGATGGCCCAGGCGCCGAGCCGGCCAGACGGCCCGGGGTCGGCCTCGATGGCGTAACCGAGTTCGACGGCCTTGGCGGCGGCCATGCGCCCTATGGCGGTAGCAGCGTGGAGGTGGTCGCGCACGAGGCCGGTGTCGAGCGCCTTCCAGCCTCCCTGCTCGTCCCGCATGCGAAGAAGGTTGGCAAGCAAAACGTGGTCGTGGGCTTGGGGATCGCCACTTCGGTTAGTCGCATGCCGGGACACCGCCCAGGTGAGCCCGTCCGTGGGCGTACGCACCTGTGCCCGGCCTCGCCTCCCGCCCTGCTCCTGCACGACCTTGTCCAGGTACGCCACGGTCGCTTCGCGTTCGGTGTCGAGGATCTTGTGCATGTCCTCCGCCCGGCCGATGACCCCGAGCTCGGCGATGGACTTGTGACAAGACACGACCAGTTCCATCCCGGCCGCATGCAGCGCACGAGGCGCTCGCCGTTTCCGGGTGGCGTGCCCCGCCGGTGCCGAAGACGGCCCTCCAGTCGTCAAGGTTGACTTCGCCGGAGAGGCCGAGCGAGGCGGCGCCGGCGCATCGCCACTCCATAGGTGTCTCGCCCCTCGAGGCGTAGTAGTCGAGGGCGTTGCTGACCGGGTCGTCGCCGCGGCCAAGGACGGTGCGCTCGTGGTAGCCGACCGAGTCCGCCCCCATGAGCCTCATCCATGCCACCGCCCAAATGCCTCCTTCAGTTCAGGCCGGACTTCATTCGATGTTCACAACCGAAAGGTTGTAATCGTGTTCCCAAGCTTTTTTTCTTTTACTCCGCGAAAAGGCATTCGTAAAGGAATTTTTCGTGGGTGGTCAAGAACGGTCAGTAACGGTCAGCAACTGTCAAACGCCTTCGTTTCCAAGGGGCGACCAGGTGGCAGCTTCCGATAGAGCAGAATGGCCAAAGCGAGGGCGCAGATCTCGCGACAAAGACAAAGAGCATTGTCCCACGTTCTTGCCCGTATAAGTACTTTCGTGGCACAGGTGGGCAACAACGGGACAATAATTGGCAATTACGGTCAGCGGGCAGTGAGTGTTAGCCTGGAGGTCTTTGCAGCTACCGTTATTGTGCTTCTCTAAGCGCCAAGGAAACCCTTGGACCGTCACATTTTGACGGCATAGTGACCGAAGCCGCCGGCAAGCAAGATCTCCGAGGGCACACCCCGGCGGATACTCTTCGAGGCCGGAGGTGCCTTCGTGGAAGCAATCGAGCCCCACATACGTGACGACCAACTGCCAGATTCCTCGGTACTCGTCGTACGGGGCGGCCCGATCACCTCCGAGAAGCTCCTGGAAGCGGCGAAGCGAGAGCAAGCTGTTTACACCTGGCGTGGCCGTCCGCTGGCCTGCATCTCTGCCGAGGCGGTGACGGGTGAGTGGTCGCTCGAGCGATTGCTGGCGGAGCACCTCGGCACAAGGACCACGTACGCCACGACGACCGTAGGCCAGGTCGTCGATGCTGGGCTCGCACTACTACCAACCTTCGCCGTCCCTCATTACGATGTGGTCTTGGAGGACGCCACTCCACAGGAGGTAGCCAGGCTCATGTCGATCTTGTCGGAACCGGTCCGCAACCAGTTCCGCCGGAAGGGACGGTGAGCGCTCCGGTGGAGGAGACCGATGCCGTGACCGTCGACCTGCCCGCCGATGTGCAGCAGTATGACGAGACGGGTTACATCTGGGCGTTGAAAGAAGAGGCACGCGACCCGGCGCTGGTCGTTGAGGGCGCCATAGTGGTCGCCGGTGACGACGAGGACCCCTTTTTGGCCCGAGTAGTCGATGTGAGGCCGGCCGGTTCGGTGACCAAGGTGCACCTCGAGGTGCTCCCCGGCGACCCCGGCGAGTACGTGGCCGCACTGCGTCGGGCACATCTGCTCTCCGCGTAGGCCGGCTGGCTGAGCCACCTCGCCGGTGGCCAAACCAAACAGCGAGTCACGCCCCGCTGAAACGAGCGAGTTGCGTCAATGCACCGTGCGGGCTTGGTAAGAGGTGCCCGCGTAAGTTGTCGGCTCAAGGCCCACATTGATCGCCTGCTACATGGTCTCGCACGCGCGGCCAAAGATGGCGAATCCTCACCAGTTTTTCACCTACTAAGTTTTTTTCGTGCGCGATCATGCGCGTAGCAGCGGTGACCGGGTGGCACCAGTGGTCACCAGTCGGCAATAAAATAGCAGCTCACAGGCGTCCACAGCTACGAAGGAGCAGCCCCGAGAGGTGGCCCGGCCCGCCTTGTAATCAGGCGACAGGAGTTCGATTCTCCTCCCGGGCTCGTTGTTTGGCTGGTCAGCGCGGTAGTTCACGTACCGCCTGGTGAAAGCGGGTGCTGTCGTCCCTTTGGTCGCGGGGTGTGACCCGCTCCCCGCCCGGCTCGCTGGAGAGCTCCAGATCCTCTGTCGCCGCGCTGCCCCTCAAGCCTCGGGCGGTTGTCCCCGGGCGGCGTCCTTTCTGGGAACCCGAGCCTTGTGATGTCGGGCCATGTGTAGATCGTCATCGGAAGGAGATAGCCCTCTTCGTCGAACGTCCCTTGCCCGATTTCACGTCCGCCCATCGCTTCGTAGAACGCCCTGGCCGAGAGGTTGACGGACAGGACTCCGACGCGAAGCTCCGCAAAGCCGAGCCGGGCCAGGTCGCCGGCCGCCGCACGCAAAAGTGACCTGCCGATCCCTCGGCCATGGCGAGCCGGGAGCACGTAGAGGGCGCTGATCTCGGCGACCGGGCCCTTCACCTCGTGTTCTGCCGCACCGCCGGACACCAGGCCGACAAGTTCGCTGTCATCGCCCTCGGCCACCAGGATGGCGTCCCCCTCCGGGTTTCCGTCAGCGACTCGGGCGATAGCACGGGCCCATCCGCCTGCCGACACTTCGGGCGTCCATTCCTCCACTCGCTTCTGAAACGCCGTTTCCGGCATCTGGCCGCGGTGCGCGGCGAGAAACGACTCGACCATCACGCGACCCATTGCCGGGGCATCATCGACCACGGCATCGCGAACCTTCATCGTGCGCACTGTCCCATCTTCGTGCCCGCTGACCGCGGGTCATTGCTGCGAGCGGAAGTCGGCGATCACTTGACCGACCACGCCCGGTGCGTCCCATTTCCAGCCAAAGCGCGCGCCTGAACGGCCCGGGTCGTCGAGAGGCCGGCCGGGCATGTCGATCAGCGCCTTCCAAAGCGCCCAGCCTCGAGCCCGAGCCCAGGTGCCCGGGTCGAACGGCAGTGCGGCCATGAAGCGCTCCCGGCTGGTCCCCTCGAACATCGTCCATGCCGGCGTAAGGTCGCAGGCCGGGTCCCCGACCGCGGCACACCCGAAATCGATCACGCCACACAGGCGGTCGTCCCGGAGCAGGAGGTTCGAACCCGTGACGTCGCCGTGGGCCCAGGTGTCCGGGCCGCCCCAATCCGTGTCCAGCGCTGTGTCCCATACCGCGATCGCCCCGTCGACGTCGATCTCGTCAGCCAATTGACGGATAGTAGAGCGCACCTGTTCGTCCCAGGCCGACACCCGCCCACCCCGGTTACAACTGTGCGCGCCCGGCCGGGGCCCGCCGTCGCCGCCTGCACGTTGTAGAGCAGTAAGGAAGTGCGCGAGATCTTCGGCGAGGAGGTCATGGTCTTTTACGCCCGTGACTGCAGCAGGTTCACCCTCGAGCCACTCGTAGACCGACCATGGTCTCGGAAAGCCGCAGCCAGGCCGGCCCTTGGCAATCGGGCTGGGGAACCGGACCGGCAGCTGCGCCGCCAGCACGGGTAGCCATCGGTGCTCCTTGTCGATCTGCGGCACGTACATCTCGTGGCTCGGGAGGCGGACACACTTGTCAAAGCCAAGGCGGAACGTGGTGTTGTCCCATCCGTTGAGGGCAACGGGACGGATCTCCAGGTTGGCCCAGTGCGGGAACTGTGTAGAAATTAGGCAGAAAACCACCGCGGCAGTGATGTCTGCCTTGTGCATGCATCCGTTGTAGCCGCATGTGCACCGGCTCGACCAGTCAATTTCCCTTGAGCCGGAATACGGACCGGGCGCCGAGGGAGTACTCCATATCAGACCGGCGCCCACCCGTCACTACAGCTATCAGCTGGCGCACCTATGCCAGTGTCAATCGAATGAGCGGCGGTGCACCTTGCGCCAAAGCGGTGAACCGACTCGGGTTCACCTTGCGTCAAAGCGGTGAACCGACTCGGTGCACGACGAAGCCGTACTGCGCGCTTGTCCAGCTCAGTCGCAAAGCCCAATTGTCGATATCGCGCCAGTGCACCATCGAGGTCATGGACGGTGAAGACGGGAGCGATGCGTTCAAGATCACCTCGGCCATAACGAGGAAAGCCAGACGGCCCGGCGGCGCGTGCTGCAATGCGAACCGGCGAGCCGGGAGCACGCTCTGAGAGACATGTCCTACTGGGGGGTCAGATAGCAAGCCCGAAGATGAGCGGATGCCCGAGGGAGGCAGCCGGCCCGGTACCGGCCGAAGACTTTGCGCGCCAGGGTAACGATAAGAGCACCTGGCGCGCAAAAGTCGCCCACTGGAAGGGCGTTTTGGCCGCTGCAGGCGCCGCCGCACCCGGCTTGCGGGCGTCTTGTCTGTGCGCGGTCCGGCGTGCGTCGCTGAGGGGCGCGCCCAACGGGGCTGGCGGCTGGCCCGAGGCCGGGCTGGCGGCCGGCCCGAGGCCGGGGCTGGCGGCCGGCCCGAGGCCTGCGGCACCTTTAGCACCTGCGGCCCCGGCGGCCCCCGCCCGTCGCACGTCGCACGTCGCGGGGCCGAGTGCCGGGTCGTCAACCGCCTCCGGCGTGAGGGGAGTGATGTTGATAACGTCACCTCGATGGCTGAATTCGATGGCGTGGTCGAATGGCTTCTCGGTTCTGACGTGTCGATCCGTTGGCAGGTGATGCGGGACCTGCTCGACGCCCCGCAACCGGACTGGACGGCGGAAAGGGCCAAAGTCGAGACAGAGGGGTGGGGGGCCAGGCTCCTGTTGTACGAGGACGATGACGGGCAATGGGCGGGTGGCAGTTTTCGCCCGCAGGGATTCGAGATGCGTGAGTGGCGAGAGATCGGCCAGCCATGGACGGCGACGACATTTTCATTGACGCAGCTCCGGGATTTTGGCCTTGACCCGGCTTCGGCCCGTGCCCGCCGAGCCGTAGCTTTGATCGGCGCCAACTCACATTGGGAAGAGGGCGGTCAACCGTTTTGGGAGGGCGAGGTCGAGGAATGCATCAACGGCCGCATAGTTGCCGATGGGGCCTACTTCGGGGTCGACGTCTCGCCGATCGTGGCCCGGCTGGTGGGCGAACGCCTCGACGATGGTGGATGGAACTGTGAGCGCGTCAACGGCTCGGTGCGCTCATCCTTCGCCACGACCATCAACGTGCTCGAAGGGCTCCTCGAGTACGAGCGCGCCACCGGGGGGACGCCCGAGTCGCGGGAGGCCCGCCGGTCAGGCGAGGAGTACCTGCTCGAGCGCCACCTTTTCCGGCGGCTCAGCAGTGGCGAACCGGCAGACGAGCAGTTCTTGACCCTGACCTACCCGCCCCGATGGCGCTATGACATCCTGCGAGCATTGGACTACTTCCGCTCGGCCGCCGCTGTTGGCGGCATGCCACCCGACGAACGGCTCCATGAAGCCGTAGAGCACACCCGGTCGAGACGGCTGGCGGACGGGACCTGGCTGCTCGACTGGCTGCCGGGGGGGCGGGTGTGGTTCCAGATGGACGACGGAGTGGGTCAGCCCAGCCGGTGGGTGACACTGCGGGCCATGCGCGTACTCCGATGGGTTGACGAACAAACCTGAGCCGAGGTGTGAAGCGCGCTGTTACCGAGGCAGCACAAACGAATTCGGCGCTTGTGCCGCCGGCCTCTTCTGACGCCGGCCTCTTCTGACGCCGGCCTCTTCTGACGACGACCCTTTCGGCCGACGGCCGTACGTGACGACGACATCCCCCAGGCCCTGGGCCGGGAAAGCATGGCGGACCGAATACGACTGCCGCCCCGTTAGTGGCCACCGGCCCGCTAGCATCAGCCGGCCCGTTAATGGCCCACCGCTCCTGCTGGTTCGTTGGCATGCTTGGAGTAGTGGCAGATTACGACGTCTTTGCCCGGTTTTACGACGCCGTTATGGGGGACCGCGCCACGCAGGCACACCAACTGGCGAAATGGATCGACGAGTACTGCGAAAAACCCGTGACGTCACTGTTGGAACTCGGCTGTGGGACCGGTTCGGTCCTGGCCGGCCTCTCACACATACCTTCCCGGACCGGTCTCGACCGCTCGGACCGCATGCTGGCCGTGGCCCGGCAGAAGCTGTCCGGCGTTCGCCTGGTCGGGGGGGACATGGAGACCTTCGAACTCGGGGCCCGGTTCGACGTGGTCGTCTGCGTCTTCGACACCATCAACCACTTGCTCGACTTCGCCGAATGGGAGCGGCTATTCGACCGGGTTCACCGGCACCTAGCCGACAGTGGTTTGTTCATCTTTGACGTCAACACTGTCGGCCAGCTCCGTGGCCTCGGAGGTTCACCACCGTGGGTGCTCGACTTCGGCGGCAACGTCTTGATCATGAACGTCGAGTTCGACGGTCATCAAATGTCAACGTGGGACATCCGCGTGTTCGAGCCGAACGGGGCGAGCCGCTACACGTTGCACCGGGAAGTGGTCCGGGAACTGGGGGTACCGCTGGTCGACATCAGGTCGGCATTGACGAGCAGCAGGTTCCGGATACTGGGGGAGATTGACCCGGGCGGCGGAGTGGCCACAGACGAGTCCAGGAGGGTGCACTTCCTGTGCCGGGCCTCGGATGACGTACCGCTGAAGCTCTAGCCGAACGCGGCCGCCCCCGCCTTTCTTCCCTCCAAAGCCATTTCCATCCACGCAGAGGAACCGTCCTCGAGCAGCTGGCGGCCGGCCCGGGCCAAGGCACCGAGGGCGACGTTATGGAAGGCGCTGCCGACGGAAATGCGGGCGACGCCGGCGCCGGCCAGTTCGGCCACGCTGGGGCCACCGGGCACAAGCAGGACGTTCACGGGATGCTCAACTGCGGAGACGAGCGCGTCAACCTCGGAAAGGTCGGTCAGGCCGGGAGCGTACAAGACGTCCGCGCCGGCTTGCTCGAAGGCCTGAAGGCGCCTGATGGTGTCGGCCAGGTCGGGACGCCCTCTCAGATAGTTCTCGGCCCGAGCCGTCAGGACCAGACCGGCACCGGCGCCACGGTGGGCAGCCTCGGCCGCAGCCGCGACACGGGCGGTGGCCTCGTCGATGCCGTACAGAGCCGGGTCGGCCCGTCTGGTGAAGTCCTCTATGGAGCAGCCGGCCAGCCCGACATCGAGGGCACGGTGCACTGTGACCACCACCTCGTCGGCCCGGTCGCCGAAGCCATTTTCCAGGTCGGCCGACACTGGAACGTCTACGGCACCGACGATGGCCGCGGCGTGGCCGATGGCCTCGTCCCTGGAGACCCCGTAGTCCAAGCGCCCTAACGTGGCCGCGAAACCGCCGCTGGTAGTAGCCAGCGCGGCGAAGCCAAGGCGGGCCAGAACTCGGGCCTCCCCTTGATCAGCCGGGTTGGGCATGATCAACGGCGACCCCTTGATATGCAACTCCCGGAACCGGGCCCGCTTTTCGTCAGGGCTCATATTGAGCAACCATAAGCCAGAGCGTTGCTCTCCTCTGGCGAATTTCGGGCGCCAAAGCCGGCGCTAACAAGACCCGATTACCGGGCCGCCCTCGACAGTTATAGCGGAGACGTCGTCGAAATTCGCTGGCGGGGCTGGAGCTGGCGTACAAGCCTGGCACCATGGGGTGGAGCGTCAGGCCGAGGCGTGGGGACGAAGAGGGCGCTGTCCTGGCCGTAGTTCGAGAAGCGTTCAGAGGGCCTGATCGGGACGGTGAAATGGAGGCGGGCATCGTGGCCCACACCTGGGCCGTAGGTGCCAGCCCGGCGGGCCTGGACCTGGTCGCTATTGACGGGGCCGCAATTGTGGGCCACGTCCTCGGCGCGGTGGGGCAACTGGGGGGTAACCCCGCTCTGGCGGTGGCCCCACTGTGCGTAACGCCATCTCACCAGGGCCAGGGCATCGGCTCGGCACTGATGAAGGGCCTCCTCCACGGTGCGGAGACGGCAGGCTGGCCGCTGGTCCTCGTGCTCGGCAACCCTCGCTACTATCGACGGTTCGGCTTCGAGCCGGCAGGTCCGTTTGGTATCTACTACCCGCCCGCCGGGAAGGATGACCCTCATTTTCAGGTCCGCCGGCTCCGCTCGTTCGACCCCGCACTTAGGGGCGAGTTCATCTACTGCTGGGAGTGACATTGTCCCCCGACCCAGACCCAGACGCGAACGGCCGGAGGCCGGTGACAATAGCCCTCGCCCCGGGGTTGGGCGGCCAGCGCCGAGGCAAGGTGGCCAGCGATTGGGTGGCCACCACCCAGGTGAGCCACGTCCCGTTCAAGTCGGCGAGGACGGGCCTGCGGCCGGCGGCGACGATCGTGCCCGGCGTCCGCAGGCTCTGGCGCCGGCGGGCGGCGCCGCCCGTCGACGCCTAGAGACCGCAGAGTGATTCCGACCGTTCCCAAAGGCCTTTGGCCAGCTGCCGGTCGTCGGCCAGCGGGCTTGCCTTGGCCGGCTTGCAGTCGGCGAAATAACCACCGCTTGCCCAGTCCTCCCCGGGCTGTGTCGTCGCCAGCCAGACGATCGTACGGGCGCCTTGCCCGGGGGAGCGCATGAGCAGGCGGAAAGGCGAGCGGACGACGGCACGTACGGCGGCCGGCCCGGTCAGGCCCCAGCGCGTGCGCACCATACCGGGATGGGCGGCGGCGGCGCTGACGCCGTTAGTCGCCCAACGACGGGCCAACTCGCGCGTGAACAGCACGTTGGCCAATTTGGTCGCTTTGTAAGCGCGAAGGGCATCGTAGCCGTCGTCCATGTTAAGGTCTTCCAGCACGACCCTGGCGTCCCTGGCCGCGCCCGCCCGGCTCGACGTCGTCACCACGGTGGCCCCGCCCGTGCTGAGCTGGGGGCGCAGGAGCATCGTGAGCAGGAAGGGCGCCAGGTGGTTGACCTGGAACGAAAGTTCATGACCGTCATCGGTAAGCGTGCGCCGGGCGCCGGCAATCAACCCGGCGTTGTTTACCAGGACGTCCACCCTCGAGTGCTGGCGGCCCAGCTCAGAGGCCAGTGCACGCACCTCCCCCAGGTGGGCGAAGTCGGCCACGTGGCCCTCCGCGCCCAGTTCTGCCGCCACTGCTCGGGTCTTGGCCGGCGACCGCCCGACAACCACCACCTGGTCCCCCCGGCCCTTCAGGGCGCGGACAACTGCGGCACCAATGCCATCGCTCGCCCCCGTCACTACAACTACTCGACCGGCTGGTGTCGGCATGCTCATGTCATAAGGGTAAACTATGGTCCATACTCCACAGTCAAGTGGCTCGACGATCACCAGGCCCTACGTGTTGATCGGTGAAGTCGCCCGCCGTGCGGGCGTCAGTCGGGACACGGTGCGCCTCTACACCCGCCTCGGGCTGGTGGCTTGCTCCCAGCGTCCCGCCGGATCGCGTGCATACGCGGACTACGGCGACGACGCGCCAGAGCTCATCAGCAACATCAAGGTGGCCCAGTCGATCGGCTTTTCCTTGTCAGAGCTGGGCCCGATCGCGGCTGCCTACGTGGCCGGCCGTCTGGACGAAGACCAGCAACGCTTACTACTCCAGGCCAAATTGGCCGAGGTCGAGGACAAACGCCGTCAGCTGGCCCAGGTGGCCAAGTTCCTGCGGGCCAAGCTGAAAGACTTGCCCGGCTGAGGCGGTTGTCCTGTGGCGCCCCGTTGGGCCACGCTTTACGGGCATTTACAGGAACGCTACCACGCCCGGAACGTCCTGACCCCAACCAGGCCCGGGCCCCCGGCCGGCCTTAGCCGACGCGCCTTATTTCCAGCATGTAGCAACCGTAAACGACGTTGCGGGTGTGGATCCGCTCGACGGCCGGGTTAGCGAACAGCTGGGAAATCACTTCCTCCGGATGGTCGCCGGCGTCGGTGAGGTGGCCTCCGATGATGTCTCCCCGAGCGTCATAACACCGAAAAACCTGTTGCCAACCACGGAAATCCTCCGGGTAGCACTGGCATTGCTCATAGCCCGCACATTTCTCGGCGTGGACGAAAACGGGCCCTGTCTCCGCATACGGTCCCGGCGTCTCGAAGGGCCGGTAGGCAATAAGGACCAGCGCCTCATCAGCTTCGGCTACCCGCAAGCAACAACGCAGGGGCTCGCCGCCTTCTGCTTTTACGCGGCGTAGACCCGTATTGCCGCCATCATCGCGGCCTGTTTTCCGGATTCTCTCCAGGCGTTCGGGAGGTAAGGCCTGGACGTAGAACCGCGGCTCCCTGGTTGTGGTTTTCCCGGTGATAACTGTGGCTGTCGTGTCCATGTCAGCAACCTAACCCGGCCGGCCTCGATGTTCTGGCGGTTTTCGGACATGTCACTGTTACCTCCACCCACGTCGTCATTGCCCCGTGTTGGGAGGCCCGAGGCCGGCAGCGCGACCAAGCGCGTGGCAGGCTCGCAAGGCAGCGAGGACCGTCGGAGACGACCTGTCAAGGCCGGGCGGCGTGTTGAGCTGACCGGTGACGGGGTTGGGGTCGGGGAAGTCCGGTACCCCGTGGGCGCGCAGGCAGTGGGAAACGGCGAGAAGCTTTCGATCTCCTGGACGCTGACCTGCGGGGGCGATGTCGTGGGGGGGCCAAAGTACTGCGCGCAGGCCCCGTTGCGCGACCTGGAACTTCGGTGAGGAAGCCAGGGGACCCACGTCCCGGACGACCTCGCCCTTGAAGTCCCTGATGGCACCGGCTGCCGCCAAGGAGCTACGCCAGATGCATGCGTGCCCACGGTGTGTCGAGTTTCCCCGAGCCGCTCGACGAGTGCCCCCCGGGGAGCCGGCCCGACCTCTCCGGACTGGCCGCCCCCTTCCGGACGGGCTCAGTGACCGGGCGTTACCACAGTGTTATCCCCGCTGAGCCACCATGGAGGCCATGAGGGTGCTGGTCGTGGAGGACAACGCCGTCGTCGCCGACGCCGTGGCCGAGGGGCTGCGCGACCAGGGGATGGCGGTCGACGTCGCTTACGACGGGCCCAGCGGTCTGGAGAAGACGGACGTGAACACGTATGACGTGCTCATTTTGGACCGCGACCTGCCGGGGTTGACCGGGGACAAGCTGTGCGCGCACGTCGCAGGCTCTCCGTGCCCGAGCCGCGTGTTGATGCTGACGGCTGCCGGAGAGGTTGAAGACCGGGTCGAGGGGCTCAACCTCGGGGCCGACGACTACCTGGCCAAGCCGTTCGACTTCTCCGAGCTGGTGGCCCGGGTGCGGGCGCTGGGCCGCCGTAGCCCCTCCACGCCGCCGGTGCTGACCCGAGGCGACCTGGTTGTTGACCGGCCGGCGGGCTCGGATGGGCCATCGGAGGGCGGATCCTGGTCCCCCTCCACAGGGTCACGGGCGCCGCACGGCGCGCCTCGCAAGAACACCTCGACGAACGGATCCGCCTCGACGGGCCCCACGACGAGCTCAAAGAACTCGCCGATACCTTCGACGACATGCTGGACCGCCTCGACCTCGCCTTTGCCAGCCAGCGCCGGTTCGTGGCCAACGCGTCGCACGAACTGCGGACTCCGCTCACCTCCATGCGCACCCTGATCGACGTCGCTATGGCCAAACCCACGAGGACTACCGAGCAGCTCGAGTCGGTCATCGGCCCCGTCCGGGAAGCGCTCACCCAATCAGAAGCGATTATCGACGGGCTTTTGACGTTGGCCCGTTCCGACCGCGGCCTGAGTTCGAGGGAACTGGTGGACCTCGAAGCCGCGGCGCAAGACGCCATCGACCAGACCAGCACCGCGGCGAGGGCGTCGAACATCGTCGTCGAAGGCGACCTTTCGGCTGCGCCCACCCTCGGTGATCGCGTCCTCGTCGAGCGCCTGGCCGCCAACCTGGTGGACAACGGCATCCGTTACAACATCGCCGGTGGCTGGGTACAGGTCGAGACCGGCGCCGACGACGGCCAGTCCTACCTCTTGGTCGCCAATTCCGGACCG
>DATJUH010000052.1:0-4788 GCA_035502515.1 Acidimicrobiales bacterium
CCTGCTGTTCTACACCTACGACGTCCCCGCTACCCGGGAGCCCCTGTGGGAGCTGGCCCGCGAGATCAGCGGGCTCGGCTGGGTCGCCGTCTACCTCTGCCACCTGGGCCTCCGACAGGTCGAATGGGCCCGCCGGCACAACCCCGCTTCCGCCGAGGAGCGGCGGTTCCTGGCGATCGCCAACCGAGTGCTAGACGACTGCGAGGCCCGCGGAGCCTGACCCCATCGCCGAGCACGCCAAACACGAAGCCAGTGTAAGTGAGCCCCTCTTTGCCACGGTTACGGGCAGACACTATGGGGCCAGTCCCCACGACCGCTGATGTCCCCCGAACCGTCGTCTTGTGTGCATGCGCACCGTTGGTCTCGCAAATTCACCCGGACAGTAATGATTTTTCTGTAGGTGTCGGCTCTTAGAACACAGCTTTGGCAGCGCCGGGCCGAGCGCTAAAATTGTGCCAGTGCCAAAGGTGCCGCACCAGTAAGTCAGGAGGGTATGTGGACGGCCGACCAGCTGGAGCCGCCATCGTCGGTCAGGTAGACCTGCCCCCCCGGTGTGCCGTAGGGCCCGAAGTAGTCGAGCGCAAACGGGGCGGGGCAGTAGACGAAGGCACCGTGGAGCGGGTCGACGAAGGCCAGGTCTGTTAGCCCGGCACCATCGTCGTGACGCTCCAACGGCGTCGACCACGACCTGTCCGGGGAGACTGCACGCTCCAGCCACGTCCCCGGCGGGCCGGACGTGCCGAGCAGCAGGGTCGTCGGGCCCGCTAAGGCCACCTGGGCGCCTTGTCCGAGCAGGCTCGGGGTCGGCAAGCGGCTGAAGCTGCGACCACCGTCGTGGGAGATGAACACCTCTGTGGGCAGGGTGCCCATGCCGGGTTGCCCGAAACAGGTCAGGACGAGGTCAGTAGGGTTGCTGGCGACGAGCTGGCCGGGCCGGAACGGGCCTAGTCCCGTGGGGCTTTGGCTGCAAGGTACGGGCAGGGACGAGAAGTGGAGCCCGTCGGTCGACACGAACAGTTCGGGTAGGTAGGGCGCCGCCAGGAAGACCGTGCGACCCTCGGCCACCAGGCTGAACGGTCCCGTCTCAACGTCGAGGCCGACCGGCGCTCCGGGGACCTGAGCCCACCTGTCTGTCCCGACAAGGCTCCGGTAAAGCTTGCCCGGGCCGTCGCAGACGACCGCTAGCGGACGGCATGGTTGTACGACTGCGTAGGCTTCCCCCGCCCCCGAGGCCACAGCTAGCACGGGACCGCCGAGGTCGACTTGGTGCCAGCTCCTCGCCCCGTCATCGGTCCACCACAACGTGGTCCCGAAGGCCCAGCCGTCGAGGGTATTGGCGAAGTGCAGCTCCAACAGCGCACGGTCGTCGGGCGCTCCGACGCTGAAGGGCGGAGGCGGCAACGCGAGCCAGCTCGCTCCCCGGTCGAGCGTACGCCGAAGGGCGAAGCAGACCTCCTTGCCGCAGCGGACGTAACCGAGGACGAAGCCATCGTCCGCGGTCACGAAGTCGACCGACTGCGCCAGGAAGCTGGAGAACTTGGGAACGGTCGTCGTGGTCGGGCCGGGGACGGGGGGCGGCGGTGTACGGGTGGTCGGCGTGCTCCCAAGAGGGGAGGGAACCGTCGTGGGTACGCGAGGTGCGGGCCCAGTTACCGGGCCCCGAGCGGGCGGCTCGGTCCCAGCCGGACTTTGCGAAGTCGAGGTGTTGGGCGGCGCGAGTGGTGGTAGTGCGAGCGCTGCGACGGCGGCGACGGCGGCGACGAACGGGCAAAGGCCCATGACGTCTAAACCTGTGCCACGCTCCTCCCGTTCCGCAGAGCTCCTTCAGAACAGGCGGCACGCCACCACAAGTGGGCGCACAATTGTCGGCCGTCGAAGGGGCATTATGGCGCGGCTCCCATCCCTTGTTCGTGAGCGCAGAGCCGTCCGTGTGGCGCGGCGCCAAGTTGGTCCAGGCCGACAAAATCCCGAGCGCCCATAACTTGGTCTTCCGGTGCCACGTCCGCCTCGGTGCTCCGAGGCGGTGGCACCATCGGCCTGTCGCCGCCCTGCAAAGCAGCCGCTCAACCAGTTGTTGCAGCTGGCTCACTGTTCTGCGGTAATAGGCAGCGAACCGATGAAGCCCTTGCGGGATTTAAACCCAGTTGCCAACGGCTATGGGCAAAGAAAGTGCCATCCCTAGGGACTGACGGTCTTCAACCGGCCTCCGTGGGTGCTGCCGACTAAGCTCAGTGGTGCCCACGGATCACCGGCATATCCCGCTGATATTCACCGGATCACCGGCATATCCCGGTGATATGCACCGGATCACCGGCATAATGCGTGTGCCCTCACGACTTTCGCGCCGCCAGCTCTTCAGCTGTTCGCTACGCCAAGCCGCCCGCTGACCAAGGCGGAGGCGCTATGTGCCGGACGGTGTCTCCTCTTCGTTGACTTCGCTGAAGCGACCTCGCGCGTTCATCAGCGCCAGCGCCTCGCGGGCAGCAGGCTGAAGTCTGGTGGGCCAGCCGGAGCTGATGAAATCAGCGTCGGTGGGCTTCTGAGGTGTTGCCGCGCAAGCGGCCTTCATCAAGCGCTGCACCTGGTCGAGTGCCTCGACCTCTCGCGGCGTGAAGCAGGACCACCCTCGCCAGTGCCACGGCACGTCATCGTCTATGACGTCAAAGAACTGATTGACGTACTCGGTAACGCCGACGCTGCGAACGCCCTCGTCGCCCTCGGCTAGGGCAACCAACGCTTCCATAACGCGGTTTCGCAACCGTTGCTCTACGAGGCGCTCGCTCGGACGGTCCGGAACGTCCACTCTGAGAAGATAGCTGGGCCCTGGCCTCTACCGCCCGGCACGTTCCGGCGTGCGAGCAGATCGGGCGCTCGTCCAAAGCTCGCAACCATTGAGAAGGGGCCCGGTAATCGGCGCTCGGCGCTTCACCCTCGGGCCCGACTACTTGTTTTGCTCATCAGCAGCCTGGCCGAGGAGGTCTTTGACCCGCTGGCGGGCCTTGTCATCCGGCTCCTGGAAGAGCAGGCGGCGGAGTCCACCTTGGGCGCCTTCAGGCCAGGCGTCTCGGGGCCACTCGTCCAGCGCTCTTATGGCCAGGTTCCGGTTGCGGGTGACGCGGCAAGTCAGGCCGACCTCGATGGCTGCCCAGCCGTGGCCCGGGAACTTGTTGAGCCGTTGCAAGATCTGGTCGAGGCAGGCCTCGGCTCGATAGTCGGGGCCGAGCCCGAAGTCTTTGGCGGGGCCGGTCTTGATGGCCGACCACGGCAGTACCCGGCCGGCCAGTTCGACGAGCTCGTCGATGTTGTCAGCCGTGGCGGCGGCGAGCACAATCTGCCACAGGTAGGCGTCGTGGGGTTCGGCCGGCAGCCAGTCGAGGACCACCGGTACCGGGTCGAGCTCGTAGCGCGGGGCGAGCCGCAGGACGGCCTTCACAGTGCCGACGTCGGTGCTGACGAGCCCACCCGCCACGAGGGGGGGCCAGTCGGGCCGGTTGAGGATCTCTGTGACCTGGGCGGATAAGGCTTCGCGGGTGCCGTCGTCGATGAGGGGGTTCTCGACGGCCCAGCCAGTCAGGTAGCGCTCGATGTCGTAGAGGTGCTGTAGCCGCAGCAAGGTCGCTGAGACGTTGCCGACTTCGCGGAGGTAGGAGGCGAGGGCAGTGGCGCCATCCGCGTAGTGGGTCATGTCCTTGGCCGGTCCCCCAATAGCCAAGGCGACAAGGAGCCGGCCGGACCAGTCGAGGAGCTCCTCGTCGACTGCACCGGCCAAGGCTTCCTCCA
Organism: Acidimicrobiales bacterium; assembly: GCA_035502515.1. Lineage (GTDB taxonomy): Bacteria > Actinomycetota > Acidimicrobiia > Acidimicrobiales > Palsa-688 > Fen-671. The sequence continues at coordinate 3,781 of DATJUH010000052.1, forward strand.
GGCCGCCAGTGGACGCGGCGATGTAGGCGACCTCTTCGTCCATGACGCCGTTGACGTACCCGCCGCGCAGCATCCAGGCTTTGATGGTCGGGTCGCTGGTGCCGGCCAGGCGGTAGAGGGCGTGGATCCGGCCCCAGCCTTCGACTTGGCGGGCCAGGTCGAAGATGGCCTGCTCTGCTTTGTCCGGTTGCAGGTTGGATAGGGCAACTAGTGAGTAGAGGGTGAGTTCCTCCAGGCGCCCGAGCGTGTTGACCAGGGCAGTGTCGTCAGGGGCGCCGGAGACGCCGAGCATGGCGATACCGGCCTTGACCTGCTGGCGGTGCGTGCCGTGGGTGCACAGCCACCGTGACAGTTCGGCCAGGTGCGCACGGTTCGCCCCACCGGTCTTCAACGTCTCGAGCATTTGGTCAAACGACGACGGGCCTTCGACCTCGGCCAGCCGAGCAGCCACGGCATGCACCTTCTTGGTGCTCGGTACCGCCTGCAGCAGGTCCAAGATGGCGGACGCGGCGATCACGGCCGGCTGGCTCTCGCCCGGGCCGGCGGCGCCCGCGCCGATGCCGTCCATCACGCCAGGTCCGTAGCGGAGTTTTGATGGATCGGGTGGCGGTTCGTCGGGCAGCGGTTCCCCGCCACGAGGCAGTGGTCCGTCGCCGTGCTCGGCGACGAGGCGAGTCGCATGGTCGAAGAGCGAGGGCCCTGGCAACGGCCCCACGCCCGTGAGGCTCCAGTCCCTGCTCCGCCTGGGCCGGAACACGCTCACCTGGGCGAAGGGCGGGCTGAGGTCCGGCCTGAAAGCTGATGTTGATACCACCGCATCCTCTTAGCCTGACACTGGCGGACTGGTCGCTCTGGCGTTTTCCTGCTCCGCTGCCGCCACAGCGGATCGCCGGCTAGAGCCTTCGCCATCCTTGGTACCCCAGCGTCCGGCCTCGTCATCCCAGCCGCGCAGAACGATCCCGCGAGCCCACGTGGCCCAGGGGGAGCCTGCACGAAATCCGCAACTTG
>DATJUH010000053.1:0-22044 GCA_035502515.1 Acidimicrobiales bacterium
GGCCTGGGTAGTCGTCCAGTCGATCGAACCACCGGCCCAGCAGTTCAACCTGCCCCCGGTCTGGTTCCCGACCGACACGACACTGGACAGCTACCGGAGCCTTTTCTCCAATACGCCTTTCGGCCTCAACCTCTTGAACTCTTTACTTGTGACGACCTCGGTCGTGCTGGGGGTGGCGGTGGTCAGCGTACTGGCGGCGTATGCGTTCGCTCGCATCGAGTTCCGCGGCCGGGAGCTGGTTTTCACCATGTTCCTGGCCGCACTGACCATACCGACGCAGGTGTCGGCGGTGCCCGAGTTCGTCGTGGTGAAGTACATGCACCTCCTCAATACCCAGGCCAGCCTCATCATCCCTGCGCTTATCCAGGTGCTGGCCATATTCCTGCTGCGACAGCACTTCCGGACGATCCCGGTGGACCTCGATGACGCCGCTCGCGTAGATGGCGCCGGTCATCTGCGGATCATCCGCCACGTGATGGTCCCGATGTCATGGCCGGCGATCTCGGCCGTGATGGTCATCACCGGCCAGTACATTTGGAACGACTTTTTCTGGCCCAACCTTTTCATCACGAACCCCGACCGCATGACCGCGCCGCTGGCTCTTTATTACCAGGAGTCGGCGCTTGGGGGTGGTGAGATAGGGGCGATCTTTGCCGGGATGGCCATACTGTGCGTCCCGGCCGTTATCGCCTTCATTTTCCTGCAGCGCAGGCTTATGGAAGGAATCGGTTACCGGGGCGTCGCCAGGTAGCCAAGAACCGTCACAGACAAAGGAGGCTGGCGTGGTACAGGTGGCAGACGTCGGGGTTGCCCGCTCCAATTGGCCGGTGGCCCGGACGTACCGCGGGCCGGACCGGGTACGGATCTCGCTCCCCGTCGGGGGGATCGGTACGGGCTCGGTCGGTTTCGGGGGCCGGGGCCAGTTCCGGGATTGGGAACTGGAGAACCATCCGGCCAAGGGGACGAAGTCAGAGCTCACGTTCCTGGCCTGCCAGGTAAGCGGGGCGAACACTGCTCCCACGGCCCGGGTACTGGAGGGCAGCCTGTTCGACGAGGAGGTCGAAGGCGCGTTGGGCTCGCCTGCACCGTTGGCAGGGATACCCCGATTTGCCGAGTGCGAGTTCGAGACCGCGTACCCCTTCGGGCGCGTGACGCTGGCCGACCCTAAGTTCCCGGTGCGGGCCAAAGTGGAGGTTTTCAACCCGTTCTCGCCTGCTGACGAAGTGTTGAGCGGTCTGCCAATGGCGGTGATCAGTGTCGCCATCGAGTCGGTCGCTGATGAGCCGCTCGACTGCAACATCATGTTCTCCCTCGAGGCGATGGCCGGCCACAGTGCCAGAGCCGAGGGGCAGCCGAGCCGTCCTGGCGCCGTCAGGCATTCGGACGGCGAACTCAAGGGCTACCTTCTGTCCGACGAGGCAATTGAGGCCGGGAGCGAGGCGGCCGGGACACTGGCCGCGGCCGTGCTGGGAGAGGGCGCCTGGGCCGGGCCCACCTGGGGCCTGGGGAAGTGGAACCAGGGCCTTCTCCAGATGTGGCGGAGCTTCGCCGAAAGCGGTCAGCCCGGGGCGGGGACGTTCGGGGCCGGGGACGACGTCCCGGCGCCCACTTACGGTTCTGCTATTGCCGGTACGGTCGGCGCCAAGCGCGCTCTGGCGCCGGGCGGAAAAGCCGAGGTCGTTTTCCTCCTGGCGTGGCACTTCCCGAACCGCCACGCCTGGATCTGGGGCCGGCGGGGCCCGGGTGGCATGGCCGGGCCAGAGACGGTCGGCAACTTCTACGCCAACGACTTCGCCGACGCCTGGGAAGTCGTCGCCACTCACGCGGGCCAGCTGCCGGCACTTCGGGAGGCCACGGAACGGTTCGTGTCGGCCTTCTGGGAGACCGACACCCACCCCGCGGTAAAAGAAGCGGCTCTGTTCAACCTGAGCACTTTGCGCAGCCAGACATTTTTCCGGGACGCCGAAGGGCACCCTTTCGGTTGGGAGGGGTGCCTGGACGAGGCCGGCAGCTGCCTGGGTTCGTGCACGCACGTCTGGAACTATGACCTGGCCACGCCCTTTTTGTTCGGCTCACTGGCCAGGCAAATGCGCGAGCTCGAATACCTGCACGCCACCGCGCCGGACGGGGCCATGAGTTTTCGCATCCTCCTCCCCCTGGACAAAGCTCAGGCGTACCCACTGGCGGCGGCCGACGGCCAGTTCGGCTCTGTGCTGAAGCTGTTCAGGGAGTGGCGGTTGTCCGGCGACGACGGATGGCTAAAACGTCTGTGGCCCGCTTGCCGGCGCTCGGTCGAGTTTGCGTGGGTCAACGGTGGGTGGGACGCGGACCGCGACGGACTGGCCGAGGGGGTCCAGCACAACACGATGGACGTCGAGTACTTCGGGCCTAACCCCGAGGTGCAGTCCTGGTACCTGGCCGCGTTGGCGGCCGCCGCGCAGATGGCTGAAGCGGCCGGCGACGACGAATTTGCCGCCACTTGCCAGAAAGTTCTGGAGAGCGGCGCCGCCGCCACCGAGGACGTCCTGTGGAACGGCCACTACTATCAGCAAAAGATAATCCCGCCGGGTGACCTTTCAGCTGTCCCTTCCCGTCTCAGGCACACCAACATGGGGGCAGAAAACGCGGCCGACCCTGAGTTCCAGGTTGGTGATGGGTGCGTCATCGACCAGCTCGTCGGCGACACTTACGGCCGGCTCGTCGGGCTGGCACCCATACTTGATAACGCGCATGTAAAGACGGCGTTATCGAGCATCCATGAGCTCAACTACATCCCCGACTTCGGGGACTGGACGAACTACATGCGCACGTACGCGGTAAGGGGGGAGCGGGGCCACATTGTGCTGTCCTACCCCGACGGGACGCCGGAGCACCCGATGCCGTACTGGTGCGAGGCGTGGACCGGGCTCGAGTACGTCTATGCCATCGGGTTGGCCGAGCAGGGCCTGACCGAACTGGCCGAGGATGTTGTGGCTGCCGCCCGCCAGCGGTTCTCCGGACTGAGACGCAACCCCTATGACGAGTCGGAGTGCGGTCACCATTACGCCCGGGCCATGGCCAGCTGGGGGCTCATCCCGGCGTGGACGGGTTTCCGTTACGACGCCCGGCAGGGCGCCATGACCTTCGCACCGGCGGCCACGCCGGCGAAGTGGTTCTGGTCGACCGGCTCGGCCTGGGGCACTGTCAAGCAGGCGGCTTCCCCCGGAGGCGGAAGAACGGTAAGCGTGGACGTCCTGCATGGGACCCTGAAGGTCGACCGGGTGCTCGTCGGTCCGGACACCTTCCGGCCGGAGGCCCCTGGCGTGCTAAAGGCCGGCAGGTACGCCCTGCGCTCGGAGTAGTGGCCGCCCCGGTCTGCGCCCCCGTTCGAAAGTGACAAACGGGCGGCGCCAGCCATAGGCTCCGAGGACAAAAGGAGACAGGATGGCGCTGTTCGACTTGCCCCGAGACCAACTGGTTAAGTATGCCCCGGATCTGGACGAGCCAAGAGATCTCGAGACCTTCTGGACCGCGACCCTGGCCGAAGCCCGGGCCGGGGCCAAGCCGCCGGCTTTCGAGCCAGTCGATTCCGGCCTGACCCTGGTCGACTGTTTCGACGTCACGTTCTCCGGCTTCGCGGGCGAGCCGGTCCGGGCATGGTTCCACGTACCGGCGGGCGCCTCCGGCCCGTTGCCCATCGTGGTCAAGTTCATCGGTTACGGCGGAGGCCGAAGCCTGGCCCACGAGGTGGACCCCTGGGCTCTGGCCGGCTACGGGTGCCTGCGAGTAGATACCCGGGGCCAGGGATCGGCGTGGAGCCCGGGCGACACCCCCGACCCGGTCGGGGCCGCCCCCGCGTCCCCGGGGTTCATGACGAAAGGCATACTCGACCCTCACGATTACTACTACCGCCGCGTCTATACCGACGCCGTCATGGCGGTCGAGACGGTCCGTAACCATTCGTTGGCGGACGCACGAAGGATCGCCGTCACCGGTGCCAGCCAGGGGGGCGGTATCACGCTGGCGGTGGCATCCCTCGTCCCCGATCTCTGGGCGGTTATGCCCGACGTGCCCTTCCTCTGCGATTTTCCCCGTGCCACCGAGATAGTCGAGAAGGACCCTTATACCGAAATTATCCGTTATCTGAGCATTCACCGGGACCACGTCCAACAGGTCTTCGCCACCCTGGCGTACTTCGACGGCGCCGTGCTCGTCCGGCGGGCCACGGCGCCGGCGCTGTTCTCCGTCGCCTTGATGGACCACATCTGTCCGCCCTCCACCGTCTATGCCGCATACAACGCCTACGCCGGGCCCAAAGAGATCGTGGAGTACCCGTTCAACGATCATGAAGGCGGTCAGGTCTTCCATCAAGCCGAACAGCTCCGGTGGCTGGCCAAGCTCAACCAGAACTAGCGCTATGGGGGCGCCGCAGCGTCGCCTCGTAGTGAAATGTCGAGGATTTCGGCCAGGTGCGCCGTCCTGATGACCGCACCTGAACGGCGCATGGCGCTTTGGACCTGCATCAGGCACCCCGGGTTGGTGCTCACCACCACCTCGGCACCGGTGGCCACGATGGCGGCTGCCTTGCGATCGCCGAGTTGGCGGGCGGCGTCCGGCTCGACCAGGTTGTAGATCCCGGCCGAACCACAGCAGAACTCGTCCTGGATCTCGGATACCTGCAGCCCCGGGATCTCCTGGAGCAGCGCCCGCGGCTGAGCGCGGATGCCCTGTGCGTGGGCCAGGTGGCAAGCGTCGTGGTACGCCACTTTCATATTTACAGGGTGACGCCGGGCCTTCGCTCCCACCGAGACGAGCAGCTCGGAAAGGTCACGGGTCTGTGCCGCCAGCCAGGCGGCGTCGTCTGCGTAGCCGGGCTGGCCGGACAGGAGCATGGTGTACTCCTTCATGGCCGAGCCGCAACCGGCCGCGTTCACGACGATGTGCTCGACGCCTTCGGACTTGAAGGCGTCCACGGTGTGCCGGGCAAAGCGAGCCGCTTCGGCTCTACGGCCGGCGTGCCACGAGAGCGCCCCGCAGCAGCCCTGGCGGGGCGGGACCACCACGTCGAAGCCCTCAGCCGCCAGCACTCTGGCCGTGGCCGAATTCACTTGTGAAAAGAAAACACTTTGCACGCAACCGGTGAGCAGCCCGACAACTCCGCGCCGCGCCCCTTCGGCGGGGATCCTGGTGGGCAGGACCTCGATGGGCGAGACCGCCGGCGCCACGGACTCCATAGCGCGGAACAGGGCCGGTAGCCGGGCCGCCACTTCCGGTCGCTGCAGAACGGACCGGAGCCCGGAGGCTTGGGCGGCGGCCAGAGCCAGCCGGGCGACCCGGAGCCGGCGCGGGTATGGGAACAACCCGAAAATGGCCGAGCGGGCCCAGCGGTCCGCTCGCGGACGTTCCACGGTGCGCTCGATTTCGACGCGAGCGGCCTCGATTATCTCGCCGTACCTGACACCGGAAGGACAGGCGCTCACACACGCCATACAAGAAAGGCAGCGGTCGAAGTGCTCGAGCGGGGCACCTCCGATGGGGCAGCCCGACAACACCTCGTCCATCAGGTAGATCCGTCCCCGGGGCGAGTCCATTTCCTGGCCCCACAACGAGTAAGTCGGGCAAGCGGGAAGGCAGAACCCGCAGTGGACACAGTCATCGAGCAATTCCCGGACCCCGGTCAGATTGTCCCGGTCTCCTGGATCGGCAATGGCCATCAAATACCGCCGACGAAACGGCCCGGGGCGAGCCGGCGGCCGGGGTCGAATTGTTCTTTCAAACGGCGCATAAGCTCGAGGCCTGGCACCGGGCCCCACACGTCCACGGCCGCCTTGAGAGCGGCGGGCGCCCGCAACAAGACGGCGTGCCCGCCAAAACGGCCACAAACTCGGCGCAAATCCTCGAGCACGCTGCCCAGGGCCTCCGCCGGGACCTCGGCCGGCAGGCCAACAAACAGCACTCCGGAACCGGCCGAGCCGGCCACCCTGGCGGGCAGGTCGTATTCCCGGGCCACCGTGCCGGCCTGCTCGACCACGACCGGTACCCCGGAAAGTACGGAGGTGAGCTTCAAAGTGACCGGCCCGGGCAGCACGCCCCACCCCGGCGGCGCCACGGGGCGAACGTCGGACGAACCCAGAAGGGCGGCAACCTCGGCGCTGCGTTGCTCGACGGGGCCGGGGCGACCCTCGATGAGCACCGAAAGTTGCAGAGGCTCGTCCGGGCCCGGCCGCTCGAGCTCGATGGCCGTTGGTGCCGATCGCGACCTCAGGATGGCGGAAAGTGACCGGCCCATCTCGGCTGTAGTTGGGTGCGAGGCGACCACGAAGCGCTGGGCCAATGTCATGGGCTTCAGTTTCATTGTCACTTCGGTCACCACCCCGAGCGTCCCGTACGAACCGGTGAACAGTTTGGTCAGGTCATAACCGGCCACGTTTTTTACTACTTTGCTGCCGGCGTGGGTAACGACACCATCAGCCCTCACCACGGTGGCGCCGATGACCACGTCCCGAACGCCGCCGTGCGTGAAGCGGCCCGGCCCCGACAGGCCGGTGGAGACGACGCCCCCGAGAGTCGAGCCGGCCACCACCTCGTCAACGGGGAACCGTTGCCCTGCTTTTGAAATCTCTTCAGACAGGTGGGCCAAGGTGGTCCCCGCCCTGGCCCGCGCCACCAGGTCGTCACTGACATGCTCGATGACCCCGTCCATCCCCGAGAGGTCCAGCACAAGCTCGGCCGCCTCCGGGGGGTTGCCCCAGTCGAGCTTCGTACCCGCCCCTCGCGCCACCACCCTGAGCCCATGGACGGCGGCAATTCGCAGGGCACCGGCCACGTCCTGGGTTTGGCGTGGTTCGGCCACGAAGTCGGGGGCCACGCCGTCGACGGCATCCGTTGGCTCGGCCGGGCGGGCGCCGCCGGAGCAGGCTCGCACCAGTTCGTCAAGTACAGCCATTAAAACAACTCCGCCACGCCTTGCTCCTGAAGAGGGTGGGCGCCATGGCGGGGGCGGGGCGGTTCGCCGCATAGCCGGGGGGTCGGTACCGCTTTGCCCGGGTTGCAGATCCCCTCCGGGTCGAAGGCGCGTCGGACCAAGAGCATGGTGTCGAGGTCGTCCTCGGTGAACATTTTGGCCATCGCTGTCAGCTTGTGGAGGCCCACCCCGTGCTCGCCCGTTATCGAGCCGCCACGCGCAATGCACAGGTCCAGGATCTCCGTGGACAGTTCTTCGGCGCGTTGCTCCTCGCCTTCTACGCCGTCGTCGTAGAGCACCAGAGGGTGCAGGTTGCCATCACCGGCATGGAACACGTTCGCTACCCTGATGCCGGCCTCAGCGGAAAGACGGGCTATGTCACGGAGGACTTCGGGCAAGTCGCTCCTCGGCACCACGCCATCCTGGACAATATACGCAGGGCTGAGCCGGCCCATGGCGGCGAAAGCAGACTTCCGGCCCCGCCAGATTCGCGCCCGTTCGACGTCGTCGACCGCAATGCGGATTTCGAATGCCCCGTGGGCCGAGCAAAGGCGCTCCACGTCGGTGAGGCCTTCCTCCACCTCGGTGACCGGGCCGTCGAGCTCGACGATCAGTACGGCCCCCGCCCCTTCGGGGTACTCGCATTTCACGGCTTTTTCGGCCGCCGATATTGACAAAGCATCCATCATTTCTATGGCTGCCGGTACGAGCCCGGCGGCGATAATGGCGGAAACGGCCCGGCCCGCGCTGTCAATGTCGGAGAAGCCGGCGAGCAGCGTCTGGACCGCTTCGGGGCGGGGGAGAAGCCGGACCGTGACCTTCGTGGCCACTCCGAGAGTGCCCTCGGAACCCACGAAAGTACCGACCAGGTCATAACCCGGGACGTCGCCGGCCGGCCCGCCCAGCTCGGCAACGGCCCCGTCGGGCGTGACCACTTCGATACCGGTTACGTGATTGGTGGTGAATCCGTACTTCAGGCAATGAGCACCGCCGGAGTTTTCGGCCACGTTGCCGCCCACCGAGCACACCTGCTGACTGGAAGGGTCCGGCGCGTAGAAGAGGCCGTAGGGCTGGGCCGCCCGGCTCACCTCGAGGTTCGTCACACCGGGCTCGAGCACGGCCCGCAGATCTTCGGCCCGTAACTCGAGCACCCGGCGCATGCGCGTGGTAACCACCAGGGCGCCATCGGCATGAGGGACCGACCCGCCCGAGAGACCGGTCCCGGAACCACGGGCCACAAACGGCAGCTTCAACCGGGCGCACACCCCGACCACTCTCTGTATATCCTCGCCCGAGGCGGCTAAAACGGCGAAGGCCGGGCGCGCTCTGAACTGTGTCAGCCCGTCGCACTCGTATGTGGCCAGCTCGACCTGGTCGCGGATGAGCGCGTCCGGTGGCAGAGAGGGGGCCAAAAGGCTGATGGCGACCTGGGCGTCGGGTGGCAGCGGGCCGGTGGCTGCGTCCTTGGCCGGGCCCTCTGCGTGCTCCGAGACGGTGGCAGTGCCGGGACGGGCGCTCACTTTTTGCTCCTGACCTGTCTCTTTGCTCCTGACCTGGCTCTGCCGGATCTCTACATGTTACAATGAATTTCTTTCATGTTGACTCTACAGGAGCGCTGGCTTCCGGGGCAAACTCTCCTTTTCGTCCGGTGCGGAAGACTGGGTTAGAAACGAATTTGCATGATAATTCGCCGGCCGACGAGCAAATTACCTCCTATGACATTTTTGAGAAGTGAGGAGTTATAAATGAGCGCAGCCGTTGAGATCCGAGGCGAAAAAAATGCTCGCCGGGAGACAGTATTAAACGGGGCGTCACTGGCTCTCGTGGCCGAGCTGCAGAGCGAGCTCGGCCGGCAACGGCTCGAGTTGCTCGAGCGGCGGCGGGAGCGACAAGCCGAACTGGCCCGAGGCGTCCGGCCTAAATTTCGTGATGGGCCGGCCGGCGCCACGGGCGCACAATGGCGGGTGCCCCCGGCGCCTGCGGATCTCCGTGATAGGCGAGTAGAGATCACCGGCCCGACCGACGCCAAGATGATGATCAACGCTCTCAATTCCGGTGCCCGGGTGTTCATGGCCGACTTCGAAGATGCCAACACCCCAACCTGGTCCAACCTGGCCGACGGACAGGCAAACGTCCACGATGCCGTCCGGCGGCGGCTGTCCTATCGCTCGCCTGAGGGCAGGGACTACAGCCTCGGCTCGGAACCGGCGACGCTTTTGGTCCGGCCGCGGGGCTGGCACCTGATCGAGCGGCACGTACTCGTCGACGGAGCGCCCGTTTCGGCCAGCCTGTTCGATTTCGGCATCTTCGTAGCCAACAATGGCCACGAGCTCCTGGGCCGAGGGTCAGGTCCCTACCTGTACCTGGCGAAGCTGGAAAACGCCGACGAAGCGGCGTTGTGGCGGTCCGCCTTCGAGATCGCCGAGAGCCGCCTCGACCTCCCGCCGGGGAGCATAAGGGCGACGGTCCTCATCGAGACCATCCTGGCCGCCTTCGAGATGGACGACATACTGCACGCCCTGGGCCCCCACGCCACCGCCCTCAACGCCGGGCGTTGGGACTACATGTTCAGCATCATCAAGAAGTTCCGTGATGACCCAGCTTTCGTGCTCCCGGACCGGGCCCAGGTCACAATGACCGTCCCCTTCATGCACGCCTACACGGAGCTGCTCGTGAAAACCTGCCACCGCCGGGGCGCTCACGCCATCGGCGGCATGGCGGCCTTCGTGCCCTCACGCCGCGACCCCCAGGTCAACGAACGGGCCATCGGCGCGGTGCGTGACGACAAGAGGCGGGAGGCCGGCGCCGGTTTCGACGGCACCTGGGTGGCCCACCCCGACCTGGTGCCCGTGGCCACCGAGGTTTTTGACGCGGCCCTGAACGGACAGGCCAACCAGCTGTCCCGGTCCAGAGAGGACGTCGTGGTGGAGGCGGGTGAGCTCCTCGACGTGGCCGTACCGGGTGGTTCGGTCACCGAGGCCGGCGTGCGCAACAACGTGGCCGTGAGCCTGCGCTACCTCGAGTCGTGGCTCCGCGGGACAGGGGCGGTAGCGGTGTTCAACCTCATGGAGGACGTGGCTACGGCAGAAATTGCCCGGGCACAGGTTTGGCAGTGGTGCCACCATGGCGTGGACCTGGGCGACGGGAGCATCGTCACCCCTGAACTGGTGCGCCGGGTCGAGGGCGAGGAACTGGAGCAGCTGCTGAAGGACCTGGATGCCGCCGGCCTCGGCGACGGCCGGGCCAAGGAAGCGGCGGAACTGTTCGACGAGGTGGCATTGGCCGACGAGTTCGTAGACTTCCTTACGTTGCCGGCTTACGAGAGGATCGACTAGGGCGGCCCGGACTAGGGCGGCCCGGACTAGGGCGGCCCGGACTAGGGCGGCCCGGACTAGGGCGGCCCGGACTAGGGCGGCCCGGACTAGGGCGGCCCGGAAAGCGAGGCTCGCGAAGGAGGTCTCTGAGCAAGTGAGAGAAGTGACGGCAGAGCGTTCCGTGCTGGTGGACCTGCCCTACGGCAGTTCTCAGCTGGCCGTAGAGCTGCCGCCGAAGACCCTCGTAGTCGCGCCCGAAGACCGGCCTGGCGCCACCGACGAGCTGGCCGAGATAAGGGAAGCCGTTCGTTCGCCGGTCAGCGGGCCCCCTTTGGCTGAGGTGGTGCCGCCCGGGGCCACCGTCGCCATTGCCGTTTGCGACGGCACCAGGCCCCAACCCCGCCGCCCCATGCTTTCCGCCCTGCTGGAGGTCATCGCCACCAGGACCGACCTCGACCACGTGGTCGTGTTGGTGGCGACGGGCACGCATCGGGCCAATACGCCGGCGGAGCTCGAGGAGATGTTCGGGCCGGAGCTGCTCGATAAGGTCCGCGTGGTGAACCACGACGCCCGCGACCCCGCGACGCTGGTGGACCTCGGGAGGATGGGCCAGGATGTCCCGGTCCAGCTCAACCGGGAATGGGTAGACGCAGACGTGCGGGTCACGACCGGGTTCGTGGAGCCGCACTTCTTCGCCGGGTTCTCGGGCGGGCCCAAGCTCGTCGCCCCCGGCCTGGCCGGCCTCGAGACCACCCTCGCCCTGCACGACGCCCGGCGGATCGCCAGCCCGGCCGCCACCTGGGCCGTACTCGAGGGCAACCCGGTCCATGACGACGTCCGGGCCATCGCCAGGGCGACGGGAGTCCATTTCGCCTGCGACGTGGTGCTCAACCGGCGCCACGAGGTGGTGGCTGCCTTCGCCGGCGAACTCTTCGCCATGCACCGGGCGGCCACGGCGGTGGCGAGGGAGGTGGCGATGCAGGAAGTCCCTGAGCGCTTCGACGTGGTCGTGACATCCAATGCCGGCTTCCCGCTGGACCAAAACCTGTACCAGGCGGTCAAGGGGATGTCGGCGGCGGCCCAGGTCGTCCGGGAGGGTGGCCTCATCGTCGTCGCCGCCGAGTGCCGCGACGGGTTCCCCGACCACGGCGAGTTCCGCCAGTTGCTGGCTACTGCTCCCTCCCCCCAGGCTTTGTTGGCCTCCCTTTCGGACCGCACCCATACAGTGCCGGACCAGTGGGAGGCACAGGTCCTGGCCCGGGTACTCGGCCAGGCTCGAGTAGCCGTACACACCGATGGCCTGAGCGCCAGGGAACTGGAGAGCGCTTTTCTCTCGCCGGCCGAGGACGTCGGGGCGACAGTGCGTGACGAGATCCGGCGGGCCGGCGGCAACGGCGCCACCTGTTGCGCCCTGCCGGCGGGGCCGGAGACGATCGCTTTCGTGCGGGAGTAATTCAAGAGCCTGGGGCCGGGCGGGAGCCGGGGCGGGGCAGGGCCGGGAAGGGCACCCGCCGGCGCCTGGGGCTGAGCGAGCTGTGGACCGTGCAAAAGTGGCGCGCCAGTAGGTACTTTTGTACACATAGCAGCTAAAACTGCTACTAGTTCCGGCGGGCCCCCCGGCAACGACAAGCCCGACCGGTAGACAGGTTCCCCCCGAGGCTCCGTCGCCCCCCGCAAGAGGGACCACGCCAGCAGGCCCGCCCGCCGGCAGACCCGGCCGCCGGCAGACCCCCCGCCGGCAGACCCGCCCGCCGGCAGACCCCCCGCCGGCAGACCCGGCCCCCGCCGGCAGACCGGCAAAACCTACGAGCGCCCGCGCCACGCCAGGAATATAGGCCTCGAGCCGCTGTTGGCCTAACTATGGCCCTTTACGACGTAGTACCAGCTTCGCTCGACGGCAACCCGCTCGATCTCGACGAACTCGAAGGTAAGGCCGCCCTGATCGTGAACGTCGCTTCCCGCTGCGGGTTGACCCCCCAATACGCCACCCTCGAAGACCTGCATGAGCGGTTCAAGGACCGGGGGTTCACCGTGCTCGGAGTGCCGTGCAACCAGTTCGGCCAGCAGGAGCCGGGCACGCCGGACGAGATCGCCACCTTCTGCTCGACGACGTACGGCGTGACGTTCCCGATGACGGAGAAGATCGACGTCAACGGGGCACAGCGCCACCCGCTGTACCAGCAACTCACGGCCACGCCCGACGCCGACGGCGAGGCGGGCGACATCCAGTGGAACTTCGAGAAGTTCCTGGTCGCGCCGGACGGGCAGGTAGTGGCCCGGTTTCGGCCCCGGGTGACCCCGGACTCCGACGAGGTGGTGTCGGCCATCGAGTCTGTGCTCCCGGCGTAGCCTTCGCCGCCCGTTCCAACCTGTCCGGTCGTGAAAGCCGATGCCTGCTCGTGTCCTCAAAATCTGACGTTAACGTCAAGGGCTGGTATCATCGAGTGGTGACGGGAACCGAGGAGGACGGATGAGCACGAACGCGACCGTTGACACCACCGCGCCGGCCAGGGACAAGCGAGGAGTCCACTACAAGTGGATCGCCCTCTCCAACACCACGCTCGGCGTCTTGATGGTGACGATCAACCAGTCGATCCTGCTCATCTCCTTGCCCGACATTTTTCGCGGCATCTCGCTCAACCCCCTGACGCCTTCCAATACGTCGTACTTCTTGTGGGTTTTCATGGGCTTTTTGCTCGTGACGGCGGTGCTGGTGGTCAGTCTCGGCCGGGTCGGTGACATGTTCGGGCGGGTCCGCATGTACAACCTGGGGTTTGCCGTCTTCACCGCCTTCTCGATCCTCTTGTCAGCGACGTGGCTGTCCGGCTCCGCCGGTGCCCTCTGGATCATCATCATGCGGGTGGGCCAGGGCGTGGGCGGCGCCTTCCTGTTCGCCAACTCAGCTGCCATCCTGACCGACGCCTTTCCATCCGACGAGCGAGGAAAGGCCATGGGGATCAACGGCATCGCAGCTATCGCCGGGTCCTTCCTCGGTCTCGTCCTGGGGGGAGTACTCGGGCCCGTTTCATGGCGCCTCGTGTTCCTCGTCTCGGTGCCCTTCGGGCTCTTCGGGACGGTTTGGGCCTACCTGATGCTCAAGGACAACGGCGTCCGTCTCCCGGCCAAGATCGACTGGCGGGGCAACATCACCTTCGCCGTCGGCCTGGTCGCCTTGTTGACCGGCATCGTGTACTCACTGCTCCCCTACGGCGGCCACCCGACGGGCTGGACCAACCCCTGGGTGCTCCTGGCCATTTTCGGCGGGATCGCCATCCTCGGCCTGTTCGTCTTCATCGAGACCAAGCAACCGCAACCCATGTTCAACCTCGGGCTGTTCCGCATCCGGGCCTTTACCGCCGGCAACATCGCCGGCCTGCTCGGGGCTCTCGGGCGCGGCGGGCTTCAGTTCATGCTGATCATCTGGCTGCAAGGCATATGGCTCCCCCAGCACGGCTACAGCTTCAGCCAGACCCCGCTCTGGGCCGGCCTGGCCATGATCCCCCTCACACTCGGGTTCCTCATCGTAGGGCCGGTGTCCGGCATCCTGTCGGACCGCATGGGCGCCCGGGGCCTGGCCACGGCCGGGCTGGCGCTGAGCGGGGTGACGTTCATCCTCCTCCAGCAGTTGCCGATGAACTTCAACTACATCTGGTTCGCCCTCCTCATCTTCTTGTTCGCCGTCGGTATGGGGCTTTTCTTCTCCCCCAACCAGGCGTCGGTAATGAACAGCCTCCCGCCCAACCAGCGCGGCGCCGGCGCCGGGATGCTGAACACGTTCCAAAACTCGGCCACCGTGCTGTCGATGGGGCTGTTCTTCACCATCGTCACGCTGGGTCTGGCCGCCGACCTGCCCACCCACCTCTACCACGGCCTGACCGCCGCCGGCGTGCCTTCGGGACCGGCCCGGTTGGTGGCCAATGAACCGCCGATCGGCAGCCTGTTCTCCGCCTTCCTCGGCTACAACCCGGTCCAGGAACTGCTGGCCCCCACTGGCGCTCTGAAGCACATGACGGCCAGCCAGGTCGCTTACATAACTGGCCGGTCCTTTTTCCCCAGGCTCATCGAGGCGCCTTTCTCGAACGGCCTCCATCTGGCCTTCGACTTCGCCGCCGGCGCTACCCTTATTGCCGTGGTAGCCAGCGCGCTGAGGGGCAAACGCTATATCCACGCCCCGCAGCCGGTTAGCGAGGAACTGGCTGAGGGCGCGGCCGAGAGCGCAGAGGTGGCCGGACTGTCCGAGGAGCCGGAAGTACCCGGCCAGCGGCTGGGTGCCGGCGAGGCTTCGTTGCCGGTGACAAGCCGTTGACCGCCCCGAGCGAAACACTCGCTGCCCCCGGCCGTGAAGAGCTCTTGAACATCGGGGCCGCCGCGCAGGTGGCAGGCGTGTCCGAGCGAGCGCTGCGGTACTACCAGGAGCTTGGCCTGATCACGCCCTGCGCCCGCACGCCGGGCGGGATGCGCCGCTACTCCGAAACGGACCTGGCCCGGGTGGCCCGGATCAGGGAGCTGCAAACGCTCCTCGGCCTCAACCTGGACGAAATCGCCGTCGTGTTGCGCAACGACGACCGGCTGGCCGAGATAAAGGCGGTATACCGCGACGAGCACACCGGGGCGCAGGAGCGGGCCGAACTGGCTCACGAATGCCTGGTGCTGCTCGAGCAGCTACGTCAAACGGTAGACGCCAAAAGGATGGCGCTGGACACCTTTCTCGCTGACCTGGACGCCCGGTTGGAGCGCGTCCGCAGCGTACTCCCCGGCGGATAACCTCCCGGGCTCGGCCGGGAGGTGCTCAAGGCGCCCCTTGATACAGCCGAGTGACTGCTTGCGCCTGTTGAACGACCGGCGTCACGTACGCCTCGAACCCGTTTGGCCACCCGGCGGGGCCACGTTCATGTTGAACCGAACGTGGCACCGTCTCGTGTAGAAGCACGAAGAACGGCCCCTGAAGACGTTTCGGGACCGCAAACGTAACCAAAGGTCCGAGGGCTCGTCTCTGTTTGAGGTTCGTGACGTTGCACCCGCCGGCTTGTAGACCATGCCCTCGCCCCCCACCTGCGAGGCCCTAACCCGTTGCTGCCCAAACCCATTCGCCAAGCACCTTCGAGGAAGAGGAACAGTGAGAATCCCAGGAAATGGCCCGGACCTCCAGCCATCCAGATCAGGTCGCGGTGCGAGCGGGGCGTGGCTGCAGTCAGCCTCCATCCCGGCCGTGGTCGAGCAGGCCCGAGAAGGTAACCCGCAGGCATGGGGCGAACTGGTGGCTCGGTTTGGCGTGATGATCGCGGCTACGGGCCGCCGTTACCGCCTTACCCCGGCAGACGTGGCCGAACTCCAGCAGACGACCTGGCTGCGGCTGGTGGAGAACATCCACCGGGTCGAACAGCCCGACAGGGTCGGCGGCTGGCTGGCCACCACTGCCCGCCGGGAAAGCCTTCAACTCCTGCGGAGAGCGTCCAGGTACCACACCGGCGCCGACCAGATATTGGCCAACATGCCGGACAACCATCTGCCCGACCCCGATACGCGCCCGATCGCCGAAGAGCGCGAGGCCGTGCTCCGGGCCGCCTGGGAGCGGCTGAAGCCCCGTTGCCAGGAGCTGCTCTCCCGCCTGGTCACCGACGAACCCCTGGGTTACAAGGACCTTTCCTCGCTCATGCAGATGCCGGTCGGGAGCATCGGTCCGACCCGCGCCCGTTGCCTCGAGCACCTCCGGCGCCTGGTCGAAGATGAAGGCGTCACCGCCGCCTGAGCGCACAGACTGATCGGTCGCGACCGGCGGGCGGCTCGCAGCCACCGCGCTCCACGGGCCCCCACATCGCCCTGGCCCGCCGGCTACCCATTAGCTGGCCTCTGCCGGGTTACCGGCGGCCCCGCCGAGTATTGTGCCCGGGGGCGCGGGGCTAGGATCGGGCCGCCGCCCGACGACCGAGCGCCCGTCCTGGCCGTTGGCGGCGTCAAGGCTCTGAGCGGCGACGGGCCAGGGAGGTACGACGATGAGCGAGGAAACCCGGGCCCACGAAACCGAGGCCCACGACCGCAAGAGCATGGAAGTGCTGCTGCGGATGGGGGTTCAACCCGAGGCTTCGCCTCCGCCGAGCCCTCACCGCTTCCCCGACGGCGCCCACTTCCGGGTCGAGATCCCGAGCGTCGAAGGCCCGGAGGCGCTCGCCGCCGTTTTCGACGCGGCAGATTCTCACGGCGTCTTGGTCAACCGGGTCTCTCAAGGGAGCGGGGCCATGCTCCTCTCGGAAGCCGAGCTGCGGGAAATGGCCAGGATCGGTGCCGACCGTGGCATCGAAGTGTCCCTGTTCGTGGGCCCACGCGAAGAATGGGACCTGGGCGCCTCATCACGGTCGGCTGACGGCCCCGGCTTTGCCGGGCGGATCCGGGGCGCCCGCCAATTGCGCTACGCCTTCGAAGACGTCCAGCGGGCGACCGAGAAGGGGATCCGCAGCTTTCTCGTCGCCGACAGCGGGCTGCTGGAAGTGTTGGCCGACGCTCAACGCCGGGGTGAGCTCCCTTCGGAGACGGTCTGGAAGGTGTCGGCCCTCATGGCACCGACCAACCCCGCCACCTTCGCGCAACTCGAGCGTCTGGGCGCTTCGACCATAAACGTGCCCTCCGACATGACGCTCTGGCAGCTGGCCGAACTGCGGTCGGTGTCCGAGCTGCCGATCGACCTCTACGTGGAGTCCCCGGACGGCACAGGCGGGATCGTCAGGGGCCACGAGGTTGGAGACCTGGTTATTGTGGCGGCGCCGATGTACGCCAAGTACGGGCTGCGCAATTCGCGTGGTCTCTACCCGAGCGGGCTCCACCTGCGCAACGACGTCATAGCCATCGCCCGGGAAAAGGTGCGGCGAGCGGCCATTTCCCTCGAGTGGCTCGAACGGCTCAGCCCCGGTCTGGTCCAGTCCGGCCCCGGGGCCAAGGGGTTGGGAGTGCCGGCGCCCTGAGCCCGGAAGGGCGCGGCCGGACAAGTTGGGGCTGAGGAGCGGACCGCGTCAGTCGCCGCTGCCCTGTGCGCTCCGCTGCACCCGCTCCCGCGGGCAACGGTTCTGGGGCGCCCGCCGGCCTTCTCGGTGCAGGTCGTGCTTCTTGGTGCAATGGGCTGTTCTTGTCGCCATCGGGTGCAAGTTTTGCATTGAAACGCAACGAGATCTGCTGGTTGCACCAAGAAGCCGACGAAATGAACGGGTAACGGCCTCCTGTCTTGTCGCACCCGGACAGCAGCACCACTCCGTCTACCGGGTTGGCTGCAGCGTCTCCTCGATGTCCATCGACATCAGGTTGCGCAGGAACATCGCCGTGGGCCGGATCATCTGTTCGCCGAGCGAAATGGTCGGGAACTCGAGCGGAAGGCCACCGGCCTCCCACACCCCTCGTTTTACGGACTCGGCCAGGCCACGGAGGTGCGAGTTGCACGGCGTGAGCTCGGACCAGCTGTTGGCGATCCCGATCACGGGACGACCCTCCGCCACGTCGCGGGGCAGGCCCTGCATCAAGAGGCCGGAACGATGGATGATGCCGTCGCGGTCCCGCTTACCGAACCACTGAGTGCTGCGTAGACCGCTCGTCACCCTCGTGCCCTCCCTTTCCCGGGTACGCGCCCCTCGCCATTCGGCCCCTAGGCGCCGGGGAAACGACGCTAGCTTGGGCTTCTCCGCCCCCCAGCCCGGCCCTGGATTGTCGATTGTTGACGGCGAGTTTTCCAGCCCGGTAGCATGCGGCGCAAAAAGGAGCGAACATCAGATGGAAAACGCGGCGACGGCCACGACTCAGGCCGGGCAGGAGCCCGGCGGGCCCTGGATCAGCGGGATCATCCCGCCTGTTTGTACACCGTTCAACCCGGAGCTCGAAGTCGACGTCGCCTCCCTCGAGCGATTGCTCGGGTTCCTGATCGAACAGGGCGTCAGCGGCGTGTTCGTGCTCGGCTCGTCCGGGGAGACCGCCTACCTCACCGATGCCCAGCGCGACGTGGTGGTCGAGGTCGCCGTCAAGACCGTATCCGGCCAGGTGCCGGTGCTGGCCGGCCTCATCGACATGACCACGAACCGTATGATCGAGCACGCCGGCCGGGCCCTTGGCCTGGGCGCCGATGCCCTGGTCGCCACGGCCCCCTTCTACGCCCAGGTGACCGAGCCGCCCGAGGTTGAGCGCCACTTCCGGGCGCTGAAGGCCGCCACCGGCGCACCCCTGCTGGCCTACGACATCCCGGTCGCGGTGCACAGCAAGCTCGGCCCCCGCGAGCTGGTGACGCTGGCCGGCGATCACGTGATCGACGGGCTCAAGGACTCGAGTGGTGACATCGCCGGC
Source organism: Acidimicrobiales bacterium (assembly GCA_035502515.1). Taxonomy (GTDB): domain Bacteria; phylum Actinomycetota; class Acidimicrobiia; order Acidimicrobiales; family Palsa-688; genus Fen-671. Next base: position 18,574 of record DATJUH010000053.1, read on the forward strand.
ATGCGAGAGGTGATCGTCGGTACCCGTTCGTGGCCGAAGTTCGCCACGTTCACCGGGTCGGAGGCGATCGTCGACTGCGCCGTGCAGGTCGGGGCGAGCGGCGCCGTGCCCGGGCTCGGCAACGTCGACCCTGGTGGCTTCGTCGAGCTGTACCGGACCTGCCGGGCCGGCGAATGGGACAAGGCCCGCTCTCAGCAGGAGCGTCTCATGACGGTGTTCGAGGTCACGCGCTGCGCCAAGCCGGGCAAGGGCAGGAGCGCGGCGGGGTTGGGCGGATTCAAGACTGCCCTCATGCTGCGGGGCATCATCGCCACCAACCTCATGGCGTCTCCGCAGGCCGCGCTGGACGAAGAAGAAACGGCGGCCGTCCGAAGGGTGCTCGTCACGACCGGCCTGCTGTGACCGGGAGGGTTTTGCCCGGCACACGCGCGGATGGGCGCCGATGGGCGTAGACCCACGCCTGCTACCGGTCCTGGAAATGGATGCGAACAGATCCCGGCCCGAGCTCCCGGCCAGGGAAGCGAGGCCGCCAGCCGGCCAGTTCCGACAGTGCATCCGCGACACGTACTACCGGCCGGGGCCGGTGCCGGCCGCCACTAAAGACCTGCAGGTGCCCGTGGAGGCCGGCGTGGTGACCACGGAGCGCGGGTTTATGGGCCATGTTCACGGTTCGGCGATGTTCACTGCGCTCATGCCCGGCACGGGCTACTACGAATTCCTCGCCGGCGCCATGCCGTCGGCCTACTCTGCTCAGCGGCGGTCGTTAGCTCCTGGCGCGGCAGTATGAAGCCTGGCGCGGCAGTATGAACCCGAACGGGCAACTACCTACGGACGCCGCCCGGCCCACGCATCCATGGGTGGCGGAAGGAGCCACGCGCTTGCGTTTCGCCATTTGCGGCATGTTCGCCAGCAAACCGGCGGACATAATCAACGCCGCCCTTCGAGCGGAACGGCTCGGTTTTGACGCCTATTGGGCCAACGACCACCCCAACCGCTCCATGGATTGCTGGGGCCAACTAACGATGCTGGCCATGGCCACCGAGTCGATCCGCCTTGTTTCGCTGGTCAGTTGCATTTACTACCGGGCCCCCTTCATGCTGGCCAGGCAGGCCGCGGACGTCGACGCCGTGAGCGGCGGCCGGCTGGTGCTGGGCCTCGGGGTCGGCGACGACGTACCCGAGTTCAACCAGATGTGCCTCGATTTCCCTCCTCTCAAGGTGCGCCAGGAGGCTCTCGAGGAGACGCTGACCGTCGTACGAGGGCTCTGGGGAGGCGAACGTTTCTCCTTCGAAGGCAAGTATTTCCGGCTGCAGGACGCGGCGATAAGGCAGCTACCGGTCCAGGAGCCCTATGTGCCCGTGCTCATCGGAGGAGGCGGAGAGCGGGTAACACTGCGCCAGGTGGCCCGGCTGGCCGACGTGTCCAACTTCGCCCCGCACGAATGGTCGGGCTCGGCCTACCAGGTCGCGGACGTGACGCGGAAATACGAGGCGCTGCGCCGCCACTGCGCCGAGGCCGGTCGTCCGTTCGAGTCGGTGCTCCGGACTCACTACACGCCGCTCCTGACTCTGGCGGAGGACGACGCCAGTCTCGGGCGCAAACGGGCCGAAGCTCGCATCCCGGATGCATCGCTGCGCCAGGAGGTCGTTTTCGCCACCCCGGGCCAGGCTGTTCGCCACTACCAGGCCCTGGCTGACGCGGGCGTGCAGTATTTCCTGGCGTCGATCAACTTCCAGGACGAAGAGACGGTCCGGCTCTTCGCCGAGGAGGTAGTGCCCGCCGTCCACCTGCCGCCTGGCCCGCCGCCGGCTTAGCCCAATGGGGTAGGGTCAACAGTTAACGCCGGATCGAGGGGCCGGCCCGGCCACCGCCGGGGCCCCAGTCAACCTCGAAGCACGGCCGAAGCCGGGAACACGAATTACCAAATCTCGAAGTAAGGGTAGGAAAGGGGAGGCGCCGGGTGAGAAGCCTGCGAGACGTCATTGAGGCGAAGGGGGCCGCCTTCGGGGCCTGGTGCGGCATGCCGTGGCCGTTGGCCACCGAGCTGCTGGCTCGTTCAGGGTACGACTGGATGTGCGTCGACATGCAGCACGGCCAGGTCGGCTCGGTGGAGTCACTGATGCCCATGCTCCAGGTGATCAACGCCCACGACATCCCGGCCTTCGTCAGGATCCCGTGGAAGTCGAACTTTGCCGTCGCCATGCACGCCGTCGACTATGGCGCCCAGGGAGTTATCGTCCCCATGGTCGACACGGCCGAGGAAGCGGCCGCCATTGTCGGCGCCCTGCACTACCCGCCCGAGGGGGAACGAAGCTGGGCGCCGGTGCGGGCCAGGCTGCTACTTGAGGATTACTCGCCGGCCAAGGCCAACGAGCACGTGTTCTGCTTCGTCATGATCGAGACTCGTTCGGGGCTCGAGCACATTGACGAGATCCTGGCCGTGCCCGGCGTGGACGGTGCCTATATCGGGCCGAACGACCTCTCCGTATCGCACGGCGGGCCGCCCCTGCCCAACTCGAAGAACGCGTTGCTGTCAGAACTGGCCGAGCAGGTCCTCGAAGCCTGCAAGCGGTCCGGCCGGGTGGCCGGTTTCCACACCGATGGGCCGGACGAGGCGCTCTACTGGGCGTCCCGTGGCTTCCAGGTCCTGCACGTCTCGAACGACGCCGGCCTGATCCTGGCCGGTTCCGCCGCCAACATGGCCAAGATCACCGACGCGTCCCGCAAAACAAGGTGACGGCCCAGGCGCCGGCGAGCCGTATTTGGGCAGGGGGCATAGCCTGGCCAGGTGTGGGACGATGACCGGTAGAAGCAAACACCACGCAAAAGGAGAGCTGCGATGGCCACAACCACAATTCCGACAGAGCTGGAGAAGTTCCTGGGACAAGGGCCGGTCCCGCTCTATATAGGGGGGGCCTGGCGAGCGGCGCACGGAGGTGGCGTCATCGAGGTCCAAGACCCAGCTAACGGCACGTTATTGGCCGAAGTCGCGGCCGGCGAAGGCGCCGATATCGACGACGCCCTATCTGCGGCCAACCGCGCCTTCCCTGATTGGTCCGCCATGCCGGCCGCTGACCGGGCCACCCTCCTCCACCGCTACGCCGACGCCATCGAGGACAACGTCGAGCTTCTGGGCAGCCTGGAGTCTTTGGACGTGGGCAAGCCGGTAACAGGCGCCGTCGGCTTCGACGTCCCCTTCGCGGTCCAGGCCTTTCGGTACTTTGCCGACCTTTCCGTGCACATGCGCAGGTCGGAGCCGCTTCCGGTGGCCCACATGGAAGCCCGTCAGATCCAGGTGCCTTACGGCCCCTGTGGGTTTATCTTCCCGTGGAACTTCCCGTTCCTCCTGTACGCATGGGGCGTAGCGCCTGCTCTGGCGGCCGGGAACACGGTGGTGGTCAAACCCGCCGAGCTGACCCCGCTCAGTACCCTTTACGCTTGTCAGTTGGCTGAGCAGGTCGGGATCCCGGC
>DATJUH010000054.1:0-14126 GCA_035502515.1 Acidimicrobiales bacterium
GAAGGCCAGGTAGGCCTCGATGTGGCTGCTCGAGATAGCGCCGGCGCCGACGACGGCGACATTGATCACAGTCAGCTCCTCTCTGGTTGGTCCACATTGGTGAGCGCAACTGGGCCGGCGCTCCTGCACGTGACCACTGACGCTGGTCCGGTTAAACGAGCTTATGGCTGCTCCTCTGGCTGGGGCTGCGGCGGAGGATCCCGGGCATGAGTGTCGGGACAGAGCGCCACCAAGGCAGGCACAAAAGGACCGCCGGCCTTGAAGCCCAATTTCGGTCCCGCGCCGGTCGCCGACGATAATTGTGCCGCGCCAACCCTTCGGGTGAATTCTCCCGACCAGCGCTACCTCGAGGAGGGAACCACAATGCCCGTCGCCCAAACCGGCTGCCGCCCGGTCCAGATCATGGTCCCGGCCGGCGACCTGGCCTCCTCGGTCGTCTTTTACCAGGAGGCCTTCGGGCTCGACTACAAAGTGGCAAGGCGCACCCAACACCACGAAGGCCAAGCCTTCGTCTTCGGCTAGTACGGGCAGGACGACTTCTTCCTGCTCTGGCTCCTGGACGACCCCGCCCGGCCCGACCGGCCCGGCCCGTCCAACTTCTCGTTCCTCGTCGACGACGTCGACAAGGTCCACGCCCGGGCCCTCGCCGCCGGCGCCACCGAAGTGGCCCCACCCCGGGACCTCGAGGGCATGCCCCGTAGTTCGCGTGTCCAGGACCTGAGCGGCAACTGGGTCGGCCTGGCCCAGGATTAAAGGCCCGCCCCGGTCAGTGCCGGCGCAGACGAACAACCAATAACGGGGTTGCTTCGGCAGATTAGTCTCATTAGACTAATCGCATAAGAGATGCCAACCCCGTCCGTCTGCTGATCCTCGGGCTGCTCGCCAGTGGCCCACTCCATGGTCACCAGATCCGGCGCACCGCGGAGCAGAGCGGCGTCGAGCAGTGGGGTGAGGTCAAGGTGGGAGCGCTATACGGCATGCTGCACCGGCTGGAGGCCGAGGGCCTCATCGAGCCGGTACGGGCCGAACAGGAAGGGCGCCGGCCCCAGCGGACGGTGTACGCCATCACCGACGATGGATGGAAGGAGCTCGCCATTCATCGGGATCGCGCCCTCACCCAGCCGGTCCTGCATTCGACGACCGTGGAAATGGCTCTCGATTGGCCGGCTGGTCTGGACTACGACGCGCTCCGGGAGCGGCTGTCCATCCGGCGGAGCGCACTCGCCCGCGCCTTGGCCGACCTGGTGGCCAGCCGGGAGCTCCACCTGCAAGAGGGCCACCTGCCCACCGCCGGAATTGCCGGTTACAGGCGTACTGAGCTGCACCTCGAGGCTGAACTTGCCTGGCACGACGAACTCGACGCCATGTTGCCCGCCATTGCCGCCGAGCCCGCTGGGACCTCCGGGGCTGCTGCGCCCGGCCAGTCCGCAACGCCCGCCGGGGCTGCTGCGCCCGGCAGGGCTGCTGCGCCCGGCCAGTCCGCAACGCCCGCCGAGGCTGCCCCAACGACGCCGGCGCCCGCTCCGACGCCACTGAGGCCAGTCCCCCCGCCCGAGGTGACACCGCTCGATGGGCGGGGCACGCGCCACCCCGATGCGTCATGACCGACGTCATTACGGCCCAGCACCTGCGGAAGAGCTATGGCGCCGTTGAAGCCGTGGCCGACGTGTCGTTCTCGATGGCCGAGGGTGAAGTGGTCTGTCTGCTCGGGCCCAATGGCGCCGGCAAGTCGACCACTGTTCGCATCCTCACCACACTGACGCGAGCCGATGGTGGGTCAGCCCTCGTCGCCGGCTACGACGTACGGACGCAACCACGCTTGGTGCGGTCCGCCATCGGGTATGTCGCCCAGAGCGCCGGCACCGACGCCTACCTGACCGGGCGGGAGAACCTGTTGGTCCAGGCGGTGGCCCAGCGCCTAAGCCGCTCTGACGCCGGCCGGCGCGCCTCGGAGCTGCTCGACCTCGTCGGCCTTGACGGTGCTGCGGACCGGATCGTCCGTACGTATTCCGGTGGCATGCGCAGGCGGCTGGAGATCGCCATGGGGATGGTGCACAGCCCGCGGGTACTTTTCCTCGACGAGCCCACCACCGGTCTCGACCCCGAAGCCCGGGCGACGATGTGGGACGAGCTCACCGGGCTGGCGGTCGAGCGGAAACTGAGCCTCCTGCTCACGACCCACTACCTCGAGGAGGCCGATCGCCTGGCGGACCGGGTCGTGATCGTCAGCCACGGCAAGGTGGTAGTGGAGGGGCGACCGGAGGCTCTCAAAGCCGGGCTGGCCGGCGACTCCGTGTTCATTGAATTGGCCGGCGGGCCGCCCCCCGACGCGGTCATGACGGCCGCCGCTCGCTTTGGGGCGCGGACCGTGACCATTGATGGCGGCGTACTTCGCGCCCAGGTTGACCACGGCAACCGGGCGTTGCCGGTCATCCTGTCCGGGCTCGAGGCGGCGGGTTTCCAGGTCGAGTCGGCCAGCGTCGCCCGGCCGACCCTCGACGACGTCTATCTCCACCACACCGGGCGCAGCTTTGTCCTGGACGACGATGTCGTACGCCCAAAGGTGGTGGCGGGGTGAGCGACGTATTTCGCGACCACGTCGTCCTGCTAGGCAGGAGCTATCGGTTACTGCGCAGGCAGCCGATCTGGGTCGGGATCATGCTGGTCCAGCCACTGGTGTGGCTTCTTCTCTACAGCCAGCTCTTCGGCAACTTGCCCCGGCTCGGCGGCTTCGGCACGCGCTCCTACCTCGAGTTCCTTACCCCGGGTATTGCCATCCTCATTGCGTTTTCCCACGGCGCCTGGGAGGGCGGCGGCGTCGTCCAGGACATCGAGCGGGGCGCTATCGACAGGTTCCTGGCCACCCCGCTCCCGCCGTCGGCGTTGCTGGTCTCTCGCGCTCTGCACGCCGCTATCGCCAGTACCCTCCAGGCTTTTGTCATCGTCGCCGTGGCACTCGCCTTCGGTGCCCGCCTGGACGGTGGAGTGCCCGGGCTGTTGGCGATCCTGGCCGCGGCTGCGCTCGTTTGCGTTGCGTTCGCCGCCTTTTCCCATGCCCTCGCCCTCTTGTTCCGCCGCCAGGAGACGATGATCGCCTTCGGCCAGTTCGTGGTGCTCCCGTTGATGTTCACGTCGGTCATGCTCACGGCGGCGGCCCAGATGCCGGAGTGGATACGACGGGTGGCCACCGCCAATCCGGTCAACTGGGCGGTCGAAGCGGCCCGGTCGGCGATGCTGGGTTCGGACTGGTCCTCGGTGGTCGTGCACCTCGCCGCTCTCGCCGCCCTCGTCGTCGTGATGGAGGCGTTCGCCCTGCTGGCCCTGGCCCGTTACCGGCGCAGTCTCTAGGGAAAAGGTCCCGGCTCGGCGCACGGCCGAGCACCGGACGACGCCGCCATTATGAAGGTCTCCAACCTGGCCAGATCCACAGGTGCATCGTCAGTGGTGTCCGCGACACAGACAGGGACGCCCAGGTCCAATGGCGCGAAGTCGGCCCAAGTGAACTCGCCCGTGGCGAACTTGGCCTCGATCTGTTCGCCCCTGGTCATCCCGGGCCGGCCCGACCGCGCCCAGCGCCTGTGAGCAACCTCCTTGTCGACGGTCAAATGGACCTGGACCACGTTCGCCTTGGGTAGGAACCGCCGGAACCTCTCCACGTCGAAACGCTGTTGCCAGGCTTTTTCGACGCAAAGGCTGATGCCGTGGCGGACGGCGACCTCGATCAACTCGTCTCCGGCCGGGAAACTGCGGCGGCCCGCCGGGCCGCCGATGGCGGCCACGGAACGGTAGTCGGCGCCAGCGTCAGACGCCATCGTGAAGGCGATACCTGCTTTCACTTGGTCCATGCTTATGAGCATCAGGCCGAGGCGCTCAGACAGTGCTTGGGCCAAAGTCGACTTTCCGGCGCCCGGGGGCCCCGAGATCAGCAACAGGAGCGGCAGGGTAGCCACATTGGCCCCTGCGGCGCGCCCGTTGTCCACCACCCGGGCAACTTATAGAACCTGTGCGTCGGCCGGCAACCAGCGCCGCGGGGTGGCCAGGGACCGCAACATTGACCTGAGTTTGTGGTGCAGGCGGGACAAACGGTCCGGGTTTGCGGTCGCCGACCCTGGAACCCAGAGTGACGTACATGCACACCACGCTGATTGCGACGGGTGGCACGATCGCTTGGCACAGCGAGTACGGGCGGATGCTCACCGCCACCGAACTGCTGGCCACGGCCGGCCAGGCGGTCGACGAGGTGGTCGACCTGGTGCCGGTACCATCTTGGGACCTGTCGGTAGGCGACATGGTTGTCGTGGCCGCTCGCGTCCGAGCCGCCATAGAAGCGGGAGCCGGGCTCGTGGTCGTGGCACACGGTACTGACACGATGGAAGAGACGGCCTGGCTTACCGAACTCATGCTGGGGGCCAAGTTGCGGGAGCGGGCGGCCGTGCTCTTTACGGGCGCGATGCGGTTTGCCGACGACCCGGCCGGCGACGGCCCGGCAAATTTGCGCTTCGCGCTGCGAATGGGGCGAGGCCCGGCACTGACCGGCGCCGGAGTGCACGTGGTCTGGCCGCCAGCGCTCCACCCGGCTCGCTCGGTGCGCAAGGTCGATGCCGCTGCTCCCCAACCATTCGAGAGCAGGCGACAATTTCGCGGTTCCGTCCCCTTGCCCGAACCGGGCCCGGACATCGGCCCGAGGGTCGAGTTGCTGAAGGTCGGCCCCCTCTCCCGGCCGGAGGTGCCCCAAGGCGTGCCCGGCCTCGTCTTGGAAGGGGTGGGCGCCGCCCACATCCCGAGCCCCTACCACGCCGCGGTTGAGAGGCTTGTCGCCAGTGGCGTGCCCGTGGTCCTCGCCAGCCGCTGCCGGGACGTCGAGCGCGACCCTTATAACCCGGCGTCGGTGCTCTACGCCGGTGACCTCACCGCGGAGAAGGCCGCAATTGCGCTCATGGTGGGGCTCGGCCGCCACCGTGACATAGCCCAACTGCGCGCATGGTGGGCCCAGCTACTGGCGACCGGGGGCGAGGGCGCCGGCGACAGTGAGAGCCACGCGTTCGGTGGGCAACCGCGCCACCCGGGCCAACCCGGGAACCGACGGCCGTGAACCAACACCACGTTCCCGGGTAACCCAAGCGCCTCCTCCTGCGACTATTGGGCTGATGCGCGGGCTCCGGCCATCGTTGGCGCAAATGGCCGACCAAGAGTTGGTCATACGAGCGCGTCACGGCGACAAGGCTGCTTTCGCCATTGTTTTCGAGCGCCATCGCCCCACCGCGGTGGCCCTGGCCCGGCGGTTGCTCGACCGGCAGGACGTCGAAGACGTGCTGCAAGAGTCCGCTGTCCAGGCCATGGTCTGCCTCGACCGCTTGCAAGACCCGGCCCGGTTCGGCCCTTGGCTGTGCGGGGTGGCGCTCAACCTGGCCCGCCAGCAGTTACGAAAGGAAAGCCGGCCGGCCAGGCCGCCTCTTGCACGCTTCGGGCCACCTCTGACCGAAGAGCTCATCGAAGAGTCCGAGACGGCCGTCAGGGTGCGCCTCGCCATCGCCACGTTGCCCCGGGGCCAACGAGAAGCCGTGGAGCTGTTTTATCTGGATGGCCTGAGCGAGCGAGAGGTTGCCGCCGAAGTAGGCATCGCCCGCAGTGCCGTCAAGAGCCGTCTGCACAAGGCCCGGCGCACGCTGAGCGCCCAGTTAGAAACTGAAAGGAGGCCGGTCATGGCCCAGTTGCCGTTGGTCGACGTCGAGGTGGTCGATGTACGCAGAGAGCCGGTGGCCGCGCCCGGCGGCATGAGGACCCACGTCGTGGTCCTGCGCGAGCGGGGCGGGTACCGGTCGCTCCCGATCTTCGTCGGTGAACCCGAAGGACGGGCCTTGGCCAGCACCTTGACCGGGCTGCAAACGCCCCGCCCGATGACCTACCAGATGATGGCCAACCTGGTGGCCGGGTTGGGCGGGTCGGTGCCCGAAGTGCGCGTGGTCCGCCTGGCGGAGGAGACGTTCATCGCCGAAGTGGTGGCGGAGGGGCCGTCCGGGACAAAAGTGGTCGATGCCCGCCCGAGCGACGCCATCAACCTGGCCTTGCTGACCGGCGCCGCACTGCGGGTATCGGCTGACCTCTTGGAGGAGCGGGGACCGACGTACGAACAGATCGACCTCGATCTTGACGCCTACCCCGACGACGTGAACGCCATCGGGGCAGAACTGAGCGCCTCCGCCCGCTCGCCTTGGCTAGCCCGGCTCACCCCGGACGCCGCGGCGGTTTGCGACACGGCCCGCGAGGAGGCATCTGAACGGGCGCACGCGGCGGTTGGGACCGGCCATATCCTCCTTGGGCTATTGCGTCATGGCACCCCCGATGCACTCATGTCCGTCGGTTTGTCTGTCCCGGAGGTTGAGAGCCGCCTCGGCGCCGAAGCCGCCCCGCCGGCCCCAAAGCCGAACCCGCCACTCACACCGCGTTCACGCCAGGTGCTGTTGAGGGCGGAGAAGCGAGCGAGAGGTCGTGACGACCCGAGGGCCACCCCCGATGACATCCTGGCTGCGCTGCTCGACGAGGGCGGAGGCTTGGCCGCGAGGATCCTGGACGACTCAGCTGTAGACCGGAAGGCCGTACGAGCGGGCCTCTCGGATAGGTGACCCTTCGGCGGGCCGGCTCCAAGCGCGACAACGAGCCGGCCGGCACCGGTCTCAAGCGGTACCTTCGAGGTTCTTCTCCCAAATCAGGAGAATGTCGTCAACCTCTATGGGCCCCGTACGGATCTGGATCGTCCCCTGGACGCGCTGCGGCGGGGCCCCCACGTCGTAATAACCGCACTGGCGGTATAAAGTTTGGGCCGGCTCGTTGTTCGTGCTCACCGTTAGGCGCATCCGGCCGAAACCAAGGTCCCGGGCCTCCCGCTCGGCCGCCTTGGTAATAGCCGTCGCGATTCCCCGCCTTCTGTAGGCCGGTCGTACCGAAACATCCTGTAATTCCGGTGGGTCGGTCAGGGCTAGATAGGCGTGGCCCAGGGGCTCCTTGTCCTCCCACGCCACCAGGTAATGGCCGTTGCCTTGGTAGAGGCGCGCTAAACCTAGAACGGGCGTGACAAACTCAATTTCGCTGTCCTCGAGGTGCCTGATCTGCACCGCGTCACACCCTAATGCTAAGGAAAGTGGCAACAGGAAATGGCCGGCGGACGGCGTGAAAGACGAAAGGATGCCAGAGCACGACGTCCCCGGGTTACGGCGGGGTCAGCAAGCCGGCCTCCCAGTCCCCCTCGGTCTTTTGCCAGTGGTGGGGCTGGCAGCGGGCCCGCCCCCACGATGTGGCAGGCGTCGCCCGGGTGGGCGTGGCCCCGGCGCACAGCCTCCACGTCGGCCACGTAGACGACGTCGGCCCTGGCTACACCCAATTGCTGGGCTACGGCGCGCAGTCAGGCCCGATGGCCGCTCCAAATACGTCCGGCCGGCGTGGGTTCATCCTGACCCGCACGGCGTTCCGGCGCCCCTGTGGAACCGGTAGCGGGAAGGATGGTGGGCATGCAGACAACCGTCACGGAGCTCGAGGACGTTTTGCGGGACCGGCGCGCACAGCGGCCGTCCGGCTCCTACTCGGCCGAACTCTTCAACGAGCCCGAACGCATCCAGCGCAAGATCATGGAGGAGGCGTTCGAGGTGTGCCTGGAACTGGGCCGGCCCCGACGAAACCCCGAGCGGGTCGCGTCGGAGGCAGCCGATCTGTTTTTTCACCTGCTGGTGGGGCTGGTCGACAGCGAAGTTAGCTTCGAGGCCGTCGTGAGCGAGCTGGCAGGGCGGCGGCGGTGACGGCTCGTGTGGCGGTGCCATCACGGGGCCGCCTGCGCGACGACGTGGTAGCCATCCTGGACCGGGCCGGGTACGGCACTTCGGCGCTCCGAGGGATGGGCGCTCGAGTCCCCGCCGACAGCCTCGAGTTCATCGAGATGCGGCCGCGGGACGCCGCCGCCTGGCTGGCGGCCGGGCGGGTGGAGGGTGCGTTCATCTCAACCGACATCGTGCTGGAGGAGGGGTTGGGCCACCTGCCCGCCCTGCCTCTCCACGTCACCCGGTCCGACCTTGTTGTGGCCAGCCGGGACGACGACGGGCGTCAGGGGGTGGAGGACCTCGAGGGAGCGGTGGTCGCCACTCACATGCCAAAGGCGACGGCGGACTGGTTTGGCGCCCGTGGGATCGCCATCAAGATCGTCGCCATGGGTGGCGCTCTCGAAGGTGTTTGCGCCGCCGGCTTGGCCGACGCCATCGTCGACCTGCGGGAGACGGGGACCAGCCTGAGCCAGAACCGTCTGCGCGTGCTCGGGACTATTTCGGAGTGCCAGGCGCTCTTCGTGCACAACCGCGACGAGCGCCTGGCGTCGTTGTCGCTGCGGTTGCAGGCCGCCCTGGACGCCCGCCAGCAGCGCTACGTAATGCTGCATATCCCCCGGGCCCGGCTAGACGCCCTGGTCTCGGTCTTCCCGGGCCTGGCTTCCCCGACGGTCTTGCCGCTGGCCGGGCGCGATGACCTCGTCGCTGTTCATTTCGTCGTAGAAGCGGCGCTCTTCTGGTCCCGTCTGGGCGAGATCCAGGCCGCAGGGGCCACCGGGATCGTGTCGGTCACCCCTGATGGCCTCTTGCGCTGAGGCACTTCTGGCCATTTCTGTAAAGCTGCCCGGGGGTTTCGGGTTGGTGGGACCTCGAAACGAAGCTGGCTCGTGCTAATTGGGGGTACCGCCCGGAGACGGCAGGCCGTCCGTTGACATGGCAACTTCGCTTGTGGCGATCGAACAACAATTGTGCCTGTTAGAGATCACGGAAGACGCCAATAACCGATATCCGTAGGAACGATTTGAGGCCTAAAAGTATTCACGCAGTGGTCCGCCCGTCGCTCGTTGGACGCTCGTCAGGCGCTTCCGCCGCGCCGGCCGAGGATAAGGCCGAGTTATTACACGACTGCCTCGTCTTTCAGGTTGTTCTTCAGCCACGAGCGCAGGTCCTCGTCGTCCACGTGGCCGTGGACGGCCACGGCGTGCTGCGCCGCGGCGGCGATGACCTCGTCCTCCTCCCCGGCGATGGTCAGGGTGCACCCGCTCTCGCTCGGGTAATCCCGGCAGTCAGCCACCTTTCGGCTCACGGCATATCTCCTTCAGTAGGCGGTGATTGGTTCGGCCAAACTTTCGGCCTCGCAGCTTCGTCACTTCTTTAGCCCTTTACGTAGGAGAGCTTTTCAGTGATCCGGCCCTCCTTTACCTTGAACACGTCGATGCCCCGGACGTGGCCACTGGACCAGGTGTACAACCAGCGCGCCACCACCCGGTCCCCTGAGGAGAAGATCTCCTCGGTCTCGAACTTTGACGACGGGTCGCCGAAGATAGCCTGCCAGGCTTGGCGGATGGCAACCGGGCCGACGTGTTGGGTGCCGTCAGGCGCAGGGCCGGTGGCATCGAAGACACAGTCGTTGCTGAGGAACGTGACGGCGGCATCCAGGTCATGCTTAGCCCAAGCGGCGTCGAACGCCACGACAATCCCAAGTGGCTGCACCGCAGTCACCGGGCAGAACTCGTCCGGTTGCTCGAAGCTGCGGTGCCCGTGCCTTGAGCCATATCGCTCCTCGTGCAGTAACACGACCTTGCTGCTCTGGCTCATTCTTACCTACTGGTAGGTAGATTGTCAAGACGACGGAAGGAGAGCAGATGGCTCAAGAACAAGCCAACTCCGTTGGCACCGCCATGGCCATTCTCGACATTGCAGAGCGGTTGGTGCAACAGCGCGGGTTCAACGGCTTTTCATACGCCGACGTCTCTGCCGAGCTGGGTATCACCAGGGCGTCGCTGCATTATCACTTCGCCGGGAAGGCGCAATTGGGCGAGGCTCTCATCTCCAGGTACGCCACCCGTTTCGCCGCCAGTCTCACCGATATCGACACACTTGCCGCGCCACCCATAGGCAAGCTCCGGTCATACTGTGAGATATACCGTGGCGTCTTGGCTGAGCACCGGATGTGCCTGTGCGGCATGTTGGCGGCCGAGTTTGACACACTGCCGGGTGCGGTCCGCCAGGCTGTAATCAACTTCTTCGACCAAAATCAAGCCTGGCTCTCGGCTTTCCTCGAACGCAGCAGCGAGGCCGGAGCCCTTCGTTTAGTCGGGCCCCCGGACAGGGCTGCTCGCACCGTGATTGCTGCACTGGAAGGTGCGATGCTGGTTTCGCGCCCTTACGGAGACACCGCCGTGCTGGACTCGGTCACAGATCGGATTATCGAGGAGTTCTCCGCTTAAGGAAAAGTTTCAGGGCGATGGGCCCCAGGAGCCCAACATGCGCCCTCTCGATCTCTTACGCGCACCGGCTGAACCCCCGGATAGCCGCGAAGAGCCCGGTCGTGGGACGGATGGGCATGATGGCACCGTCCGGTAGAAGCCCCACACAGCCGGCCCGCCCGCACTGACCCTATCTGTGTTGCTTCCCGGCCAATGACCGGTGCTTTAGCGGGCCGGGGCGCAGGCAGCACTGGCCCTGACCACGAACGTCGCTGCTCACCGGGAGTATTGTCGCCCGCGCTGAGCAAGAACGGGTGCGTTCCGCGTGCACTCAATCCGCCCGGACACGCCTCGATAACGAAGCGAGCGCCCGGTGCGCAAGTGACCATTGGGCCCTCGTGTAACGCCGGTGTGACGCTGGCCGGGGACGATCGGCGTGGGGCGTCGCCCTGGTTCCACACCCGAGGGATTTCCGTCGGGTGTAAGTCACACAAGGAGGAAGCACGTTGAATTCGACAGGGAGACTGGATCACATGTCCCGTCGCCGGCGCTCGCTGAGCAGGATGGTGGCGACGGCCACCGCCGCCATCGTTGCCCCAGCGATCGGGCTCGCTGCACCGGCGGCGCATGCCGCGACGGTGCCTAAAGGAAGTGTCGTTGCCGTACTCGACGGGCCGTACGGGCCGATGCTCATCGCCGGCTCCGGGCCGTCGGCCGGCACTGCGCTCTATGCGATCACCAGCGACACGCCGCCGAGCTTCGGCTGCACGGCCACAAAACAGAGCGTGCAGGGTATGCCTTACGTCTGCACCGGGCCATCGGACGACAGGAACTCGGAATGGCCGGCCTTCACGACCACCGCCACGCCGGTGGCCGGCCCCGGGGTCACGCAATCGATGCTCGGGGAGGTCAGCCGCGCCGGGATCGGTGAGCAGGTCACCTACAACGGGCATCCGCTCTACCTCTTCGATTCCGTGCCCGGGCTACCGGGCGGCGATGCCTGGGACGAGCCCACCATCCCCGCTGACCATGGCGTCTGGTGGCTGGTGTCGCCGAGCGGCGCCTTCGTCGGCTCGGAAGGGACGCTCGCGACGATCACCATCGCCGGCAAAAAAGAGGTTGCCGCCGACATGATCGATGGTGGCGGGATACTCCCTGTGCCGGTGTACAGCTTCTCCAAGGGCACGGCTTGTACCGCCGCCTGCGCCGCCGACTTTTCCCCGCTGTTCGCGCAGGGCAGCCCGGGGCTGGGCGCCGGCCTACCCGCAAAGGCCGGCCTCGTCATGCGGGCGGACGGCAGCGAACAGCGCACCTTCGGGGGAAAGGCGCTCTACCTCTACAGCGAGGAGGCGTTCGCCATCGGCCCGAGCGGAGTCGCCGCCAAGGGCAACGGAAATAACATGCATGTCGCGGGGGGGATCTTCACCCTCGTAGCACCGTAAACGCCTTTGTGAAAAGCGAGTGGGCGGCCCTGCCCCTACTGTGCGGGCCAGGGCCGCTCACCCGCCGGTTTTCCGAAAGAATTTGCCAGCCCCTCCCGTTATTCAGTTCGGTGCTGGTCAGAAAGGGCTTCAGTTCCGTTAGTGTCCAAACTTGACCGCCATCGTGCGACGACTTGGCCGTCAAGATGGCGCTCAAAACTTACATTTGCCAACGCGCCGTCCGGGCTAAATAACTGACCTGCCGGACAAGGTTATTTGGGCTGGTTATTTTAGAGGGGCGGCCGGGTCAGGCGGCGGGACCGCCCCGGGCGCCACATGGTCGTAGGTCCCGCCTGGCTCATCCCACCCGATCAAGAGGGCCGTGTTCCAGACATTGGTGCCCGGCTCCGAGGTGGCGGAGCGGTAAGCGTTGAACACCCGTTCCAAGAAGGCCTCACCGCCCAGCACCGACGAGGGGGCGTCTAGCTTGATGTCGACGGTGTCGCTGAACGACCGGCCGAACGCGGGGTGGTAGTCGCCGTGGCCGGCGATCATATTTGGCTCGATGAGCGAGAAGTCAGGCAATGTTCCCGCGGCTGCGTCCTTCTCGAACTCGGCGAAGGGGACGAAGTGCGTCGCCAACCGGTGCTTCAGGCGGGGAAAGTGGATGACGCCGGTGAAAGACAACGGCATCGGCTCCATCACGTAGACCTTCCACGTCTTGCCGTGTTGTTCGAGCCGTTCGAAGATCGTTCCCGCGTCGTTCTTGGTGAACCACTTCCTCACCGGGGTGTTCACCACCAGGCCTGACGACGTGGCTGCTGTCCAGAACGAGCGGTTCATGAACGTCTGCGATGGCACCTCAGAGAACCAGTGGTCGAACACGCCGAAGTCACGGGCGATGGAGCTGAGCACCGGGAGCTGCTCCGGCGTATAGCCGGTCATGATCTGGGCGTACTCGTCATAAGTGGGCTGGCGGCCGACCTCACCGGTGAAGGTGCTGATGTAGTCGGTGACGAACCCGCCCATGGTCGGCGTCGCCCCGGGCGCCGGGGCGTTCCACGGCGCGGTCACGGCTTCGCCGATCTTGAACCGGTTGTGGTCGTCGATCGTGTTGTAAAGCTGGGTGTTGGTGTGGAAGTACTCCTCCCCCGAGTCGGGGTCGGGGGAGTCCATGTCTGTCGTGACCCCGTACGGCACCACCCCGCGGTCGGCGCCGTGCTCGGCCCAGTCGGGGACCGGGTTGCTCAAGTCCTTGCCGATGACGCCGTCGAAGGTCTTGCCGTCCTCGGGCCCGTACAGGCGGCCGAGGACGTTGTCGAGGGACCGGTTTTCGAACAGCACCACCACGATATGGTCGAGGGCGTTGCGCTTGTCAGGCTGAGGCACGGCTTCGCCTCCTGGTCGTTGGGGACGTCGAGCGAAGAGTAGCAGGGCCCCACAAGGGCCGCCGGGACCGCGGTAGGGCTTTGGCCCTTGTCGTGGTAGTACGCACAATTACCGTGTGCGCCATAGTTTGCCGGCAGCGGGGGCGGTGCACCCGCTCGGTGTCAGTCAGCCGGGCGGCCCGGGGAGCGAGCGCGATCAGAACGACGACGCACACCTTGGGAGGTTGGGTCCGACCTCAGCGCCAGTATCGGCACGCACTCGAAGGGCTGCGTGCAGCCCGACTAGAACGCTGGCCACCACGGGTGAAAATCGTCTCAGGTCGGCTGCCAAGCTATACCGTCGTGGTCGACGGCAAGGGAGCGCAGGAGATGGATAACCACCCTCGCCCAGCCAGTGCCTCCGGTCCCGCTGGACAGCCGAGTCACCCAGCCGGCGCTGACCTGGCTGTCATCCATCTGGTCGTGCTGCCCGAGATTGGGCGCGTGTCGATGACAGTCCCTCGCCCCTCGGCGATGCTGCTGGACCTCGCCGAACCTCACGTGAAGCGAGCGGTGCGGCTCAGGCAGCAACTCCCGCCCCAGATCAAGCGCGGGAGGTGGGCCCAACCCGGGTTCGAGCTTGGTTTCTCAAACGAACCGCTGGTGTACGACTTCCTCCGGGAGGCGATGGGCTCGGTGCTGCTGCTCCACACGGCGCATCTCGTTAGGCGGTCAGACGAAGGAGCCGATCAGAGTCGGCGATCTCGGAAATCAAGGCCGCACAACCGCTGTCGCTTGACGCGGCCACAGAACCACGGGCGCGCTCGGACGATATGCATCCTGTATCTGCATTGTAGATCAGGCGAAGTTGGCCCAAGGCCTAGCGCCCGTAGCTGTCGATCGGTCCGATTGTCCCTGTAACTCTTAGGTCTCTTAACTGCTGCATAACGCTTCTTACCCGGAGCCCACCTTGAATAACGGTTACAGTGCAAGGCCTCTTGCTTCGGTGACATGTCTTCGCAGAAGGCTTATGCGCGAACCGATCCACGAAAAAGCGGCAAAGAAGGACGAGGATGACTTGGGTTACGTCGGTGACCGTGC
>DATJUH010000055.1:0-33457 GCA_035502515.1 Acidimicrobiales bacterium
GACCAGGACGAGGGCGATCGGGCCGGGCACGAAAAACGTCGCTCGCCAACCGAGCTCGGTGAGCAGGCCACCGAATACGAGCCCGAGCGAAAACCCGCTTGCACCGCACAGCGTGTACACGCCCATAGCCCGATTGCGGGCCGGCCCTTCGGCGAACGTCGTGGTGACGATGGACAGGCCGGCGGGCACGGTGAAGCCGGCTGAGGCGCCCTTTATGAAACGAAGCGCCACCAGCGCCGCTTCTGTGTTGACGAGGGCACTCACGACCGAGGCCACACCGAAGACGCCGACCGCCACGAGGAAGACTGTGCGGCGGCTGAAGATATCCGAAGCACGACCCCCAAGGAGGAGGAAGCTGCCATACCCGAGGACGTAGCCGCTCACCACCCACTGGAGCGCCCCGGCCTGGAGGTGGAGGTGGGTGCCTATTGACGGCAGAGCGACGCCGACCATTGACAGGTCGAGCCCGTCCAGGAAAAGCGCACCACACACCACGACCAGCAGCGCCCAAGTAGCCGCGCTCCAGCCCCGGTCGTCTTCGATTGTCCTCTGGTGTACCGGTGCTTGTTCTATTGATGCTGTCGTGGACGCCATGGGAAGGCATTCTATGCATCTGCATTAGTTGTCGGCGCATAAATTGTGGGTGCATCGGTTCGTTCTGGGCGCGGTATGCTGTTGAGCGTGACGACCAGGGATGATGGTGACGAGCTGGCCGAACAATGGCACGACCTGATGAGCCGCTACCACCACACCATGTGCGCGCTGGACCGAGCCCTGCTCGATGGTCACGGGATCACCATGAGCGAGTTCGAAGTGCTGCAGCAGCTCGAACGGGCGGGAGGAGAGATAGGTGAGGTCAGGATGCACACGCTGGCCGAAAACGTGCACCTCAGCCAAAGCGCCCTGTCCCGGGTCGTTGCCTCGCTCGAGAAGGCCTCGCTTGTAGAGCGAGCCGTGTGCGTCGAAGACCGCCGTTCGGTCTGGGTTAAGCTGACTGCGGCAGGAGCACGGCGCTTGGCTGAATCCAAGCCCACTCACCGGACCGTGTTACAAGAGCAAGCGGGTTAACCTCTGGCTCTCTCGAAGCCGGCGGGGCCCTGAGCAGGGCAAAGAGACGCTGTGCATGACCCATCCTCAACGGAGGTTCAAAAATGTATGTCCCCGATTTTTCCCTGAAGGATGAGGTCGCAATCGTGACCGGAGCAGCAAGTGGGATCGGTCGCGCGATTGCCATAGGTATTGCCGGCTTGGGCGCTTCGGTCGGCTGCATAGATCTGCCCGGCACCGATTTGGAAGGTGTGGTCGCCGATATACTCGACGTCCGCGGTTCTTCTGCTTATGCGGCGGCCGATGTAAGTCAGCCGGCTCAGATCGCTTCATCCATTTCGTCGCTCGTATCTCAGCTCGGGCCTTTGACCCTGGCCGTAAATGCCGCGGGGATCGTGAATTCATCGCCAGCCGAGGAAATGTCGCCCGAACAGTGGCGAAGGGTAATCGATGTCGACCTGACTGGGGTATTCTTGTCGTGCCAGACAGAAGGGAGGATCATGCTCGAACAGACCCGGGGCGCCATTGTCAATATTGCCTCGATGTCTGCGACCATCGCTAACCGGGGGCTCACGCAAGCACACTACAACAGTGCCAAGGCCGGCGTTGTCCATTTAACCAAGAGTTTGGCCTGCGAATGGGCTGGACGCGGGGTCCGCGTCAACAGCGTGAGCCCCGGCTATACCTACACGCCAATGACCAAACGGCCCGAGCAGGCCGAAGCGATGAGTGCTTACGCCGAAGACACACCGGCCGGGAGGAACGCACAAACGCAGGACATCGTCGGCCCGGTCGCTTTCCTGCTCGGCCCGTCGGCGTCTTTTGTAACTGGAGTTGACTTACTTGTAGATGGCGGCTTTGTTATTTGGTAACTGCAAGTACGAGCGGCCCCTGACCGCCCACCGGGTTCTTTTTGTGCCGTGTAAGCGCGCAACTTGGCAAACATGTCGGAAAGCACATATCGGCTGTCGATCGTTTGGTAGACCCTGACCGGCCGGTACTCGCGGGAGTAGTCGTATGTGCCGTCGTTGTTGAAGCGGCATCCTGCTTCATAGCCTCCTCGATGATGAGCCGGGCGCCGGGCGAGCCAATGGGCGTTCTCTCGTCCGGAAGGGCATGGGGGCTACCGTTCACCACCTGCACGTGGCCTTCGAGGTCAAGCAGTTTCACCAACCGGTCGTTAAATGTGAGCCGGTTCTGAGGAAAACACGGCCTCGATCATCCCCGGCCGCCCCGTGACGGGAACGTACGGCGTCCCGAGTGGTCCGTTGCCGGTCCGAGGCCGGTGAAGCTGTCGTCCTCGGCTTCAGGACCACGCGGCGCCTCGAGAGGCCGCCGGTCCGACGGCCAGCCCTGCTCCGAACGCCAAGTGGCCGACGCCCGGCTGTCCGGAATGGTTGAGCTACTGCGCTCCTGCTGTGCGCGGGACAAAAAGGGGCACGGGTAGGGCTTTGGACCGGGCACTGGTACCGCCCCCGAGCCAGACGGTGCCGACGCCCCGGCTCGCCTGGCTATTCGAGTGGCTGGCCGCGGCGGCCAGCCCGGGCCACCGTTCGGCGAACTCGCGGCCAGACGTGTTCACCTCGGTGACGTGGCTGAAGTCCACGCCCCCGTTCACGGTTTCGGTCAGGTAGCTCGTATAGGGAGAGCACCCTCGGATCGAGGAGCACCTGCCTTTTTGCACCGGTACGGTGTAGCGCACCCGGGGGGGTGCGGTAGTCCTTCAGGTACTGCTCCCAGATGGCCACTGGCGACCATGGGGGTTGCGCCCTCCAGTGCGCGGTGCTCCCGCTGTTCACCAGCCGGCCAGGACAGTGCGCCGTCCAACATCTTGTCGCACCCACTGCGTGGCCACGCGGAACGAGCTACACCCCCACTCGGCTGGCCCGGGCATGGCGAACACTTGGCGCCAGAACTCGAGGGCGCTGGGCCTGTCCGGGTTTAGCGCCGGCACAGTCGCCTGCTTGAGGAGCAAATCAGACTGCAGCAGCACCCGGCCCGCCTCGGTCTGGGCCAGCTGCGGGTCGATGACTTCATCCGGGTCGATGCCGTAGTCCTCGAGCAAGGCGCCGAGGCGGCGCTCGGCGTGGCCGACGATGGCAGTCGCGCTCCGGTCGACCAGCGGGCCGGGTAGCACGCTCTCCATAGCGATCGACCCCGGCGCCCCATTGGGGTAGGTGAAGTCGAACACCGTGACGTTCCTCCCGGCCGAAATACCAAACTGGTCCCGGTACCAGACGGCGCCTTCGCTGATCCCGGGACCTCAGGGGATCTTTATGAAGATCGGAGGGCCGGCCCTGACGGTCCCCGACAGGGTTATCAGTAGGGCTGCCACCAGCAAAACGACCGCGGCCAGACGACCCGCCGTGCGACCGCTGGTCACGCCGGCTGCGGGGCGTCCAGCATGGTAGGCAAAATGCGGCCCCGGGCTCGCCATCTGAAGAGGGGACGGCACAACCAGCCGCCACCGAGGCTCGCCTGCCTCGTCCTCGTCGACCGGGACATTGGCGGTGGCCATCGCGCCTCCTCTCCTGCCAGGGCTGAAGAGAGCCAATGTGGCCCGCCGTTGACCCGATCTCGTTCAAAGGTCGTGGTTGTAACAGGTGCGCACCGTGGCCCCGCGCTGGCCACATCACCGAGCGTAGCTCCGGCGCCACCGAGTGTGCACGACCAAGTTGGCCGGCGCGAAGCCGGCCCGGCTGGGGGAAGTGTACTGTGGCCCCCGTCGGCCGCCAGCCAGTCGATAGGAGGCCTATGACTGCAACCGAATCCGAGGCACTTCAGTCAGGATGAGGCCGTCGATCCTGTACGCCGCCGGCGTTGAAAATCCACCCGAGCCACTTGCGGACCACCGGTTCGCAGTCGACCTCAACCTCGACCAGGTTTTTGGCGCGGTCGGCGCCGGGCGGGAACAACTCGACCTGGCGTCTGTCTTCTACGCGCCTCTGGCCCAGCTCGATGACGTGATTTACCGCCATGAAGTGGTGGGGGATCTCGAGCGCCCCCCTGTCCGGGCCGAACTCAGAGCCTTCGGCCGAGGAATGCGCCAGGTTCGGGAGACCCTCGCCCTGGGTCGGTCCCTGCGCAGCCGCTGGCAGCAGGAGAGGCTCTTTGTCGACGCGGTTTCTGCGTATTCCGACACCGTCATTTCACTAAGTACCGCCTTGGCGGAGCTCCAGATGCAGTCGCGCGGGATGCGTGCGTTTGCGGAGTACATCTCTGCCTACCGCTCCTCACCGGGTTTCATGGCGTTGGCGGACGAGGCCGGCGACGTTGTGACCGAACTGGGCACGGTCAAGTACACGCTGAACATCAAGGGCGGCCGGGTAATCGTAGCCAGCCACCGCGACGAGCCTGATTACGCCAGGGAAGTGGAGACGTTCTTCGCCAAGTTCAGCAAAGGACCGGAGACCGAGCACGCGGCCGCGCCCCCGAACCGGTTGAACATGAACGAGGTCGAAGCCGAGGTCCTCGACCTCGTCGCCCGCCTCAACCCGGGACCGTTCGGGACGATGGACAAATATTTTCACCGCCACCAGGACTTCTTTGACGCCGCGGTGTCCGACTTCTACCGCGACTCGCAGTTCTACCTGGCCTATCTCGACTTTATCGAGCCCATCCGGGACGGTGGCCTGCCGTTCTGCAATCCCCGGCTTTCTGTGTCGCCTGGACGCGTACGGGCCAGCGAGGCCTTCGACCTCGCCCTGGCGGCCAAGGACACCTCGCGGCGCGCATTGAGCGCGGTCGTGACCAATGACTTCGACCTTGGCCCTGACGGGCGCGTCCTGGTGGTGACCGGGCCCAACAATGGCGGCAAGACCACCTTCGCCCGGGCCTTCGGCCAGCTCCACTACCTGGCCAGCCTGGGCCTCCCGGTGCCGGGCCGAGAAGCCGACCTGGTGCTCGCCGACGCCGTGCTCACCTCCTTCGCCCAGGCTGAACGCCTGGGTACGGGCAGGAGCCACCTCGAAGAGGAGCTCGTGAACCTCCATGCCATTATCGGCCGGGCTTCCCCGCGCAGCGTCGTCATCCTGAACGAGAGCTTCTCTTCGACGACTCTGCGCGATGCCGCCCTCCTCGGCCGCGCGGTGCTGGCCCAGTTGGTGGCCCGGGGTTCGCTTTGTGCGTTGGTGACCTTTGTCGACGAGCTCGCCACCGCCAACGAAGCCACGATCAGCATGGTCGCCGCTGTCGATCCTGATGACCCGGCACTGCGCACGTACAAAATCCTGCCCAGGGCCCCCGGCGGGCCCGCCTACGCCGCCGCCCTGGCCGAGCGCTATGGGCTCACCTACCGAGCGGTGACCGACCAGGTGGCCGGTTGACAGTGGGCGCCAGGACGGTGACGCAGTGAGGGTCCTGCTCATGCACCCAAACGAGGATTTCAATCCCGACCGCGAGCTGCCACCCGAAAGCGACGGCCTGGTCGAGGATCTCGGGCTCCCCACGCTGTTCGAGGCCATGGCCGGGGGCGACAGGTTCCTGTTGGCCGCAGGCAAAGCGGCCTTGCTGTCGCCACTGCACGAGCCGAGCGAGATTGTGTACCGGCAGGAGGCCCTGACCGACTGCCTGGCCCACCCGGAGTTCGTGAAACAGCTGTACTCGTTGGCGGGCGAGGCCGTTGAAAGCCACAAGAAGATCATGTCCTGGGGGGTCACCCCCTCCGCCGAGAGCCTCCATTACATCTCGCTGCACGCGCTGGAGCTCCTGTTGGCTTACCTCGTCCAGTTACGACAGGTGACGGCCGAACAGGGGGCGGAGATGTCTTCCTTGGCGTTCGTCCGCTTCCGCTCGTTAGTCCTGGACGAGCTCGACGACGGCTACTTGAAACTCCTCGATGACCATCTCGACGAGCTCAAGCTTCGTCCCGGCCTGTGGATGAGTGCCCAGCTCGGCCGGGCCAATAAGGGCACCGGTTACGTGCTGCAGAGGGCACCGGCGCGCGGCCGGCGGGAGCGCCGGGCCCGGCGCGGCGAGGCCGGCCCCGGCTTCACCATCCGCGATGACGACGACAAGCGCCTGAGGGAGCTGGACGAGCTAAAAGCCAGAGGGATAGTCGTGGTGGCCAACGCCCTGGCCAAATCTGTCGACAACGTTGTTTCCTTCTTCAGTTCTCTCCGTTCTGAGCTGGCTTTTTATATTGGGTGCCTCAATCTTCGGTCTGCCTTGGTGACAAAAGGAGAGCCCGTTTGCACTCCGGTACCGATGCCGGCCGATACCCGCTTGCTCCGGGCCACTGGCCTGTATGACCCGGGCCTCAGTCTCCGCGCCCAGGGCCCGACAGTGGGAAACGACTTGAGCGCCGACGGTAAGGAGCTCGTAGTGGTGACGGGGGCCAACCGAGGGGGCAAGACCACGTTGTTGCGAAGCATCGGTGCGGCGCACCTCATGATGCAATGCGGGATGTTCGTGGCTGCAGAATCCTTTACCGCCGGCGTGTGCCGGCGCATCTTTACTCACTTCAGACGCGACGAAGACCGCTCTATGGCCGGGGGCAAGCTGGAGGAGGAACTGGCCAGGATGAGCGCCGTCATTTCCCGCATATCGCCCCAATGCCTGTTGCTGTGCAACGAGCCCTTCGCTTCGACGAACGAGCGGGAAGGCTCGGATATCGGTCGCCAGGTCTTCCTTCCCCTGGCGCGTGCGGGGGTAAAGGTGGTACTGGTTACCCATCTCATCGACCTGGCCGAAAGCCTTTATGAACAACGCCTCGGCTACGTCCTTTTCCTGCGGGCGCCAAGGCAAACCCAGGGGCAACAATTCAAACTCGTGGAGGGGGCACCGGAACGGACCGCCTACGGTGAGGATGTGTACAAGCAGATCTTCGGGCAGTCCCCCGCCGACGCCCTGGGCGCCTCGTCGAGCGCCTAGGGAAGGCTTGAGGGGACGGCCGGCCTCTAGCTGCGCAAAGCGAGCCCGGATGGGCCTGCCCCCGGCGTGGAGGCGCAGACCTCGCTGGCGCCGGCAGAGTTAAACCCGGTCAGGACCCATCCACCGCGCCCGGCGCCGGTCCTTCTAAGCTCGACAGCCCACCAGAGCGAACCTCTGCAGTCAAGGGACCGAATGCACTACAGCCAACTGATCGGCGTCAGATCGCCGGAATTTCGCCGAATACTCGAGCGGGTCAAGGTAGCTACCCGGCTTTCCGCCCAGCTCAGCGCCTATGGCATGGACGAGACGGGACCGATCCGAGAAGCATTCGAGGATTTGATCGGTAAGCCCGTCGGCGACAGGTTCACGCTCATCCCCCCCTTTTATACGGATTACGGGCTGAACATCACCGTCGGGCGGGCCGTCTTCATCGGTCACGAGTGTGCATTTACGGGTCACGCAGCCATCAACATCGCCGACGAGGTCATGATCGCCCACAAGGTCAACCTGGTCACCGCCGGTCATCCCGTCGAACCGGACAAACGGCGGGCCTACATCACGGCGGAGCCCATCACGATCAACCGGAATGTCTGGATTGGGGCTGCCGCCACGATCTTGCCCGGTGTGACCATCGGCGCTGATGCCGTCGTCGCCGCCGGCGCCGTCGTGAGCCACGACGTCGCTCCGGCAACTCTGGTGGCCGGCGTCCCGGCCACGGTCATCCGGAAGCTATGAGGGCAGAGGGGCCCTTCGAAAAACGCTGACGCGAAAAAAGCGGGTGAAGCGGCCCCTGGGGGGTGGCTCCATCGGGGCCGAAAATTGACCGCCTGACATGGTCGAACTAGCGTGGTACCGGCAGAAAGACCTGGTAAGGGAGGCGTACCCGGTGAACTCGGCACCATTGACGGTCACTGTTATGGGGGCCGGCGGCAAAATGGGCATGCGGGTGTCCAACAATCTCGAGCGGAGCCCGCACCGCGTTTTGTACAGCGAAAACTACCCCGCCGCCATAGAGCGGGTGCGCGCCGCCGGACGGGAGATAAGTGACACCAGCACTGCCATTGCACAAAGCGACGTAATAGTAATGGCCGTCCCGGACATTTTGCTCGGAGAGATATCGCAGAAGGTCGTGCCGGGCGCCAAACCGGGCGCGGTGCTTTTGACCCTCGACCCTGCGGCCCTGTACGCGGGGTTGATCGCGCACCGGGACGACCTCTACTTCGCAGTTGCGCACCCGTGCCACCCTTCGGTGTTCCTTCGACGGAAGAGCGCTGACGAATGGGCCGACACCTTCGGAGGGATTGCCGCCCCTCAGGACGTCGTGGCTGCCCTCGAGGCCGGCGACGGACGGGTGCGGGACCGCACCGAGCAGATCATTCGGGCCATATACAGCCCCGTGGTCGACGTTCATTGGGTGACGGTCAAGCAGCTGACCGTCCTCGAACCGACGGTGACAGAGACCATCACGTGCATGATCAGCGGGCTGCTGAAAGACGTGCTTCAGGAGGCCGTTAAAACCGCTGGTATCCCCGAGCCGGCCGTCAAGGCCATGCTTTTCGGTCATGTCCAGATCGCATTGGCGAACTCGCTGCTCGGGTCCAACGCCTTTTCTGACGCGGCCATGGTAGCCATGGATTACGGGCGCGAGATGGTCATCAAAGACGACTGGACAAAGATCTTTGATGACGCCGAACTCGACAGGGTAATCGCCCGAATGCTTCACCTGGAGGGCGTTCGTCGCACTGCGTGAACTGGCGCCTCTGAGCGAACGAGGTTGCCGCATCTGGGCCCGAAATCCGCTTTTTGGGCCCGAAAATGTGGCGCTCAGGACAGTTACCGGGCCCAGTTCCGGCGGACAGCCCGGCTGCCGCTCGGGCCCCGGGCGGCGCCCTCTGGCGGACGGTTGTCCGGCGGGGCGGCCCTCGCCGGAGTACTCGAGGGCATACCCGGATGGGCCACGGGCCGAGCCGATCGCTATCGCTCCTCGACTTACGCCTCGACGGCTACTCTCCGGCCGCTTCGGCTTGACTCGAGCGCAGCCATGACCATGGCGAAGCTCTTGATGTTGTCATGGCACTCGTTCATCGGGACTTCCCCGCTGCGTAGAGCGCCGACGAAGTCCGCCAGCGAGCCGGCAATCCCGGGCCCGCTGATCGTCACGGGTGCAGCCTCGACCGTCTCGCGTTCGCCGTCGTTTGTGCCGGGCTTGTGCACCTCGGCCACCGGGTTTTTCGAGCCGTCCCAGACAGCAGTGCCAAGGCCTCCGATGGCCCGCCACGATGACTCCCACGATGTCTGCAGGCCGCCGGCACACCAGCTGCCTTCGTAGCTGAAGTGGATCCCGTCCTCGAACTCGAACTCGGCCACCGCCGATGCCGCGCCGCGGTACCAGCTCCACGGCGGGTTGAACTCGGTGCACTGTACCGAGACGGGCACGGTGCCGGCTATGAAACGGGCAGCATCGAAGGTGTGGATGGCCATGTCGACGAGCAGAGGGCTGTCCATCTCGTCCCGGAAGCCGCCGAAGTGCGGCGCCCGGTAGAACTCGGCGTTCAACTGACCGAGACCTCCGAGACTTTGCTCGACGAGGCCCTTGAACGCGGCCAACCCCTCGTTATAACGTCGGTTCTGGCTCACCACGAACAGCGTCGAAGTCCGTTCGGACAACTGCACGAGATCGCGGGCCTCTGCCAGGTTTGCGGCCATGGGCTTTTCGCCCAGCACCGGCACCCCGCGCTCGAGACAGCGACGGGTTATGTCATGGTGAGCCTCGGGGACGGCCACGTCCACCACAAAATCCGGCGACAACTTCGCCAGCGCCGGCTCAATGCTCTCCTCGACGGCCACATCGGCATACCCGGACGCCTCGATCCCTTCGACCACCCGGCCGGTGAAGAGGTCGACCCAGCCGACAAGAGAAACGTCAGGGTTGTTGGCGATGGCGCCCGCCCACGCCCTGCCCATCCCCCCTGCGCCCACGAGGACAGCTCGCAGCGGGCTCACCGGGCTGGTTCACCGCTATGGTCAGCGATGTACTCCTCGAGCCACCCTTCGGGCATGTTCTCGAGCTTGTACGGCGCGGGAAGCGGTCCACCGTCCCGGTAAGCCCACGACACGCCGTTGGCGATGACCCGCCGGACGACGGGGTGGTGATAGACGGGGTACTCCTGGTCGCCCGGGCTGAAGTAAAAGACCCGGCCGGCGCCGCGGTAGAAACAGCACCCGGAGCGAAAGACCTCCCCACCTGCGAAGCTCGAGATGAACACCAGCTCGTCCGGCTGGGGGATGTCGAACAGTTCGCCGTACATCTCCTGGGCCTCGATGGCGAAAACGGGTGGGACACCGGCCGTGATGGGGTGAGCGGCATTGACCGTCCACACGAGCTCCCGCTCACCGATGGACCGCCACCGCAGGTTGCAGCTCGTCCCCATGAGCGACCGGAAGATCTTCGACCAGTGGCCCGAGTGCAGCACGACGAGGCCCATGCCCTGCAGCACCCGCTGCTTCACCCGGTCGACGACCTCGTCTGCCACTTGACTGTGCCCGATGTGGCCCCACCACGTGAGCACGTCGGTGGCGGCCAGTACTTCCTCCGTTAGCCCGTGCTCGGGCTGGTCCAGGGTGGCTACGCGCACCGCGGCCCGCTCTCCCAGGTGTTCAGATATCCCGGACGCAATTGTCGTATGCATGCCGTCCGGGTATAGCTTCTGGACCGACTCGTCCCGCTTTTCATGGAGGTTTTCCCCCCAGACGGTGACGCGCACCGCCGGGCCCGCAGTTGACTGGCTCACCCTAGACCTCTCCTTTTTCTTTCGTACTGAACCCTGCCGGCGACGAAGACCACTTCGCCGCCGGTCCCGCATCAACCCTTTAACGCCCCGGCCCGCAACCCGCTCCGTACCCACCGCTGAGCGGCAAAAAGCAGGGCAGTTGTAGGTATAGCAGCCAGGGTAGCGGCGGCGAAAATGGCCCCGTCGTTGGAGGTGTACTCGGTCACGAACTTGTAGAGCCCGAGCGTCAACGGTTGCGGCCCACTTCCGTCATTGAGTGTTAGGGCATTGACGAAATCGTTCCACGCCCCCAGAAGGGCGAAGAGCCCGGCTGTGATAATCGCCGGCACAGCCAGCGGGACGCCGACCGACGTGAAGGACCGGACCGGGCCGGCCCCGTCCACCGAGGCGGCGTCGAACAGCTCCGGGGAAAGGGTGACCATGAACGCCCTGACGACGATGATCACGAACGGGACAGCGGCGGCAGCATCGGCCAGGATGAGCCCGATATAGGTGCCTAGCAGGCCCCACCGATGGAATATCGTGTAAAGGGCTATAGAGATCGAAATGCCGGGGATCATCTGGGTTACCAGCATGACCAGGACGATCAGGGATGCCAGCCGGCCGCCGCGCCGGGCCAAGGCGTGGGCGGCCGGTACCCCGACCAACCAGCTGAGGACCACCACGCTCACGGCGATGACCAGGCTGACGCCAATATTGCCGATGATCGAACTAAAGGCCACGCTGTAGTTCTTGACGTAAATGTGGGTGGGGATGAGCGCAGGGGCGTTGGCGTATATCGTCGACAGGTTTTGGAACGACGCCACCACGACCCAGTACAACGGGAACAATAGCGGCACAAAGAAAATCAAGCCGAGCACCACGCTCATCGTGCCGCTGAGGATCCGGCGCGATTTCTTTGCCTGACGAGCGCCTGCCATGGTCATCGCCCTGCGCCTCCTCCAAATCGAACACGGCGTGCAGCCGGAGCAGCCTCTGATCTGCTGATGTAAATGTAAACGACGCCCACCAGGAACGTGAACACCAGCAGTATGTTCGCCACCGCCGTGCCGGTCCCGAAGTTGAAAGTAGTAAAGGCCTGTGTGTACGCCCACGTCGACATCAGCTGGCTCTCGTTGGCCGGCCCGCCCCCGGTCAGGACCCATACCAGGTCGAACGCCTTGACGGTGTAGACCACACCGAGCATGACCACGATCAATATCACCGGCCGCATGGAGGGTACAGTGACCCGGCGGAAGCGCTGCCATCCGTTGGCGCCGTCCACGGCCGCGGCCTCGAGCTGTTCGGCGGGAACGTCCTGGAGCCCGGAGTACAGGAGGATGGCGTTGAACGGTACGCCGGCCCAGATGTTCGCAATTATGATGGCGGTCAGCGCCAGGTTGCCGCTGGTGAGCCACCCGATCGGGCTGTGGATGAGGCCCAGGGCTTCCAGGATCTCGTTGGCGAGGCCGTTGGAAGTAGCAAAGATCAATGAAAATATCGTCCCCGTGACGACGAAGGGTATCACCCAGGGCACGAGGATGAAGCGACGCAGAAAACCTGAACCAGCAAACTGCCTGTTCAGGTACACGGCCAGCCCGAAGCCGATGGTGAACTGGAACGCGACCGAGGCAACCGTAAATATGAGCGTGTTGACCAGCGCTCGGATGGTGGTGCTGTTGCTCAGCATGGCCGAGTAGTTGGCGAACCCGACATAGGTGCCGTGCCCCGATGCCAGGGCGGAAAAGCCGTAATCCTGAAAGCTGATCGAGATGTCCTGGTAGAGCGGGTAGGCCAGGAAGAGCACGACGTAAGTGAGGGCCGGGATCAGGAAAGCGATCAGCACCAGGCGCTCCGAGGTCCGCCGGTTGAGCCGGAAAAAACTATGGCCCACCGGCGCACCCGCTCGCCCGGCCCCCGTCAATGAAGTGCGGTTACGCCCCTCGACACCTGTGGCGGTTGCGGCCATCAATCATCTCCCTTCATGTTCCCCCAAAGCGACCGATCCCACATAGCAGAGCGATGTTATGGGTATTGGTGTCACACCAGCCTACCGGGCCGAGGTTGTTGCTCCAGCCCGGTACGGATCACGTGGCGCGTGCCGGACGATACCGCCAGAGGACGCCTGCAGGCCGGAGGGCGTCCTCTGGGCGGCTTCGCTGGTGTTACTTCTTGAGCAAAGGATTGATCTGGGATTGAGCCGCCTGCATGGCCGCGGCCGGTGTCATTTTGCCGATGAGGGCGGCCTCGATGGCGTTGCCGACGTCGAGGTCGATAGCGGGCTCGTTAGCCGGGTTCTGGATGTTGGCTGTGCGAGCGCGGCCGTTTTTCAACTCGGCCAGGAACGGGGTGTAAACGCTGGTGTTCCAGGGCGCCTGGTTCCATAACGATGGCTCAGTCGGGACCGCAGCCAGTAGCTTGGCGAAGTCGGCGACGTGGTTGGACATGTCATTCAAGAGCGCGAAGGCCGCCTTTTCCTCGGTGGGATTGGTCTTGGGGATGGCCCACACCTCACCACCGAAGGGCGGGATGACCGTCTGGCCGGCAACTCGCGTCGGGATCTCGAAGACCCCCCAGTTGAGCTTCTTGAACTGAGTCTGCATACTGGGGATGTTCCATAAGCCGTTCTCGCAGAAAGCGGCCTTGCCTGCTTCGAACTCCTGAATGGGCTGGGCCTGGCTCCAGTTGACTACGTCCTTCGGCGCCGCTCCGTCCTTCACGAGGCTGGTGAGGAAAGACAGGGCCTGCACCGACGCAGCGCCGGCGGGGTCTTCCATTGAGCCACCGTTCGACCACGCCCAGGGGTCGAATTGCCACGTCGCCTCCCCCGGCCCGGCCTGGCCGGAGAACACGAAGCCCAGGTCGCTGCCATGAGCTGTCTTCTTCGCGTCAGCGGCGAACTCGGCCCAGGTCTTCGGCAGGGTCGTGATCCCGGCCTGCTTGACGAGCGTCTTGTTGTAGAAGATGGCGATGGTATTTGTCTCGAGCGGCATGGCGTACAGCTTGCCCTTGTAGGTCGTCTCGGCGACATTGGCGGGGTTGAGCTTGCTGACCGCGGGTATTGTCCCCAACGAAGTCAGCGGGACCAGCACGCCGTCGGCGGCGAACTCGTCCAGCTCGGGGTTGTCCAGCATCAACAGATCTGGCTGCGACCCCGAGCTGAACTGCGCCAGCACGTGGGTAAGGTAGGCCGAGTCCGCGCTGACAACGGGATCCTGACGGACAACCTTGACGCAGGGATTGGCGGCACTGTAGCTCTTGAAGAAATCGGCGACTCCGGTCCCGGAGGTGTTCGTAGCCGACGGGACCCCGTAATAGTCTTCCGTGGTCACGGTAACTACGCTCCCGGAGCACGAGGCCGCCGACGATAGGTGCCGCGCCGCCGGGAGTGCGTTGGCCGAGGCGGATGTGGCTGCCACGGAGAACGTCCCGAGTGATGCGAAGGCTACGGTTGCAGTCAGAATACGGGCACCTGGTCTTACCAGACGACCGGGTTGCCAACCTGATGGTGCTCTCCTCTGTCTTATCACTGTGCGTTTTTCCTCCCTTGTTCTCTGTTGTATTTCGAGCCCACGGGTTGCGGGCCCTGTATTTCCAGTTGGGATCTGAGAATCCCTGTCACGAAAACCTCATTCGGCTCAATGGGCCAAAGCGGGTCTCTTGGCCCTCCCCTCGCGGGGACGGCGGTGCCGTCCCTTGGTGCTTTTGGGGCCAGGTGGGGCGGAGTCGCTGGCGGCGCGCAGTACAGCCGGCGGCAATAACCGGCGCCGCGGCCTCCCATCCCACGAACTCAATAACTCTATAGCCTGCCGCCCCATCTCATCGGCCGGCACCGCCACACAGGTGAGAGCGGGCACGACCTGCTGCGCCATGGCATCCCGGGCAATGGCTACAACAGAGACGTCGTCGGGCACCGTCCGCCCAAGTCGCCCCAGACCCTGGAGCACCAGGTCGAGCACACCTTCGTTGTGCACTATCAGCGCAGTGAGCCCAGGCGCTTCGTCGAAGAGGGCCTGAAGCGTGGACTGGACCCCTTCCGGCGTCGTTTCCGCCGTTCGGCCGTGGAACTCGAGCTCCCGCCTGGCCAGCCCCTCGGCGATGCCCCGACGGGTACGAAAGGCGTACCCGAGACCCATATCGAAGATGCCCTGGGGAGGGCCGAAAAAGCCGATCTCGGTGTGGCCAAGGCCGGCGAGGTGGTCGACACACATGCGGCCCGCCGCTTCGAAGTCGAAATCGACGTACGGCAGTCCCTGCGGGTCGTCCGGCACACCAAGAAGCACCGCCGGCCGGCCCAGGTCGGCAACAAGGGGCACCCGCTCGTCCTGCGCCAGGACCTCCATAAGTATCAGACCGTCGACCATCTTGCTCCGCACCACCCGGTCGATCTCCGACCTACCGTCCGGCCCGGTCAGCAACACGACGTTCCAACCGTGCTGGCGTGCGCTTTCGAGGACGCCGTACACATATGGCATCAAGATGCGTTCGCTCCACCACCGGTGTACCGGGACCACCAGAGCGATGACGTCAGTGCGTCCAGCCCGCATCGACCGGGCGCCGGCGTGGGGATGGTATTTCAGGGCACGGATGCTCGCCTCGACCCGCCGACGCGTCTCTGGCGAGATAGTCCGGTTGCCACTGAGGACATAAGACACCGTGCTCGGCGCTACCCCTGCGTGCTTGGCCACGTCCGAGATCGTGGGCTGCATCTCCACCCCCCTTGGTACCCCTCATGCCGTCGAATGGTTTCAACGACTGACGGCCACAACTGCATAAATAGTCACTAGTGCTTGCAGTTGCACCTCGCTTTGGGATTGTAGTGGAAGCCGATGCCCGAGTCAACCGTCGCCATATCCCGGTCGAGCTTCACAAGGGCCCGGGATCGATAGCTCTCGAACACCTCACCACCGCGAGCTCGGCGACCATCAGCCTGTCCCCCATCTTGACCGGTCCGGGGCTGGGAGTTACACTTCAGCGTAGATCGATACGGGGATGAATTTCTATGCGCACCTCGTGGAGCCGTTTTCACCATCCCGGCACGAGGGTGGTGGCCGGGGTGAGCCGGCGGTGAAATTGCAGACGCGGGCTGCACCGGTGTTTGTACGTGCCCGCGCCGGGCCGCGACTCCGTGGTCGCGTCGCGGTCGCCGCCGGTGCTCTGACTTCCAGCCGGCACGCGAACGTGGTGATCGGAGCGGCAGATGACATCAGTTGAGCGGAACCGCCGGTTCTCCGCCGGCATCTGGATGTTCGGTCAGTTCGTGGACCGCTTCGCCACCGACGGCTACGGGCCGGAGGTGCCGATGCCGGACGCCATCCGCCGTGCCGCGTCGGTCAACGGGCTCGAAGCGGTCGACCTGAACTTCCCGTTCTGGGGACCGGGGGCATCGGTTGCGTCGGTGCGATCGGCGCTCGACGAGACCGGCCTGCGGGCGCAAGCCATCACGCCTGCCATTTACAGCAGGGAGTACAGCAAGGGTTCGTTCACCAACCCGGACCCGGGCACCCGTCAAAGGGCGCTCGACCTGATCGCCGAGGCCACCGAGGTGGGGCTCGAGCTTGGCGTCGACTACATGAAGATCTGGCCCGGGCAGGACGGGTTCGATTACCCGTTCCAGGCCGACCCCAAGCGCCTGTGGGACCTGTCCGTCGAAGGCATGCGCGAAGTGGCCGGCCCACACCCGGGTTTGCCATTCGCTATCGAGTACAAGCCGAAAGAGCCCCGCACACATATGCTTTTCTCGAGCGCGGCGCGAACCCTTCTGGCCATCGAGGATATCGGGCTCGAGAACGTCGGCGTCCTCATCGACTTCGGCCACTCGATGTACGGCGCCGAATCGCCGGCCTCCTCCGTCGAACTGTGCCTCAGCCGGGGAAAATTGATAGACGTCGACTTGAACGACAATTTCCGGTCCTGGGACGACGACATGACCGTAGGGTCGGTGCATATCGTCGAGACACTCGAGTTCCTGTTCAGCTTGAACCGGGCCGGCTGGGCCAAGCCCTGGAAGCTGGACCAGTTCCCGTTCCGGGAGGATCCCGCGGCCGCCGCCCGTGCGAGCATCGTCATGCTGTCCCGGCTCCTGGACATCGCCGACAGTATTGAGCCGAAGCAATTAGCGGAGCTACAGGAAAACCAGGACGCCCTGGGTGCGCAGGGGTTTGTGTTCGACGTCCTGTTCAGCCAGTTCAGCCGGGACCGGCGCCAAGGGTGATCGACGGGACAGCGGCGGCGCTGCCTGTCGGACGTATTGGGCCCAGCGAGGGGCGCAGCGTCCGGGTACAACGGCTGGCCGATGCGGCCCGGGCCATAAGACGAAGAGACCTCGAGATGGTCAGCACCGCCGGTCTGGGCCACATCGGGGGCGACTTGTCCGCGGCGGACATCGTGACGGTCCTCGTTTTGGGCGTGTTGAACGTTGACCCGACCCGCCCCGCAACCCCGGACCGGGACCGGTTCGTCATGAGCAAGGGGCATTGTTCGGGGCTTCTCTACACCGCTCTGGCGGCGCGGGGCTTCTTCGACCAGTCCCTTCTAAACAGCTACATGATGCCGCTTTCGCCCCTCAACGGTCACCCGGACATCAACAAAGTGCCGGGGGTCGAAGCAAATACAGGGCCCCTCGGCCACGGCCTCCCGATCGCGGTGGGTATGGCCATTGCCGCCCAGCTCAGGAGAAGCCAGAGCAGGACGTTCTGCCTGATGGGTGACGGCGAACTCCAGGAGGGTTCCAATTGGGAGGCCTTCCTGGCCGCCGGGCACCGTGGTCTTGACCGGCTCGCTGTCGTCGTCGACCGGAACGGGCTCCAGCAAGGTGGGGGAACGGAGGAAACCAGCCGGCTGGAGCCGCTGAGCGATAAGGCAAGGTCGTTCGGCTGGGCGGTAGCTGAGGTCGACGGTCACGACCATGGCGCCTTGCTCGACCTGTTCGAAAACCTACCGGTGGCGGCCGGAAAACCGAGCTTCATCATCGCCCGCACGCACAAGGGCCATCCCGTATCTTTTATGAGGGACAGGGTCGAATGGCACCACCGGCCTCCTTCCAATACTGAACTAGTGGCTGCGTTGGAGGAACTGCGATAAATGAACGTCACGAGCAGTGCCGTCCTGGCCGACTGCAGGGACGCGTTCGCATCGACGGTCATGGAGATGGCGGCGGCCGACGAGCGCGTTGTGGTCGTGTGCAGTGACTCCGTTGGGTCGAGCAAGCTGGTGGAGTTCAAGCGGCGCTTCCCTGACCGGCTTATCAACGTCGGGATTGCCGAACAGGCCCTTATTGGCCTGGCGGCGGGCCTGGCCAATGGTGGTTTGCGGCCGATTGTCTCAGCCGCCAGTTGTTTCGTCACCGCTCGGGCACTCGAGCAGATCAAGGTAGACCTCGCCTACACGAATGCGCGAGTCGTCGTCTGCGGGATGAGCCCGGGGGTGGCCTACGGCGAGCTGGGGCCGACCCATCATTCCGTGGAGGACGTGGCCTGGCTGCGAGCGATCGACAACATGGTCGTCGTGGTGCCGGCCGACCCGCGCGAGACGGGGCAGGCGCTGTGGGCGGCCATGGAACATGACGGACCGGCTTTTATCCGGGTAAGCCGCATGGGAGTCCCGCCGGTCTACGGCGACAACTACCACTTCCGGCTGGGAAAGGCGTCCCGTTTGGTCGAGGGCCAGGACGTCTCGATAATCACCAACGGCACGCTGGTGGCGCGTGCGCTCGAGGCCGCGGACGCCCTGCGGGATATGGAGGTGAGGTGCAGGGTAATTTCGATGCCCACCGTGAAGCCTCTCGACGTCGACGAGGTTGTCCGGGCGGCGGCGGAAACGGGCGCCATCGTCACCGTTGAGGAGCACTCCACCCGGGGAGGCCTCGGAGGTGCAGTAGCCGAAACCGTCGTCGAGCACCAACCGGCCCCCGTGCGGATAATGGGTTTCCCCGGATTTGCCCCCACCGGGTCGGCAGAGTTCTTGCTCGAGCACTTCGGCCTTACCGCCCACGGTATAGCTGATGCCGCGCTCGAACTTATGAAGCGCAAAGGGTGATGACAGCCATCCTGGCTATCGACCAGGGCACTACCGCGACCAAGGCCCTGGTGATGTCCGGCGAAGGCGACGTGCAAGGCTTCGCCAGCGTAGGCGTCAAGCGCTACTACCCCCGGCCAGGCTGGGTGGAACAAGACCCCTCAGAGCTATGGGACAGTGTCCTGGCAGTGGTCAGCCGGCTTCCGCAGCGAGAAGTTGTCGCCATCGGCGTAGCCAGTCAACGGGAGTCGGTCGTTGTGTGGGACCGCCGAAACGGGCGCCCCCTGACGCCCTGCATAAGTTGGCAATGCAACAGGGGGGCGGCGCTCTGCCGCTCCCTGCTGGCGGACGGGGTGGAGGACCTTGTCCGGGAACGCACCGGCCTTCCCCTGGGGCCGATGTTCTCGGCGTCGAAACTTGGCTACCTTTTGGCCGGCGATCCCTCGCTGCGGGCCTCGGCGGAGTCGGGTTATGCCATTGCCGGCACCATCGATTCCTGGCTGGCGTGGAACCTTTCGGGTGGCGCATTGCATGTGACTGACGCCGGGAATGCGTCGCGCACCATGCTGCTCGACATAGGCAACCTCACCTGGGACCCCACCCTGCTCGAGCTTTTCAACGTGCCGCCAGTAATGATGCCGGCCATCGTCTCTACGAGTGCCGTCCTCGGCGAGACGGTCCCCCAGGGCCCGTTGCCGAGGGCGCCCATCGCCGCCCTCGTGGCTGACTCCCACGCCGCCATGTACGGCCTCGGGTGCACCCGGCCCGGCACCGCCAAGGCCACCTACGGGACCGGGACTTCGTTGGCCGCACCGACCGGGAACGTCAGGGCCCGGTCGGAGCACGGTTTGGCCACCAGC
This sequence comes from Acidimicrobiales bacterium, assembly GCA_035502515.1. Lineage (GTDB taxonomy): Bacteria > Actinomycetota > Acidimicrobiia > Acidimicrobiales > Palsa-688 > Fen-671. The sequence continues at coordinate 19,565 of DATJUH010000055.1, forward strand.
GTGGCGTGGCTTCTTGACGAGCCGACCTTCGCTCTTGAAGGCAACATTTTGTCCAGCGGTGCCACAGTTGACTGGGTCGGCCGGCTACTGGGCCTTGACAGCGCCCTGGCGGTCGAGCAACTGGCCCGGACGGTGCCGGGCCCGGGCGGGGTGCATATCGTGCCCGGCTTCACCGGGCTGGGCGCACCTTACTGGCGCCCAGACGCACGCGGCCAGATCAACGGCCTGACGTTTGGCACCGGGCCGGCCGAGCTGGCCCGGGCGGCCATCGAGTCAATCGCGTTCCAGGTCGCAGATCTGGTGGTCGCGCTTGAGCGGGACACGAACGCTCGCTTGGCTCTGCTTCACGTTGACGGCGGCGCGACCAGCGATGACCTTCTCATGCAGTTCCAGGCGGACATTCTCGGTTGCCCCGTCATGCGGACAGACGCGCCGGACGCGGCCGCAGCCGGCGCCGCCTACCTGGCCGGAACGGCCATCGGCCTTGTCGGCGCGGGGCAAGTGGAGAAATGGGCCGGGACCGGAGAAGTCATCGAACCACAAATGAGCACGGGCCGCCGGGACGAGCTTTATGCCGGTTGGCGCCGCGCCGTCAGGCGCGAGGTGGATGTAGTTTTAGAGCCGAACTGCCCATGAACTCCATCGAGCGCCTACGCCTGGCCACCAAAGTGGCCCGCCTTTACTACGAGCAAGGCGTTAAACAACCAGAGATCGCCCGTCAACTGTGCCTCTCACAGGCGATGGTGTCCCGCCTGCTCGCCACTGCCCAAAAGGAGGGCATCGTCAGGACGACCGTAATGACGCCCACCGGTGTCTACTCGGAACTGGAAGAACAGCTGGCGGCGCGGTACGACCTGAAGGACGCCGTTGTAGCCGATTCGGTTGCCGGTACAGGCGACGAGGTCCTCAGAGCCATCGGGAGCGCGGCGGCGAGTTATCTGGAGGTGACGCTGCGGTCGAACGAAGTTGTCGGGATCTCCTCGTGGAGCGAAACACTGCTTCGGACTGTGGCATCGATGCAGCCACGGAGCCGCTCGGACAAGAGCCACGTCGTCCAGATCCTCGGCGGTATCGGCACTCCTACAGCCGAAGTGCATGCCATACAGTTGACGCAACAATTGGCGTCCCTGCTGCACGCTCAGCCTCACTTCCTGACCGCACCCGGCGTGGCGTCCTCGCCGCAAGCCGCTACTGCTTATTTGTCTGAGCCTTCCGTCCGGGCCACCATGAGCTTTTTCAACCAATTGACAGTAGCCCTGGTTGGCATCGGTTCCCTCAACCCGTCTCGCCTGCTGGGGGAGAGCGGCAACGCCTTCAACCGGACGGAGCTCGCCCACCTGAAGCGGCTGGGCGCAGTGGGAGACATCTGTGTGCACTTCTTCGATGCCGGGGGGAGAGACGTAGGTGGCCCTCTGAACGAGCGCGTAATCGGGATGTCGCTGGACGAGCTGCGAAAGGTCCCTCGTGTGATAGCGGTGGCCGGGACGATCCAAAAGGTGGAGGCGGTACGGGGGGCATTGGATGGCAAGCTGGTCACCACGCTGATCACCGACCGTCTCACGGCCGAGCAGTTGTTGGCGTCCCCGGGGCTACGGCGGCCCGGCGGCCGGCCCCGGTGAGCGGATCTTCCGGCGCGACAGACGAGCTGAGCCGCCCTTCACTCTGTTCGTCGACGCACCTAACGTACGGGTGCTTCGCAACAATGCCCGCCCGGTGCGCTGAGGAGTGCAACCACCCCTGACCGCCGTGGCTGCTCTGTAGGTCTTACCTGTGCGCGCCAGATGTTCTTATCGTTGCCCGCCCGCGCAAAAGCCGCGCTGTCACCCCCAGGCGAGCAGCCCTGGTGCAAGGAGTCGAAAAAATGGTCATTTTGCCGCCGCCTTCTTCGCCATGCGCCGGCGCCGGAGGGCTGGGCGCACAGGAATGAGGAGATAGAGCGCGACCATGAAGTAACCGATCACGGCCGCCACCGGCTCGAAGAGCCCGATAATAATGAGCAGGCCATAAACCACCAGGCTGGGGCTGAGCCGCTTTGTCAAGACAGTTATCTCGTCGTCGCTGGCGTCAGGCCTGACGAGGCCGGCGTGGAGGGAGTAACGCCACAACAGTGAGAGCACGCCCGATGACGCCAGGAGGGTGAGGCCGTAGACGGTGGCGGCCACCCTTTCCGCGGTGTCCTTGGACACGTACTCAGCCAGGAGGCGAGTCGGGAAGGGAAGAAAGGAAACGAACAGCAGGACCAGCAGGTTGAGACGCAGCAGAGTTACGTCCGCCCGCTCGAGGTAGTCGGTTATGGCATTGTGACCGAGCCAGATAGCGCCGATGGTGGCGAAGCTGACGACGTAACCCAGGTATGCCGGCCACTCATCGCCAATGGCGTCAAGCAAGTGCTGCTGAGAACGGAGAGTGGCGGGCACAGCCAGGTCCAGAGCCAGCAACGTGATCGCCACGGCGAAGACGCCGTCGCTCAAAGCCTCGAGCCGCCCTTTGTTGCGCGTCGGGCTGCGTCCGGTTTGTTCAGGGGCTGCGTCCGGCTGAGTCATCGGCTCGTCCCGTCATCGGCGTAGGTTAGCACTCCCCCAACGCCATAAATGGCATTGTCATAAGTGGGCGGGTGGCACCGGCAGGATGCCGGAAAGTGCCCTCTCGCCGCTCGCTGACGCCCGCTTGTGCCGATTTATCAACCGGGGCCGGACGCCATTATGAGATTTTCACTCGCTTCCCCGCACACAACTGGTCACGGTAGGCGCGCCGTGGCCCCCTTTTTGCCATTTTCAGAGCGCCGCGGCGACGAGGCGCCCTGGGACTTAATACTGCTGCACGACCATCAAATGGTTCTTGCTGTTGTCTCGGAAAAAGAACATCAGCGGGACCCCCCCGCCGCCACCCATGAAATCGGCGTCGACGTCGACGCCGCCCGCCTTCATCTCGGCGTGGTCCGCCCGGGGATCCTTGGACATCAACGCGATACCTGTCATCTGCCCGGTCTGGAACGCACCCTGTGCAGGCACCAGCGAGAGGTTCGTACCCCCCGACGGCGGCGTCACCTCGACCCAGCGCTCACCATCTCCGAACGGTACATCTGCGGCCAGCGAAAACCCGAGTTTCTTGGTGTAGAACTCAATGGCCTCATCCTGGTCGGCCACCGGCACCATTACCCGGCCGACCTGGGTGATCGTAAGCATCTTGCTCTCCTTTCGGATGGCTGAAAAGAACTCCCTAGCCATGACCTGGCACCACCCTAGTGAGACGAAGCCGGCGAACGTGCCCGTAGCGGCCGTAAGCAGCTACCCATGAGCCATCGCCGCTGAAACCACACGCGCCACCCACCGATATCCATAAAACCTTCGCCGTCGTCCCCCCGTTAGACCGGCCAGTGGCATCGACCGGGCCGGCCAAGCTCACCGGCGTCGTCCGAGCACCCAATAGAACAACGAATTGCCGGGGTTCATGCCGATAAACAGCCGCCAGAGGTTCTTGTTGCCGCGAACCTGGGCGTCCGGGCGCCTGGCCAGGTCACGCCAGGCCAGCGCGGCCACAACAACTTCGACGGCGGCGAGAACCGCCAGAGCCATTTTCTTGGTGTTGCTGTCCATAGCCCAGTTCTATCGTCTCGGGGCTCCACGACGACCGACTTGTCCCGCCGGCGCCGACTTGTTTCTGCCCAGTCCAGCCGGGGTCATTTCTTCCACCTCACGCCCAGCATCACGATGTCATCAGTGTTGCCCCCTGGCACCAGCCTGGCCAGCAGGTGCCTTATCAGGTCTTCGGACGAAAGGGGTACTGAGGCCGCCTCACGGAGGCGTTCGATACCCGTGGTTATGGGCTCGCCCCGTCGTTCCACCAACCCGTCGGTGTAGGCCAGCAAGGTTGCGCCTCGAAGCACCGGTACGGTCGTCGCTTCGTAGTGGCGATGGTCCACGCCGATGGGCGGGCCGACTTTGGTGGTGACGACTTCGGCGCGAGCATCCGCGATAAGTACCGGGTTGACATGGCCGGCGTTGGCAAATGTGACGTTGGCCGCTCGCGTGTCGAACAGCCCACAGAGCACGGTGGCAAACTGGCCGTGCTCGCTGATCTCGAGCAGTCCTCCCAGCCGTGTCAGGACGTTGGCCGGTTCGGGGTCCTCGGCGGCGTAGGCGTTTATGGCGAACCGCAGTGACGCCATAAGTGCCGCCGCCTCGACTCCGCGGCCGGACACATCGCCGACGGCGAAGAACGAACGCCCTTCGCCGGCGATCCGCACGTTGAACCAGTCACCCCCGATATCTACTCCCTCGGCCCCCGGGAGGTAGCGAGCGGCAATATCGAACTCGGCCGACGTCGGTATAACCCGCGGGAGCAGGGAATGTTGCAGCGTCTCGGCAATGGCGCGTTGCTGTTGGATCTCGTCGGATTGTTCCAGGACCCGTTCCCTCATCAGCTCGATATTGGCCCCGAGAGAGGAAATCTCCTCCGGGCCCGATGCACTCACCTGATGCTCGACCTCACCGGCGGCCACGAGGCCGACCTCGCTCTCGAGCTGCTGGATAGGACGTATGACCCACCGTCTCATCAACAGCCATCCAAAAAACGAGCCCAATAGAACCAGCACAGTCATAACGACGATCAGCCACAACGTGGCGTTTTGCAGGGCGCGCGCCCGATTGGTGAGGATGCGCTGCTCGACGCCTATTCGGTCGCTCAAAGCGCTCAAGCTCTGGCGGAGCTGGTCGAACAGGGCCTTGCCCGCCCCGGTCTTCTCCGAATCCACGGCTGCCTCTTCGTGACCGCTCCGCACGTCCGTTATTTGTGGCATGGCGAAGCTATGCAACCACGCACCGTAGCGAACTGCCGACTGAGTGAGAAGAGCGAGTGCGATTTTGTGCCCGGAGAGTTGGCCCGCGAGAGTGGTGATGAGCTGCGGCGTCTCCTTCGCCCCGACCTCGTAAGGCTGCAGGAACGAGGGTTCGCCCGTGATGACGAAGCCCCGCTCACCTGTTTCCTGGTCGACAACATTGGCCACGAGCTGGTTGGCCGTTGCGGCAGCGGGCAGAAGGTTGTTCAAGGCCAAGCGAGATGTATTGCTCGACCGAACCGCAAATGAGATCCCCAGAGCCCCGGCTACCACAGCAAGGACGGCGCTGAACAAGAAGGCGATCGTTACCCGGCGCGAGACCGAGTCCAGCCCGGGGCGATTAGGCCTATGGGCTGCGCCGGCCAACGGCAGCAAGCATCTTTCGTTCGGTCGCTGCGCTCAACAGGACTCGAACGTACACGATGGGGATGAGGCTCAGCCCGGCGATGAGCGGTGCGGGCGCGCACTGGGCGGGCGGACTGCGGGCAGGCCCGGCGGGGTTGACCGGCCTGACTACCCGACGGGTACGGGTGCCGCCTAGGCTAACCACCGAACAGCGGGCCCGTGCGGCGGTGAGGTGGGGGGTGTATGGCGTGAAACCTGTTGCCAAGGGTATGAAGTTCGTGGCCGTCGCCGTCAGTTCCGGGGCATTATCCGCGGTAGGAGCGATGCCGGCGGCCGCCGACAGCCGGGTGGCGGTCTCGGTAGCCACCAAGGCGTCATCTCTGCCCACCGGGCCGGCCACCGGCTACCCGTTCGGGTATGTGATGGACGAGGGCAGCAAGACCAGCCTGCTGCCTCCTAACGACGGCGACGTCGACCAGTCTCGGGTAGCGTCCGCGCCCAGGGTGGGGCCGTTTACCATCAACCCGAATGGGCCCCCGACGGTTTGGCCCGATGCCTGCAAGCTCACCAGTTTGGCTCAGCTCAAGGCGTTGGAGCCTTCCATTACCGGGCTCAGGGGTAAGCCCGCCGGCAGCAAGGCCGAACTGCTCGGCACCGGCCACACCGCGCCGCACAACACGCAATGCCAGTTCAACCTGAAGACCACTTTCGAGCCTCAGGGCTACGGGAGCACCGGCTCTTATGTCATTGTGCAGATCGAGGCCATCGACACCGGGGCGCCGGCTCTTTACCGGGAGGCTCTTACGGCCCAGAAGGGCGAGGCCCACAAGTACCCGGCCCAGTACGCCGACTACCCGAACTTGAAGAACAGCGTCCAGTGTTTCGACGACAGCACGGAGCTGCAGTGCCTGAAGGGCGACGTCAACTTCTGGGTCGGCGGCCAAAAGGTGACCGGCGGCGACTACTTCGGCTCCGACCAGGCCATCTGGGTCGTCCAAATCGAGATACCCCTGGCCGAGGTACTCGGGGCCGAGCTGAAAACATCCTGACTTTCGAAGAACTGTTAGCCGAGGGAGAGTCCGTCCCGGTCGAAGGCTGGGACTTCTCGTGGTTCGCGGGCAGGGCGACCGAAGAACGCCCATCTTGGGGTTATGCCCGGTTGCTGGTCGAGCGCGTAGGCGTGGCGGCGGCCGCGCTGGACGTTCAAACCGGCGGGGGCGAGGTCTTCGCCGAGGTGCTGAGGCAAGCCGAACGCCTACCCGAGCACCTGGCAGCCACAGAGTCCTGGCCTCCGAATGTGGCCATCGCCGCCAGGAACCTGGGCCCGTTCGGGGTCTCCGTGGTCGAGACTGCAGACGACGCCCCGCTGCCTTTGGCCGACCAGGTCTTCGACCTGGTCGTGAGCCGGCACCCGGTGGTCACACTTTGGGCCGAAATAGCACGGGTATTGGCGCCCGGGGGTAGCTACCTGTCCCAACAGGTAGGCGCCGGTTCGAACCGGGAGCTCATTGACTTCATGATGGGGCCGCAAACACCCGGCGCGGCCCGGGACCCGAACAGGGCGGTAGCCGGTGCAGAAGCGGCCGGACTGGTCGTGGTCGACCTCCGCCAGGAATCACTGCGCACTGTGTTCAACGACGTGGGTGCGGTGGTCTACTTCCTGCGCAAGGTCCTGTGGACGGTCCCCGGCTTTACTGTCGAGAAGTACCGACACCGTCTCTTGGCCCTTCACCAGCGCATCGAACGGGAAGGCCCATTTGTTGCCCATTCAGAGCGTTTCCTTATTGAGGCAAGAAAGCCCGGTTGACTGATCCCGGCCAAAACCCGGCCAAGCTCGGAGAAGGCCGGTTCGTAGCTAGCCGGCCCACTCCGCATGGAATTGGCCCACGTTGGACCTGGTCACAACGCCGGCGTCGGGGAGTTGGGCCACCGGGTCCGCCACACCGCTGGTCACGCCTGTCCTGATGGCGCGTACGAGGTCCTCTGCCGCCAGCCGTCCCTCGGACGAGGGCAATTGGGCCACGTCGCCGTACCAGGCTCCCGACCGGATGCCCTCCAAGGCAGCCGCACTGCCGCCATAGCCGATCAGGATCACCTTCCCTGTTTTCCCGGCACCGGCAACGGCTTTCTGGGCACCCTCGATCCCCTGGTCAGCTCCCACCATCAACGTGATGTCAGGGTCCGATTCGAGCATGTGTTGCGCGGCGGTCAACCCGTTCCACGGCGTGAAATAAGATTGCCCCTCAGCCACGACCTTCACGTTGGCGTGGCCGGCAATCGACGAAGAAAAGCCACGGTAAATTGCCTCGTCCAGCGCCGAGGCCTTGACATCGTAGATGTAGCCGACCTGGCAGGGGTCGTGCGCAGCACAGGCGTCGACGACTAGGGCCCCGAGTTTCTGGCCGATCTTGGTGGGGATGAACACGACGTTGGCGGCCAAGCCGTTTACCTGAGGTTTGTCCGTGCTCAGGTTCGGCCCCAGTTCCTGATCGAGGTCAGCCACTTGAATATGGGCGGCAATGGCTTGTTTCACCAAACCGAGTAGCTGGGTCCCGAAAATGGGTTGGACGATTATGCCCTGGTACTTACGGGCGTTGATGGCGTCCTGCAGCTGGGTGTACTGAATGGCCGGGCTGTTCTCCGCGTCGAAGACCGTGAGCACGGCACCGTCAGCTGCGGCCGCAGACTGGGCGGCGGCCAGCATCGGAGTGTCATAACTGTTGTCCTGTATGGCGAACGAGAGGTAGGCGATATTTAGCGTCGTCTCGCCGGACTGGCGAGGCAGACCGGCCGCAGTCGCCGCTGGCGCGCCGCCACCTTCTGGCCGGCGGAGATCGCGACCAGGCCCGCCGTAATCAGCACCACGGTGGCCATGACCATGGCCAGACATGGCACAAGTTGGGTGGCGCTTCCGGGCGCCGCTTCCGGTTTGCATGTTTACTTGCGGTTCAACCCGTTGCTGAACGGCCACGGGGGCGGGGGGACTGACAACGCCGGCGTCGAAACGGGCTTTGCCGGCACTTCTACCGACGGGCTCAATGAGCTCGACACCGGAGGGTTGCTCACCGCCGGCCCAGCCGATGCCGACAACGTTGTGCAGACAGTGGAACTGTGACTCGGTAGAGGCTCGAGGTCCTCGCGGGCCGCGGCCACCGCGGACGACTTCCGCCAGCTGGCCCTCTCGACGACGGTTACGAGCAATGGCCCGCTTTCGTCCCACCCGTACTTCATCCGGGTCGACAAGACCGGCAACCCCGACCAGGACGCGATGTAGGCTCGTGAACGGCCAGCCGGATGGGTCTGCCGCCCCCCTGACCTGGGCTCAGGCCCAATTGTTCCGTCTCATCCGGGACATGGCCGGCCACCGGCTCGTGGACCAGCCAGCATCGTGGCCAGCCGTTACCTCGCCGCCCCCCGGTGGTGGCGCCACTCACGGCCACCGCATCCACTCTGGAAGTAAGCGGCGGCAATGTGCCCGTCAACTTGAGCCGGCCGGCCGTCACCGTCGACGCCAGTTCGCCGCACTGGGCGCTTCGGCGCCCACCACGACAGTGACGACGGCGACGGCCAACCAGAGCGGGGAAGTGTCGGTGCAGGTCGGCCTGGAGCCGGGCACCAACTCCATCGAAGTGGTCACCACCGCACCCGGCGCCACCATCGAAGCCATCTTCAGCGTCACCAACGTGATCGTCCCCGGCACTGTGGTCCTGAACGTGCCCGGCGCTCCCGGCGGGGGTTACGGACCGGGGACGTACGGCTACCCGACGGCAACCAACTCGCCCGGTGTGCCGACGTTCCCGCCGGGTGCGTTCGAACTGAACGGGCTCCCCGTCGTGGACTCGGGCGCCACCGTGACCTTCCAGGTAGGGATCGCCAACCTGGTGCCGACGTTCGGGCCGCGGGACGGTGCCCGGCTCGTCGACCTGTACATACACGCGCCGAGCAGCAGTACGACCGAGTTTCGAGTCAACCGCGGCGGCCAACCCGTGGAATTACTCGATCGCCCCGGCCGGCGCCTGGAACCAGTTGATCGAGGTGGACGGGTTCGGCACCGATGACTGGGTGACACCGTCGAGCACTAGTGCAGGGCTCGGGCAATCTTCGAGCATCGGCGCTCCGCAAATCTCCGTGGCCCAGCTCAGCCCGACGAGCTCGGGCGCCACGCCGGGAGTCATTTCCATCACCGTCCCCGCATCCACGCTCGGAGCGCCGCCCGGCGGGGAGTCGTGGACCGGGTGGACGTTCACGGTCGCCTTGGCCGGCCAGGACGGCTTCGGGTTCGACGACGACCGCCAGTTCACGGCCACAGCCGGGCAGTACTCCTTCGGCGTCTGCACGCAAGCCCTCGCCACCGCGCCGAGCCCGCCGGCCATCTGCGGCTACAACCCGGCCCAGGTACCTTACGTGCTCGACACCATCCCGCCCGGATCCGTCAACGTCCAGACTGAGCTAAACCCGACCATCAACCCGGTTGTCCTCCAGGGGGTGACGGTCCCCTGAGGCGACGACGCCCTGGTGAGGCCACGCTTCCCACCCGGCGAGAGCGAAGTGTGGCCACGGGTGCCATGGCGCCCGGCTGTCATACCAGTTCCGGTCCTGCCCTATCGTGGGTGGGTACCGCGGTAGCCGTTTCACGGCGCTCAGGAGGGTGATGGATGGACGACACGGACATTGTGCGCCGGATAAGCAAACTGGCCGAGGAGGAGCACGGCCTGGAGCGAGCGCACGAGGGCGAGGAACTTTCTGGTCAAGAGCAGGAGCGGTTACGCGAGATCGAGGTGGCCCTGGACCAGTGTTGGGACCTCCTGCGACAGCGCCGCGCCCGGCGCAACGCGGGGCAGGACCCCGACGACGTTGAGGTCAGGCCCGAAAGCGTGGTCGAGGGTTACCGGCAATAGGCCGGTGACCTGGAGCTGTGGCGGTGAAGCCGTCGCCATGAAGCAGGCCCAGGACCCGGACCGGCAACACGTACGGTGAAGAAACTGGCTGATTATGGCCGCGACGATCACCCTGCCGACGACCCCGAACGCGCTCAGGTCGCCTGGGCCGTCGCCGCCCTCGACGATTGCGAGGCGTGCGAGGACCTCCGGGTCGAGGTGACGATCGAGGAAGTGGGGCACCCGGGCGCCGGCCTCGTAGCCCATTTTTCCCCCGGGACGGCCAGGCGACTGGTCCGCGCCATCAACACCGCTTTGCAGGACATAGGCGAGAGCAACTAAAGCCCGTCCGGCATGAAGCACCATTGGTTCGTTCTCGGCGTCGCCGCCGTGTTGGCGGTCGGAGCCCCCGCCCTCAGTGGCCCATGGGCCGCCGCCGGAGCTGCTCCCCCGCTCTCGCGCTCGGCCGCGCCCGCCCTGACCTCCCCGGCGGTAGTACACCGGAACACGGCCTGCCCGGACAACCTGGCGCAGAAACTCAGGTCCACGGACGGCGCCGCCCAGCTCATGACCGTCGTCGCCGCGAACTTCCAGGCCACCGTGGCTCAGGTGGCCATTTGGCAACGCGAGGGCCATTGCTGGAAGCCGGCCGGGGGGCCCTGGACGGGCCTTATCGGTGAGAACGGCTTCTCCAACCATCACCGGGAGGGCGACGGCACCACGCCGACCGGCATCTACACGATCGGCCCGGTCGTGTACGGCAACGACCCCAACCCCGGCTACCGCGGGCGCTACCACCGTCTCGTATGTGGCGATTGGTGGGACGAAGACCCGACGTCGCCTGCGTACAACACCTTCCAGCACGTCCCATGCGGGGAGTCGCCGCCGTTTGGCGGCGACAGCGAACCGCTATGGACGGAGACGACCTACTACCCGAGCTTCGCCGTCGTCGAGTACAACGCTCACCCCGTCGTCGCCTACGCGGGCTCAGCCATTTTCGTCCACGCCGACACCGGCGCCCCCACCACGGGCTGCGTAAGCATCCCGCTAGGTGACCTCGACGCCTTCCTCCGGTGGCTGGACCCGGCTCGTCTGCCGACCATAGTCATGGCACCGGCGAGCGAGCTGTCCGGCTATTGACCTCACCTGGAGCCACTTAGAGCCGGATCACCGGGTAAATAGAGGTATGACGACACCCTGCCCCGCAGCCGACGGGTCGAGCCCCAAGCAACAACGTTTCGACGGGCCACCCCCGATGTGCATAGATGCCGAAAAGCGCTATACCGCCGAGATGGTCACGTCCAAGGGCAACATGGTCATCGCCCTCGACCCCATCGCTGCGCCCAAAACCGTCAACAATTTCGTGTTCCTGGCCCGGTACCACTATTACGAGGGCATCGTGTTCCACCGGGTGATCCCCGGTTTCGTCTTGCAAGGCGGTGACCCAACAGGGACAGGAAGGGGCGGCCCGGGCTACCAGTTCGAAGACGAGCTGCCCAAACCCGGGCGCTACGAACTCGGGTCGCTGGCCATGGCCAACGCCGGCCCGAACACGAACGGGAGCCAGTTCTTTGTGATCAGCGGCCGGAACGGCGTGCAGCTCCCGCCCCAGTACTCACTGTTCGGCAAGGTCATCGACGGGCTCGACGTCGTGGCCATGATCGACGGTCTCGGGTCGCAATCCGGCACCCCGAAAGAGCTGGTGACCATCAGTTCGGTAACCATTAAGGAAAGTAGTTAAAACGGAGGCGGTGACACCAGCGGGAGGCGAGGAACTGGGGAAAGTACCTTTGAGCAGCCACATCGTCCACTGTCCAACGCTGGGCGGCACCTTTTCGAGGCCTTTCAAAGAGTCTCAGGGCCGGCTCAGGCCGTTCACAGGTACAAGGTGTTCACTGGCTCTGGTAATCGACCAAATTGTGTAGCTGCCAGATCGAGTAGCTCGTAACAAACGGAGGCAACGGCCATGAGCGAGGAAAAGGCTTGGCTGAGCGATCAAGACAATCAGGACGATCGAGACCGTCAGGACCCGACTGCGCAATGGCCCACCGCGCCACCGTACGGCCAGGCGCCGGCACAGGGCGAGAACACCGAGTCTCTTGGCGCCCCCGGTTACGAGGGCGTAGCCAGTTGGGCGTACCAGTCCGGTGGGCCCAGCGGCGTGGCGGAGCCGGCGGCCGCCGAGTCCGGGCCATCACCTGACGAGCAACCGGCGCCCGCCGATGAGGGAGCCCCGGGCCAGCCCCCCTACGGCCAGCCCCCCTACGGCCAGCCTCCGTACGGCCAGCCTCCGTACGGCCAGCCCCCCTACGGCCAGCCCCCCTACGGGCAGCCTCCTTTTGACCAGCCCCCGTACGGCCAGCAACCCCCATATGGAGCGCCACAAGGGCCTTCGCGCCGGTCAAGGGGCCTGCGTTCGGCCGCAGCCATCCTGGTCATAGCCGCAGCGGCGTTGGCGGGCGCCGGCGTCAGCCGGGTCATCTCCTCTTCGGGCCAGCCTCTGAGCTCGGCGGCGGGGACGACACCCACGACGACCCCCAGTTCGGGCGGTTCCGGGAGCAACGGCGGCTCGGGCAGTTTCCCCTTCGGTGGCAACTCAGGTGGCAATTCCGGCAACTTCCCTTACCCGTTCGGCAATGGCGGCACGGGCTCGGGGAGCAGTGGCTCGAGTGGCAGCAGCGAGGGTGCGGGTGGGCCGTCGGACGTGGCCGCCATCGCATCGAAGGTCGACCCCGGTCTTGTCGACGTGAATGTGACCTTCAACTACGAGGACGCGGGCGGAGCCGGCACCGGCATCGTCCTTACCTCGAACGGCCTCGTGCTCACCAACAACCACGTGGTGGATGAGGCGACCAAGGTCAGCGTCACCGATGTCGGCAATGGCAAGACCTATCCGGCTACGGTGCTTGGCTACGACAAGGCCCGCGACGTGGCGCTGCTCAAGCTGCAGGGTGCGTCCAACCTGCAGACGGCCAAGCTCGACCTGTCCGGGGCGTCGGTCGGACAAGCGGTGGTGGCCATCGGCAACGCCGGCGGGACGGGCGGGACGCCAACCAGCGCGGGTGGTTCGATCACCGCTCTCGACCAGTCGATTACGGCTAACGACGAGCTCACCGGGGGGAGTGAGCAGCTGGCCGGGCTCATAGAGACCAACGCCAACATAGAGGCCGGCGACTCGGGTGGGCCGCTGGTGAACGTGAACGGGGCCGTCCTGGCCATGGACACCGCCGCCTCGGACAGCTTCGCCTTCTCGGCCCAGGGCAACCAGGGGTTCGCCATCCCGATCAACGAGGCGTTGACCATCGCCAAGGCCATTGAAGGTAACCACGGCACTTCTACAATCCACGTCGGTCCGACCGCGTTCATCGGCCTCCAGATCAGCCCGAGCGGTTCGTCGGGCTTCAACTTCGGCTCCGGTCCAGGCAGCTTCGGGCAGAGCCCGGCCACAACCACCCCGGCCACAGCGAACGGCCTGACCGTGAGCAACGTGGTGGGGGGCACGCCGGCCCAGAAAGCCGGCATAGTCTCCGGTGACGTAGTGACAAAGTTCGCCGGCCATACCATCACATCAGATGACCAGCTCACGAACCTGCTGGTCCCCTACCACCCGGGCCAGACGGCCACTATTACATGGGTTACCCCTGCGGGGGCGACCCACAGCGCGACCATAACGTTGGCCAGCGGCCCTTCGGCCTAAGCCGCGCGAGGAGCACCGAGCCCTGGAAGTACCAGTCTCTGGAAGTTCAGGGCTCGAGCAGAACAGGACCGGCCCGCCGGCGTGAAGCCCCCTCCTCAGGAGGGCTCCGCGTCGGCGGGCCGGTCTATGTTGCTCGA
>DATJUH010000056.1:0-25571 GCA_035502515.1 Acidimicrobiales bacterium
CATCGAGTACGTGGCCGGTGACGCCTGGCCGCTACTGGGCAGCGATTGGTTCGAGCTCCAGCGCCATCAGTTGAGGGGCGTAACCAGCCCGGTCCCACGGATGCAGCCACTACCCGTTCGCATCCCGCTCCCGGCCAGCGAACGGACCGGGTCGATCTACGAGGTCCAGGCGAACGAGCCGGAGCGGACGAGTTTCGCGACCAGGTGACTGCACGCTTCAGTCCGAGTGGCCGGGGACTCGGGCACCGCTCCAGAGCCAACGGCGCCTCGGTAACCGAAAGCACGCCGAGATGGTTCGCGGGCCGGTCGTGAGGTATGGCGGGTTACCATTACGAGAACCGGGGGAGGCGGGTTGACTGTCCTCCGGCCAGGCCCGTCGGCAGCGAGGAGTAGAAAAGAATGCTGATTGCTTTTGCGTCGTTGGTAGGCATCGAGCCAGTTCCGTTGGCCGACCTCGTGAAGCGGGTGGAGTCGAGCCCCCTCGACGCGATCGAAGTGAATTGCGGTCCCACTTTCCCCCCCATACTCGACGCCAGCTTCGGGGGCCACCTCGACGTTGACGACGTCCTTCGCCATGGCCCCGGCCCTATCGAGGAAATCTTCGCCGGCAGCGGCATGACGATCACAGCCTTGGCTCCAATGCTGAACCTCCTGACCCCAGACGAGTCGCTGCGCTCTCAGCGCATCGAGTACTTTGAAAAGACCCTTTCGGCCGCTGCCATCCTGGGCGTTCCGCTGGTCGTGACGTACGGAGGGTCGCCATACGGGATGTGGTTCCAGGGTCTGCCCGGAGTGCACCAGCCTCATCCCTCCAATCATGTCGAAGCCTCCATAAGGGCCTTCTCACAGATCTTCGAGCCGCTTGCCACCAGGGCCGAAGACCTTGGCCTGAAGATAGCGCTGGAAACCGCTCCCCGCGGTGGTGGAGAGGGCAATGTGGCCCACTCTCCGGAGCTCTGGGACAGGCTCTTCGACGCCGTCGCTTCGCCAGCGATAGGCCTCAGCCTGGACCCTTCGCACCTAGTTTGGTTGGGGATCCCTGACGTCTCGGACATCATCCGTCGTTACGCCACCAGGATCCACCATTTTGATGGCAAGGATGCCGAAGTATTGCCGGCGGCGCTGGCACGGCAGGGAATTCTCGGCAACTCCTGGTGGCGCTATAGACTGCCTGGGCTCGGTCAACTTGACTGGGCGGCGCAGTTCAGCGTATTGCGCGAGATTGGCTATGACTACGCTCTCGCCATCGAGCAGGAGGACCCCATCTTGACCGGCCTCGACGGTGTGCTGTGGTCAGCCGGCTTCCTGCAAGGCAAGTTGCTGCCTCCCCGCAACGGGGGCACCGACGGGCGCCTCTTATGACGGTCAAGCAAGCCCGGGTCGGACTGGTCGGGTGCGGCGCGATCGGTCGCACGCATGCCGAGGCGCTCGGCGGCATCGCAGAAGCGGATTTCGTGGCATGTTGCGACGCCGATATCCAGCGAGCGCAAGATTTCGCAGAGCGCTACGGCGTACGCGCCGCCTTCGGCGATCCCCTTGAGCTCATCAACAGTGGGAACGTCGACGTTGTGGTTATTTGCACGCCGCACCCGAGTCACGCTCCGCTGGCGACAAGCGCCGCCGCGGCGGGGGTGCATGCACTGGTCGAAAAGCCCATCGCCGTCACTATCGAGGAGGCTGACAAGATGATTGCCGCCGCGGCGGCAGCAGACGTGAATCTTGGCGTTATTCACCAACGCCGGTTTTGGCCGGCGGCCCAACGCATGCGCGCCGCGATCGATGAGGGCAAGATCGGTGTGCCCATCTACGGCGAGTGCTTTGCCCGCCTGTGGCGAAATGCCGACTACTTCCAACGTGATCCATGGCGCGGGACGTGGTCGGGCGAGGGTGGCGGCGTCCTCCTGAACCAAGCCGTCCACGCCGTCGACCTGCTCCAGTGGTTCATGGGCCCGGTCACCGAGGTGTACGGGCATTGGGCCAACCTCGCCCATGAAGGCACCATAGAGGTCGAGGACACCGCGGTCGCGACGCTGCGGTTTGCGACGGGGGCGCTGGCCGTTATAACGGCATCAACCGCCTTCAACCCGCCAGCAGGTTTTCGCGTATCCGTCCTCGGCCAAAGCGGAGCCACTCTGAGCCTCTGTGAGACGCCGGAGGGGACACAGGGTTTCAACGACGTCTGGACGGTCCCTGGTGAGGAATTGGCGCGGGAGCGATGGGCGGCCGAGGAAGCGGGTAAGCCAGGCTTCCCTCAGTTCCACCAACTGCAGATCCGCGATTTCCTGCGGGCTGTCCTCGAGGGCATAGAACCGGCCGTACCCGGGGTCGAAGCGAGAAAGGCGATCGAACTCGTGACCGCCATTTACGAGTCTGAACGATCCGGGGCGCCCGTGCATGTGGGCGTTCCTGGCAGCGACCAAACCTAAGCCTGAATCCACAGTCCTGAGGCCATTCCCGTAGCCTCAGCATCCACCAAAAAGTGCCTCCTACCTGGGAGAATTGGTGTCGCTGAACACCCAATAGGCCACAGGACCGGAGGCACTCTTTAGATGCCACGATCATCGCGCAATTTGGACACGATGGAGGTTGTTTTCGACGACCGGAACGTCGTCGCCGACGGAGGCCTGGTGCTGCCGATGACCCTGGCCGAGCGGCTCGGGGCCAAAGGACTGGTCGACGACAACGTGGACCTGGGCGACGCCCCCGGCCACGCGAACGCCGGCCATAAGGCGATGGCGCTGGTCGCCTCGGCACTGGTCGGTGGCGATTCGATAGACGACGCCGACGTGCTGCGTTCGGGGCAGGCGACCGCCTTGCTCGGCACCTGGGTGCCCGCCCCTTCCACGCTCGGCACCTTCTTGCGCAGTTTTTCGTGGGCCGACGCCCGCAGCTTGGACAAAGTCGCCGGGGAACTGCTGAAAAGAGCGTGGGCAGCGGGGGCGGGCCCGGGCGCCGGACCGCTCACCATCGACGTCGACTCCAGCATCTGTGAGACCTACGGCCTCAAAAAGCAAGGTGCCCGCTTCGGTTTCACCAGTGTGCGGGGCCTGCATCCGCTGCTAGCGGCCGCTTCTGGGACCGGCGATGTGCTCGGGGTGCGCCAACGGGGCGGCAACGCCCATACGGCCCGGGGCGCAGCCAGTTTCCTCACCGAAGTCTTCCACCGGGTAAGGGCGGCCGGGGCGAGCGGGCCGCTCACGCTGCGGGCGGACTCTGGCTTCTACAACCACAAGGTCACGGGAGCCTGCACCCAAGCCGGGGTGCACTATTCGATAACGGCAAAGATGTCGCCTGCCCTGCGGCGCGCCATCGAGGCCATAGATGCCCACGCTTGGGCCCCCATCCCTTACTGGCTGGAAGGCGGTGCCGACGTGGCCGAGACGACCTACAGGGCGTTCGCCCAAAAGGAGCTGCGGCTCATAGTCCGGCGGGTAAAGCCGAGCCCGGGCAGCCAGCTCGCATTGTTCACCAAGTACGAACACCACGCCTTTGTCACCGACCGAGAGGGTACGGCCATCGAGCTGGAGGCCGACCACCGCCGCCATGCCGAGGTAGAGCTGGTGGTGAGGGACCTGAAAGAAGGCCCTTGGGCGCACATGCCTTCCGGGCGTTTTGGGGCCAACGCGGCATGGCTCGCCCTCGGCGCCATAGCTCACAACCTGGCTCGTTGGTGCACAAGGCTCGGAGGCATCACCAACCAAGGCGGGCACATCACCCTGGCGACGCTGCGGCGACGGTTCGTCTCGGTGCCCGGCCACCTTGCCCGCTCGGGCCGGCGCACTACGTTGCACCTGGCCAAGAACTGGCCCTGGGCCGAGGCTTTCCTTGCGGCACTGGGGCGCTTGCGGGCGCTGGTGGTACCCCAGCTCGCCTGAGCCCCCACCTCGTCACCAGCCGAGCACTTCGAAGCGAGGGCGATAGAGGTTGCCAGACGCGCCCCGCCTTCGCCGCCCAGGCCGCTGGAGGGTGAAATGCCCGCCCGAGACAGTAAATCGCCCAGAGGCGCGTCTCATCCCCCCTGAGCGCCGCAGTACTGTGAGGCCACCCACCGTCGTCCGAGAGCTTTCAAGCCCTCCTTAATGACGGACCCTTACCGATCGGTGGATCCAGGCTAAGAGAACTTTCTATCCCCGGGCGGTCCCGCGCTCAGCTGGCGCAGCGGCTTCCGCGTCCTCGTGCCATCGCTCCCAAGCACTCTGACGGGTGACCCCGAGCATTGTGGCTATCTCACCCCGACTAACACCACAATGACGGGCACGTCGGACGGCCCCGAGCTCGGCCTGTGCGAGGAGGCCCCGGACTAAGCGAATATCCTCCAGGGAGTGCAAGGCGCCTGCTGTTGTGCGATCGTTCACTTCCTTGGGCTGGGAGCCCCCGTGAGATCCGAAATCGTAACAGCTGCCTAACCGCTCCCACGCCCGCCGCCCGTTCTGCCAGGGTACTTGCCCACTCATGTGTCAGGTTTGCCTGACAGAGGGCACTTGCCGCAAGCCTGTACTTCACTCTGTGTTCGCATTCAGGTGCTGCCGGCGTAGGTAGTCGTGAAGCCACCGTTGAGCATGTTTTTAAGGCTCGGGATGGTCGAAGGCTGCGACTCAGTATTGCCACCCTGCAGCAAGGTAACGGCGTCCACCTCAGTGATATTGGAGCTGGCGGGGACCTGTAGGCCAGACCAAGTCACGGGGCTGAACGGTGCTACCGGCGTTTGAGTGCCGTTGACGGTGTACGCCTCCGTGATCCACTCGGCGGAGGTAGCCGGGCCCGAGTAGGGTTCTTGGACGCTGAAACCCTGGCCACTGGTATTGTCGGTGACAGAGATGTTCCAAAGGCTTTGGCCACTGGCGATGCTGACCGTAACGCTATCGCCCGGCTCGACCCGCAGCGAGGTGACGGGCACCCCGGCCGCCGGCAGGATTTCCCAAAAAGCCTGTATGTAGTAAACATTTGCGCCTGAGCACAGGCCGGTGCTCGGGTCCGTCTGGCTCTCTGTGATCCCAGCTTGTATGAGGTTGCCGGTATCAGGGTCGCCGTCGATGCCTACCCATTGGGCCGTCGTCTCGTTGCATTGCGCCGTGTTGTAAAGCGATGGCACGATAAACGTCCCACTGGCGTTTGTGAGCCCTGAACCTCTTACGACGTAGCCTGACCAATTCGCAGACGTGTAGTCGTCGATAGGAGGCCCGCTCGGCGCGGGCGCGGTTGTCGGCGTTGTCGTAGTTGGTCCGGGCGTCGACACCGGTCCTGCCTGGGTCAAGCTGGCCGTGGCCGAGACCACCGAACCTGACGCAACTCCGGTGAAATTGAAGGTGTAGTCGAGTGCTTGTGGCGTTGAGGGCACCGCGATTACCTGGCTTCCGTTGCACGGCACTGAAGTCGAGGCGTCGGTGGCGGTTGGTACGACTATCAAGGTGCAATCGCTCAAGCCGTCTGCGCTGTACCTGACGGTAACGTTGCCACCTGACGCTGGCAGCGTCGTCGGGCTGACGGTCAGCGCAATGCCGGGGCTCGCCGTCGTCGGTGCTGATGTCGACGTAGAGGCGGATGGCAGCTCCGTGACTATGGTTCGTCCCGACGCATGGGACCCTTTAGAATTCGTAGCTGTAAGGGTAAACGTCCACTTCTGGGCCGTGCTAGCCCCCACGCCGATAGGCAGCGATAGCGAGCCGGTGCAAACCACGGAGTTCGGCGAATCGCCGATGAGGCCGGCGAGGGTGCCGCTCCCAGGGCTGCCATAGCTTGACGTGGATAACGGGCCGGTGGCAGACAGGGAGCAACTCACTGCGTTCTGCGTTTTCCAACTGAGCGTCAGGGTCCCGCCCGTACCGGGAAGGAGTCCCGGGTGAGCGGCCAACCTGACGAGGGGAGAAACCTTTGGTGTCGGTTTGGCCGGTCTGGCGGCCATCCGTAGATCGAACGCTCGGGACGTCGTTTTGGAGCCGTCTCGGGCTAGGAGGTCGAGCGCCACAGTTCGCGGGACCGGCGCCGTGTTAGCGCCAACCCTTACATGCGCCACCAGGGCCGTGGTGCAAGGGCGCCAGTTCGTCGCGTACACGACAGGAAAGGCCTGGTGCGACAACAGCTCGAGCTTGCAACTGATGGTGTGCTGGAGCTGTGCGGCGATAGTGACGGTGCCACCGTGGTAGGTAAGGGCCGCCGGCAGCGCCGCCAATGACTCGACAGCGGGCGTTTCGATTGTCGAGGCGCTGGCGGTTGCGGCTACCCCGAGCACGCTTGCCAGGGCGACCAGCACACTGGCCACGGTCCGCCTTAGGTTCCCCACTCTGTGCCTCCCATTGGCCGCCCGCGCTTTGGTCGCGCCGGGCAGCGCCTGGGCGTTGAACTGTCTGGATGAGACGTCAGTGCATTGGCTGATACCCAAGACGATCTCGGCACCCTACCCGGAGACTTTAGGCACTTCACCAAACACGGCCCGATGCGCTTCCGGATCTTCGTCGTCTATCGCACACGCAAGCTCGACATCTGGAACCAGGCCGCTCCTTCCGGTTTTGGTAGTCCCGCGTATCCACGAGCATGCCCGAGCGACCCCTGAGGAGCGCCAGACAATAGTGGTGGTATTCCCGCGCTTACTCGTTCCCGGAGACTGCTCGCGAGCTAGAAGTTCAGGCGAGCCCCGCTCCGCTAAGCACAGCTATGCAGAATGGATCCCGCCGTCAGGTGCATCACCCCCTTGACCGGCAGTCACCTGTCCTCCCGCATGATGCGTGGCTTGGCGCGGTCGTCGTTGTCGATCACCACGTGGGCGCCTCGCCCGGGGTCGGCTTACAACAGGTACAACTGACCTCTTTTGCCCGGGCACCGTCGTCGTCAGGGTGGTCGGCTTGCAGGTAGGTGCCCCGGGCAGCTTGTCGCCGGTGTTCCGCCCGCAAGTACACAATGAGGTCCCAGTGGGCACGCAGTTCTGAGCGGAGAAGGAACAGCCCGTCGAATATCAGGCCCGCTCGTCGTCGTGGGCAGCGATGCGCCGGGCCGCGCAGGCCAGGGCGTGCTCGACGGCCGCCTCGGTGCACGGACGGCCCAGCTCCTCCCCCTGTGTGGTGCAGGTCGCTGACGCGCTGCCTACTTTAACGAGCGTCCCGATTAGCTGATCGGAGCCGATAACGCTCCGATCCGTCGCACCTGCCATGGCGAGCCGATCGACGGCTACGCGAGCGATTCTGAATGGAAATTTCTGAGGCAACACCGTGCATAATGCTCGTGCGGACCCGCGCCGGCCACACTCGAGGCGAGTTTCGTGAAGTTCAGACCAGAGCTTGGCGATACTCGCCTGGTTGAGTCTCGGGCCAGTCCCGCCGGAATGCTCTCTCGGAGCGCAACCGGGCGAGGTCCCTGGCCGGAACGTTGCTAGGCGGCGTGGAGCACCTCGTACGTGAGGAAGGCGAGGCCTTCCCCGATGGTCCTGGCACCGACGAGGTGTAGGGGCTTCTTGTCCCTGGTCTCCACAAAGAGGCGCTCGCCGGCGCCGAGCACTACCGGGAAGACGACAAGCCTGAGCTCGTCGACGAGGTCGTGCTCTACCAGCGTGCGGATGAGCCCGTAGCTGGCATAGACGAGGATCTCGCCTCTTATTTCGTGCTTCAGCTTCGCCACCTCGTTCACGACATCGGCTCTCAGCACCGTCGAGTTGGACCACTTGGGCTCATCGAGCGTGGAGGACACGACGTATTTCGGCAGGCTGTTCAGCTCGTCCGCCCATGCGCCCGTCCGGTCGAGCCAGCGCGTGGCGAACCACTCCTCGCTCCGCCGCCCGAGGAGCAGGGCCTCGGCGTGCAGTGCTTCTTCGGTCTCGACCTTGGCCCACTCTGCCAGGTCCTTGCCCCCGTACTGGTTGAACCAGCCTCCGAGGCCGAAGCCCTCCTGGCCGTCTGGGTCCTGGATTACCCCGTCCAGGGTGATGTTGGTGGTGACAATGATCTTGCCCATGACGCTTCTCCTTTCGTTCGTCTTGCCAGCGTCAGCGATGTAGGCACCGCGGGGCCGGGAAAATGGGCGCTCGCCGGCCGCCCAGTTCGACCCCCGGCTGGTGTCTGTACCGGGATGGAGTTGCGACAAGCTGCAGGGAGGAGCCATTACGTTGAGCGAGGTGAGAGCACTGCTGATGGACCGGGCACGGGCGGGGGACGGCCAGGCTTTCAAAGAGCTGACCGAGCCCTACCGCCGGGAGCTCTTGGTGCACTGCTACCGGATGCTGGGCTCCTTCCAGGACGCCGAGGACGCCCTGCAGGACACGTTGCTGTCGGCTTGGCAAGGCTTGGCGCACTTCGAAGAGCGCTCGTCGCTGCGCACCTGGCTCTACCGGGTCGCCACCAACCGCTGCCTGAACGCGCGTCGCTCAGCCGGCCGGCGCCCGGCCAAGGAGTGGGACGTGCCCGGAGTTGAGCCGCCCGAGCCGACCCGCCTCGGCGAAGTGGTCTGGCTGGAGCCGTACCCCGACACGCTCCTCCAGGGCGCAGCTGACGTGCCGCTAGGCCCAGAGGCCCGCTACGAGCAGGCCGAGTCCGTATCCCTCGCGTTCGTGACCGCCCTGCAGATGCTCCCCCCTCGTCAGGTCGCAGTGCTGGTCCTACGTGACGTGCTCGGCTTCCGCGCCGAGGAGGTCGCCGACATGCTCGGCTCGAGCCTCGACTCGGTCAACAGCGCCCTCAAGCGCGCCAGGGCCACCCTGGAGCGCCGCCTGTCGGCGACGGGCGACCGGGAGCCGCCCCCGGCGCCCGGCTCGTCGGCCGAGGGTGCAGTCGTGGAAAGCTTTGTATCTGCCTGGGAATCGGCGGACCTCGACGCCCTCGTCAGCCTCCTAACCGACGACGTCTTCATATCGATGCCACCGATGCCCTTCGAATACCAGGGCCGGGACCTGGTGGCCCGCTTCTGTGCCAACATCTTCGACGCCGGCCGACGGTTCGATCTCGCACCAACGCGTGCGAACGGCCAGCCCGCTTTCGGTGTCTACCTTCGGAGCCCGGCCGGAACCAGCCATGGGGTCGGCCTGTACGTAGTGACCCTTGCCGGCGAGCGCATCTGTGCCATGACACGCTTCGAGAACAGCGTGCTCCCCTTCTTCGGGCTGCCTCGGTCGCTCCCTGCCCGCTAGCCAACTCTTATCGGTGCTCTTGGCCTTCCTCCGCTGGCTTTCAGTGCGAGCAGCAACGGAGAACTCTCCGGGGTCGAGTGGGGTGGTAAGGAGCCGGCGCGATGCGCCCCGATCCTCCAATTAGGTGCGGCCAGAAACAGCTTACGCTTCAACGAGAATCGACCCGTACGACAGGTCGGGCGCTCCCGAGTCGAGTGGATTCACCTGAAAAGTAGCCACAGAACGCGCGTCCACACGAGATCACGAGCCGGTGCCGTTGTGTGCCACGGGCCGACTCGTTAGTCCAGGGCTAGGTAACCCATGATCGCTGCCGATTAGGCACTGCGTGCCTCGGGCTCACGAACGTGGTTCGGCGTGCCAGGTGGGTCCGTACTACAGCGAGCACTGCTCGAGGAGCCTGAGAGCCGCCGGCACCGTGGGCACGGGCGACGGCCTCGCCTGAGTGCCCGGCCTGCAAGGGGTCGAGGGTCAGGGCGCAGCCCATCGCTGAGGCCTTCATAGGCGAGTTCGTGATTGGCGAACGCGGTGTCGCCTCCAACACTCGGCACGGATTTTTCGTGCAGCATCGTGAGCTTGGGCGCCGCCGTCTCGTGGGTCATGTCCGAGTGCCAGTGCTGGTTGAAGTCGCGCTCTTTCCCCCGGTTCACCAGTTCAATCAACTCTGGGTGCTCAACCATGCCTGCGTACGGGTGCCGCACGAGCGGTCCCCGCAGCCGGGCAAAGGCGAGTTGGTCCTCAAGGGTCAGGTCCTGGTCGAGAAAGACCAGAACATGGTGCTCGACGAAGAGGGTGCCCAGTGTCTCCCATGTCGACTGGTCAACCGTGGTCAGATCCACACCGTTCACGACCGCCCCGGGCGGGGCGCCAAACCGCTCGACCCTAACCCGAGGATCGTATGCGACTAAGGCTATGCGGACAGTTGCATCAGCCGTCGCGACCATCCGCGGGCGATGGCCGGCGGCGCGAAGCCCCGGCCGCAGCATTAGTTCGCCCGTTGCTACCCGTGCGCCGGCGGCGGAGCGTCAGCCAACGCGGTTGCGCCGCAAGTGGCGGCCAGCGAGGCGGCCCGTGAACTCGCCGTCGCGCACCACCACGGACCCGTTGACAAGCACGGCGCGCACGCCGGTGGCGTACCGGTGGGGCTGCTCGTAGGTGGCCCGGTCGACGATCGCGTCAGGGTCGAACACGACCACGTCGGCGAAGCACCCCTCGGCCAGCCGTCCCCGGCCGGAGAGCCCGAGGTTGGCCGCCGGCAGGGCGCTCAGCCGGCGCACTGCCTCCGAGAGGCTGCAGACGCCGCGCTCGCGCACGTAGTGGCCGAGGAAGCGGGCAAAACAGCCGTAGGCGCGGGGATGGGTCGGCTCGTCAGACCTTGGGGGCTCCGCCGCCCCCGAGCGGGCGTCGGAACCGAGCGAGACCCAGCCCAGGCGCATCACCTTCTCTACGTTGTCTTCCGACATCATAAAGAAAGCGCACATAATGCTACCCCTGACGTCCGGGGCGGACTCGACGAGGCGGGCCACCGCCTCGGGGGGGTCGGTGCCGAGCTCGGCCGCCACCTCGCTGAGGCGCTTGCCCGCGAAGTGGCGGTACGGGCCGGTGGCGTGCAGGACAAGGATCCCATCGGGGCCACCGCAACCGAGGTACATGTTCTCCCAGCTGTCGTCCGGCGTTACCATGGCGGACTCGGCCGCCGCGCGGCCTGCGGGGTCGGCTAGACGCCGCCGCAGCGCCTCGTAGCCGCCGTCGTGCATGTAGGGCGGGAAGCACACCTGCAAGTTGGTCTCGCCGGCGACGTAGGGGTAGGCGTCGGCGGTGATGGCCGCGCCCGAGGCGCGCGCCCGTTCGATGAGGTCAATGGCGCTGTCGAAACGCGGCCAGTTATCACGCCCGATGGCCTTCAGATGAAAGACCTCCGCCGGCAGGCCGGCGCGCTCGCTGATCTCGAGCAGCTCGGCGAGCGCCTCGAGCAGCCGGTCGCCCTCGCTGCGCAGGTGCGAGATGTAGCTGCCGCCATGGGCGGCCGCGACGCGGCACAGCTCGACCAGCTCCTCGGTCGAGGCGTAGGTGCCGGGAGGGTATATGAGCGCGGAGCCGACCCCGAGCGCGCCGTCGGCCATCTCCTCGTCCACGAGGCGGCACATCTCCTCGAGCTCGCGCTCGCTGGCGGGGCGCTGACCGGAGCCGATGACATGCTCGCGCACCGTCGTCGCCCCGACGAACGAGCACACGTTCTGGGAGGTCCCGCGCCGCTCGAGCAGGGCGAGGAACTCCGAGAGGCGTTCCCACGAGACGTCGAGGCCGAGCCTCGACAGGCGCTTGCCCAGCGCGACGCGCATCTCGCCATTGAACGGGCCCATCGAGTCGCCCTCGCCGAAGGCCTGGGTGGTCACCCCCTGCAAGAGCTCGCCGAGCGACCGCGGGTCTTTGAGGATGCTGAAGTAGGAGTGGCTGAGCGGGTTGATAAAACCGGGGGCGACCGCCATGCCGGCGGCGTCGATGACCTCGCCGGCGTCGCCCTCGCCGGCCAGGTCCCCGATCACGGCGACCCGGTCGCCGCGCACCCCGATGTCGGCTCGCCGTCCCGATCCTCCCGCGCCGTCGTAGACGGTACCGCCTGTGACGACGACGTCGAGCATCCTCCAGTCATATCAAACGGCTTCGACTGGGGAATGAGACGCACGAACGCCTAGGTTCCTCCAGCCTCTGGGGCTGGCAACATCTGACGGTGGCTTTGCGCTTCGCCGGGGGCCGCGGATCAAACTCAAATCGGGCCGGCGGGCCTACTTCACACCGCCCAGATTGCCGTATTATTTGCGGCTCGGAAAAGTTGTTCGTCGACAAAGAAGAGCTGCAGAACGACCCGGATTTATGGACTAGTCGAATCTCGGCCGTGCCCGGTCAGAAAAGCACGCATAAAGACCAGATCTGGGAGGGCTAACCAGTCGCAAGCGACTGGTTGGCATTGCTTTGGTCCAATCGTCATAGCAGACGCCGCCGCCCCTGAGGAACAGCAAAGGTTCCCGCCTCCAGTGCTGTGCCGCCAGTTGACGAGCGGCCAGGAATCCTCCGGGTGATGCAACCGTTTGGCCCCTTCGGCTGTGTACATACTCAGGAGGAAGGCGCGATGCAAAGCAACAAATGAGCAACGGCCAGACTATTCCGTTTACATAACCGAAGTCGACAACGCCTCGACCGGTTACGTGCGGGTCACGCCGTCCTTCGCGCTGCCAGTCTCCGCTCACGGCTGGGTTAGCTATCCCCTCGACAGGGTCACCGACCCGGCGCAGGTGCCCCCTGGCTCTCCCGGCGGCGTTGGTGGAGTGATTGGGCCGGTCACCCACCTTTGGACCGGCGCAACTTTCGTTGCCGACGCCATTTGGGACGTTCAAGGAGAGCGACTACGTGTAGAAGCTGAAGGCGAAGACAGGTCGAACTGGTGGCCCAAGTCCAAAGACCAGCGCGCTAAGCCGGGAAGGGCCACCTGGACGCGTCCTACCCACTCCGACTGTACCGATGGCGGGGCAACCTAAACTCCACAAAGCGCGCTACGGGCATCCCCAGTTCGACATGACCGCCGGATGGGAGGGCTCACTACGGGTTGAGCACGAGCGGCGCCACGCGAAGGTGTGCTGCTTGGGCACCAGCGTGAAGCCGCCGGTCCCAGACGGCGAAGACGAGCTCGGCGTCGCCGATCGCCAGGGCGCTGGCAAGGTGGACAGCGTCAGCCCCCCGGAGCGAATGCAGGCGGGCGAGTTGGCCGGCGTGGCGCTCCACTGAGGCTGTCAGTTCGACTGGCCGGGCCGCCGCCCAGTACTCCTCCCAGGCCTGTCCGGCCACAGCCAGGCCGTCCTCGTCGAGGTCATGGTCTCGACCGGACACGGCGAGTGCCGCGCAAACCTCCGGATAGGCGAGACGGCTTGAGAGGGCAGCGTCGCAACCGTCCCACATGTCAGCGGCCAGGTCGCTGCCTGGCTCTTCGACGACCAGTTTCACGAAGGCGCTGGAGTCGAAGTAAACGAGCGGCAAGCTTCAGCGCCGCTGTTCGCTCACCAGCGCCGATACCGAGCGACGGGGACGAGGCCGCCACCTCCCGGTTGCGGTCGCTCTCTGGGCGCGACCGGGGCGACCGATCGCCCCTTCTGCAGCCAAGCGCTCCAGGGTCGCGGTGGCGGTGATGCCCAAGAGCCGAGCGACAGGGACCCCCCGGTCGGTGACGACCAGTTCTTCGCCTTGCCTTGCCCGGTCCAACCATTCGCTCAGGTGCGCCCTGAGGTCGCTCACGGCCACGTCCATGGGACCTACTGTACAACTCCGCAGCAGTGAAATGTACCGATATCTTCCGGGCCCGCTCCCGGCGAAGTCCGGCGGGTGATCCGCGAAATAACGGCGCACGATGATTCGGATTTACAACTGCCGCGCCCCGCTTCTGTTGGTCCTTCCCGACGACCTCAGCGCCGTATTGCCGTTTGGGAAAACGCTGGTGGCCAACGAACGAAAGTCGTTCAGTTAGATGCTGTGGGCCTGCCCAGGCTCTCCGACGTCGCTTCAGCAGAGGTTGAACGCTCCATCTCACCTGGCAACGCTTTGCTCATGCACCACTCCTGAGGACTCAAACGACCGCTGCTACCCGGCTTTGGCTATTCGAATCCCGGGCCCTCCCCGCGCAACGGCATTCCATGGCTGAACAGAAGCTCGCTCAACTGGTCGCACAGGTCGTGGAACGACGGGCTGCGGACGATGTCGGGAGTTCGCGGCCGGGGGAGGCCAATTTCAACGACCGCTTGCACGCGGCCCGGCCTAACCGACATTACGGCCACGGCATCCGCGAGGAACACGGCTTCGCTGATCGAGTGAGTCACCAACAGGGTGGTGGCGGCCCGTTCAGCCCAGATCCTCAGCAGCTCCACGTTGAGCCGCTGCCGGGTCATCTCGTCGAGCGCTCCGAACGGCTCGTCCAGCAGGAGGATCTCCGGCTCCACGACAAGCGACCGGGCTATGGCTACTCGCTGGCGCATCCCCCCCGAAAGGTGAGCCGGCCTGGCCTGCTCGAAGCCCTTGAGCCCGACCAGCGAGATCAGGTCGGATATGGCGGAGCTGGGCACCTTTACCCCGCTTATTTCGAGCGGCAAGCGGATGTTGGCGACCACCGAGCGCCATGGGAGCAGGGCAGGGTCCTGGAAAGCGATCCCGAGCCGGTGGGCCACCCTGATGGCCGGCGGCGGTTCCCCGTGTATGAGCACAGTGCCCGCGGTGGGGCTTTCGAGGTCGGCCAAGATGCGCAGCACCGTGGACTTACCGCACCCCGACGGGCCGAGCAGGGCGACGAACGACCCCCGCGCCGCGTGCAGGTCGACGCCGTCGAGAGCGCGCAATGTGGCCCGCTGCAGCCGGAAGTCCTTGCATAGGCCGGTAATGGCGATCCCTTCGGTTCGGGAGGTGCCCGGCTCGGTTGAGACCACTGCCCGGTCTGCCATCACGGCCATACGCGGATCGTAGCCACCGCCCGGGCCTAACCCCGCCCGACAATGATGAACGCCGTGTTACGTCCTTCGGGCGCCTCTCCCGGGCTCACCTCTCAGGTAGCGTCCCGGCGACCACTCGTCCCCGGGACACCACCGCCACGAGTTGCTCCACACGGAGGTCGGCGCCGCTCAGCCATGGGCGTCCCCGCACCACCAGGAAATCTGGTGCGTACCCGGGGGCGATCCGCCCGACGAGGTGCCCGAGGCCCACTGCCGCCGCCGCCCGCGACGTGGCCGCTTGCAGGGCCTGCTCGGGGCTCATCCCCAGGACCTGTCGCATGCGCGCCAGCTCGGCCATCTGGTCCCCGAAGCGAACGTGATGGCCATTGGCGTCTGTCCCCAGCACGAACTGCACGCCCGCGCCCGCTGCAGCGCCGAGCAACCGGTCTCGCTCCGCCACGAGCAGCGAGGCCTTCTGTTGCGCTTCAAGCGTTACCGGGACCGAGCCCCGGGCGATGGCCTCGTTTATCAGGAGAGTCGGTGCCACGGTGGTCCCGGTGGCCGCTGCCCTGGCTGCCTGCTCGGGCGTGATCAGGGTCCCGTGCTCGATCGAGTCGACCCCTTCGTCCAGCGCCACTTGGATGCCGGCCGGGCTGTGGGCGTGGGCGGCCACCGGAAGGCTGAGGGCGTGAGCCTCGTCAACGATGGCCGCCACTTCGGCCCGGGTGTAATTGCGCCATTCGCTGCGGTCACCCATGGACAGGACCCCGCCGCTAGTCGCTATCTTTACCCCGTCGGCGCCGGCGCGGGCCCAGGTGCGGACCAGCCGGCGGCACCCATCTTCTCCGTCTGCTGTGGGCGGCCGCTGGGTCACTGCCGGAGCCAGGAACAGGTCAGCGTGGCCCGCCGTCATGCCCACCATGCAGTAGACCAAAAGGCGCGGGCCCTGGACCACTCCTTGGTCGAAGACCCGGCGCAGGGCGATCTGGGCCTCGTCGCCGGCCATGTCGCGGAGGGTCGTGACCCCCGCCCTCAGAGCTTGTTGGGCGTGCGCCAGCCCGTGGAGCACTTTCTCCTCCCGCGTCGTCACCAGTGGCCAGGTGGCGAAGTCGGCCTGCCCCGGGCCGGCGTAGCCGACGAGGTGGACGTGCGTGTCCACCAGCCCGGGGACAAGGCAGATCCCGGGCCAGCGCAACTCGCGAGAAGGCTCGACCACCGTCAAGCGGTCCGTGTCCCATTCGAGCCGGCTGGGGCCGATATCAGTGCAGCCGTCCCATACAGTTACTCCAGCGATGCGCAGCCTCGGCTCCTTTTACAATCTGAACGGGTCGACCGACCAGGGAGCGGCCCAAGCCTGGCCTGAGCCGCAGGAGACCCTATGCGACTGGAAGCAGTAGCGGCCACCTGGCCGGAGGCCGAGAGTGCCAGCCGCCGCGCCCCGGCGGTGCTCCCCTTCGGTGCTCTCGAACAGCACGGGCCCCACCTGCCCCTGTCCACCGACACGATCATGGCCGATTGGTTGGCGGGACGGGTCGCAGACGCTGTGGACGGCTGGTTGCTGCCGGCCATCCCGCTAGGTGACACGGCCGGCAATAACGGGTTCCCGGGGACGGTGTCGCTCTCGTTTGACACCGTCCGGTCTGTCGTAACAGATATAGGCCGCAGCCTGAGGCGCTCCGGCTTTCCTTGCCTCATAATCGTCAACGGCGACTACGGCAACCGGGCTGCTCTGCAAGTAGCCAGTCGCGGCCTCAGGGAGGAAGGTTGGAGCACCCTGGTGATCGACTACCCGGGGCTGGAAGAAATTGCGGCTGAGGTGTGCGAGACGCGCCCGGCCGGGCCGGGGCTATACCACGCCGACGAAGTGGAGACATCAGTACTGCTCGCCTTGCGCCCAGACCTGGTGCACATGGACCGCGCGCTGGCCACCTACCCGGAGATCCCCCTGACGCTCGGCGCCGTACCGACCGACCTGGCCCAGCTGTCGCCCTCGGGGGTGCTCGGCGACCCAACCTCGGCCACTGCCGGCAAAGGGGCCGCCATCCTCGACGCTCTGGAACGACGGGCGGTCAGGCTGGCCCGCGCCTACTTGGCCGAGACGAAGGGCGCCGAGCAATGTCCGGCTCGTAACCATTGCGCCCACAGGGGCCCCGACCCGGGAACGATGAGCGCGGGACCGTGAACACTGTGTGAAACCGGCTTCTGGTGCCCGGCCCATGAGCGGGGCCACCTTATGATCGCCGAACATGAGAGAGCACGTCGACGCAAGCGAGAGGGCGCGTGCCGTCCGGGCCGCGCTCGGCCAGAGCCCCTTCGACCTGTTGCTCCGCGGGGGCACGGTGGTAGACGTTGGGACCGGCGAGTTGCGAGCCGCGGACGTTGGGGTGGTCGGGGCGCTCATCGCCAGCGTCCATGCACCCGGAACGCGCGAAGACGCCGCGGAGCAAGCCGACTGCACCGGCACATTCATCGCTCCCGGGCTGATCGATATGCACGTGCACTTCGAGAGCTCGATGCTGACTCCGGGCGCCTACGCTTCTGCCGTCGTCCCGCGGGGCACCACCACTGTGTTCTGTGACCCCCACGAGCTGGCCAATGTGGCCGGCGTGGCGGGCGTCCGCTACGCCGTTGACGCCAGCCGAGGCCTTCCGGTCCGCTTCATCGTGCAAGCCCCGTCGTGCGTCCCGCCCCAGCCGGGCCTCGAGTTGTCGGGTCACGACCTTCACGCCGACGATGTCGCCCACATGTTGGCCTGGCCGGAGGTGGGCGGGCTGGCCGAGGTCATGGACATGCTCGGAGTGCTCGGCGCCGACGACCGCATGGTGAGCGTGGTGAGAGCGGGCCTCGATAGCGGCAAGCTGGTGTCGGGCCACGCCGCCGGGCTCGGGCCGGCCGAGCTGCAGGCCTACCTGTGCGCAGGCATCGGGTCGGACCACGAGATTTTCGGCCCAGGTGAGGTCCTGGCCCGGCTGCGGGCGGGCCTGGCGGTGGAGCTGCGGGGGATGATCGACGCATTGTTGCCCGAAGTGGTGTCGGAGCTTGCCGCCCTGCCAGAACTGCCGGCCCACCTCGTGCTGTGCACCGATGACCTGTTTGCCGCCACCTTGCTGCGCGACGGAGGGGTGGACCATCTCGTACGCCGTCTGGTTGGTTACGGCATGCCGGCCGTGAGGGCGGTGCGGGCCGCGACATACCACGCCGCCTACCGGCTGGAGCGGCCTGACCTCGGCATGGTGGCGGCCGGGCGCCTGGCGGACCTCGTGGTGCTGGACGACCTCGAAGCGTTCCGCGTCAGGGAGGTGTACGCGGGGGGCGAGCTGGTGGCCCGGGGCGGAGAAGTAGTCGTGCCGTGCGTAGACGCGCCGGCGGCGGCCCCGCTTAAAACCATGCACCTCGAGGCGATGAGCCCGGACGATTTTGTGCTGCGCCTCGAAGGCACGGCGTCGGTGGCGGGCCCCGGCGGCCCCTCACCCCGTCGCGCCCTTCTGCGCACTGTGCGGGGGATCATCGGCACCGAGTGGGGGGAGGCCGAGGTCGAACTCGACGGGACCTTGGTCGTAGTCCCTCCCGGGCACCTGCTACAGGCGGTGGTCCACCGCCATGGGCGCCTGGCGCCGAAAGCCCGATTGGCGCTGATAAGCGGGTGGGGCGACGACTGGCAGGGTGCCATCGCCACCACAGTGTCGCACGACACCCACAACCTCGTCGTGTTCGGGCGTGACCCGGTCGCCATGGCTACGGCTGCAAACGCGGTGATCGCCTCGGACGGCGGTGTCGCCGTCGCCCGTCACGGGGAAGTGCTGGCCCACATCGGCTTGCCGATCGCGGGGATCCTTTCCGACCGGCCGGCGCCGGAGGTGGCAGATGCCCAGGCCGCGCTTCTGGCCGCCGCCTTGTCGGTGGGCCTGCCAGAGGGCGTACTGAGCCAGCCACTCATGCAGGTCTTCGCTTCTTGCCTCGCTTGTTTGCCAGGCCCCCACGTGACCGACCTCGGGCTCATGGACGGCACTACAGGGGAACTGGTGGCGGAGCCGGTTTTGGCCGCGTTTTAGGAGCGGTGCGGCTCGCCGGCTGCGGGTGGTACCGAACTTGGCCGCCGGGGGGAGGCGGCCTCAGCCGGCGGGGCCGAAGCGCCTCAGCACAGGCCCCTCCACCAGCCCGACGAACGCGTATATCACCGCCGAAACAACTGTGATCAGGACGACCCCGGACCACAATTGGGCGAACGCCGACGTGGTGCTCGCCTCCAGCATCAAATAGCCCAGTCCCTGCCCGGTGGATAGCCACTCGGCCAGGACAGCCCCCAACATGGCTCCCGGCGCCGCGATCTTGGCCGAACTGAACAGGGAGGGCAGAGCGCTGGGCAGCCGCAGCTTGAACAGCGTGGCCCGGTTGGACGCATCGTACGCTCTCATGAGGAGGACCGACTCGAGCGGTGGGGACCTGAGGCCGCTCACGACGTAGACCAGGGTCGGGAAGAAGGTGACGATGCCGGCGATCACGGTAACGCTGAGCAGGCCGCGGCCGAAGGCGAGGGCGATCAGAGGGGTCATGGCGACCAGGGGGACGGAACGCAACACGACGGCCACCGGCATGAACGCGGCCTCAACGGTACGGTTACTGACGACGGCCATGGCAGCCACCACTGCCAACAAAGTCCCGGCCGCGTACCCGAGGGAGGCGTCGCGCAGGGTGGTGAGCAGCGCCGCCCACAGTTGCTGGCGATCGGCGGCGGCGGAAGAGCCCTGGAAGAGGTAATCCCACACGTCCGCGGGCGTCTTGGCGAAATAGGAATTCAGGTTGAAAACCTTGATGAAACCGACCCAGCACACCAGGGCGGCGGCGACAGACAGGGCCAGGAAACCGGCCGACCGAGCCACCCGCCCCGCCATCGTGCTGGACGAGCGCGCCGGTGGGCGGGCCGGGCCCGGCCCGGCCGCCGCCCCGCGGGCCCAGGGCGTGGCCAGCCGGGCAACGGCGGCGGTGACCGCATAACCGGCGCCCGCCAAGGCGGCGGCGAAGAGCGCCAGGCTCCACACCCGGGTCACCTCGAGGGACTGCTCGGCGTTGATCATGGCCACACCGATCCCGTCGTTCCCGCCCAGGTACTCGCCGATGATCGCACCGAGGAGGGCAGCCGGGACGGCGATGCACAGGGCCGCAAATAGGCTCGGCAGCGCGGCTCGGAGGCGGATCTTCGACAACGCAGTCCATTTCGTCCCCCCGTAAGCGTGGACGACGTCCAGGGTGAGCTGGTCCGCCGAGCGCAGCCCGGCGGTGACCCCTATCAGCGTCGTGAAGAAAACGGAGACGGCGGCGAGCACGACCTTCGGTTGTTCGCCGTTGAAGACGATGTTGAGGATCGGCGCGATGGCGATGATAGGCATGCAATAGCTGGCGATGGCCAGCCTGAGCAGGGCCGCCTCCACCGGCGGGCTGACGACGAACAGCAGCGCCGCTCCAATAGCTAGGGCGTTGCCCCACAACCACCCCTGTCCCGCCTCCGAGAGCGTGGTCCCCGCGTTGGCCCACAACAAGGCCCGGTTGTCCCACAGGCCGCCGGCCAGGCCGAACGGGGTCGGCATGACGTGCTTCCCGGCGAATACGAACAAAGCCAGGAGCTCCCAGGCCACGAGGACGGCGATCACTCCCACCCCGTTGCCCGCCCTCGACAAGCGGGGCCAACCGCCCGCCCGGCCCTCCTGCTTGGCGCCAACGAACCCGACCGGGGGGCCGGCGGTCAGGCCGGTCCCGGCTTGGCTCATACTGTCTTCATAACGGCCCGTTCCCGACCGGGATGGTGCTCGGTTCGTCCAGTTCCCTGTCGAGCTGGGCCAGTTCGGCGGTGAAGCGTGACCTCATGGCGGCCCGATCAGCCTCGTCGAGCCAGCTTGCGTCCACGCCGGTCAGCACAAAATTGCGCACCTGCTCGAGCCCGTAACCGAGGGCACCGCACAATCTCACGTACTCCTGGCCGATATCGGTATGGAACATGGTGGGGTCGTCGGAATTGAGCGTCACCCGCAGTCCCGCCCCCACCATGCCCTTGATCGGGTGATCGGCGAGGTCGGGCCATCCGTAGACGACTGCGGTGGAGGTTGGGCAGCAGGTGAAAAAGACACCGTCGTCGCGGCAACGAGCCGTCACTTCGGGCGACCCCAGGATGTGGTAGCCGTGGTCGATCCGCTCGCAACCGAGCTCGTCCAGGCAGGTGACTATGTTCTGTGCCGGGGCGTCTTCGGAGGCATGGCTGGTCAACCGCAGCCCCTGGGCGCCGGCCAGGCGGTACGCCTCGACGAACTTTTCGGGCGGGTCGGGCGCCTCGGCGCCGTCCATACCAAGGCCGATGACCTCGGGACGGTCCAGGGCGACCACTTCCTCGACCATCTGACGCGCCTCTGCCGGGTCGTCCTGGCGATAGATGTCGGCGATAAGCCGGCACTGCACACCGAGGTCGTGCTCGGCCGAACGAACGCCGTCGATCAGCCCGTCGACGCAGGTGGCCAGGGCCACACCGCGCCGGGTGTGCAAAGTGGGGTTGAAGAACATCTCGCGGTACCGCAGGTTGCCGAGTGATACCCCGTCGCTCAACGACTCGTAGGCAGCCCGGGCGAAGTCCTCCCGGTCGATCAGGGTGGACGAGACCAGGGCGAAGATCTCGAGGAACTCGTAGATCGTCTGGTAATCGTAAAGTCTCGCCACGTCGTCGGTCGGCAAGCCGGTCCCGTGTTTGCGAGCGAGGTCCGCAAAGGTGGCCGCTCTGACAGTACCTTCGAAATGACAGTGCAGTTCGACCTTCGGCACCCGGCGGAGGTACTCGGCGAACCTCAATGGTCGCCTGTCCCGGCATCCGGGCCCGGCCCGGACCTAGGCCTTGTTGGCACCCTGGTGGACCTCTTGCAGGACCTCGTTCGTGAAGTACTTGGGGCTGCTCTTTATGTCGACCAGGCTCAGAGTCTTTACGTTAGCGGCCACATCTGCGGAGCTCATCCACATGAGGCCATGTTCGGCCGTGGTGGGCGTCTCGAACAACTTCTGGTAGGCAGCCAGCTCTTTCTGCTGAGTCGGTATGTCGAGCCCGTCGGTCTTGCCGTAGACGTCGACCGTGAGACGGGCGGCCTTCGGGGGGTCGGCGAACGCCGCTTCCCAACCCTGGACCTCCCCTTTCATCAGCGCCACCACTTGAGCCCGTTCGGCGGGGTCCGAGAGGCTCGACCGGCGGGCGAGGTAGGTACCGCTGTAGAGCTTGTAGCCGTAGTCGTACAGGAGCCAGGACTTGGTGGCGACGCCCTTGGCTGCGAGCAGGAAAGGCTCGTTGGTGATGAAGGCGTACCAGCCGTCAACTTCGCCGTCGGCCAGAGGCGTAGGGTCGAACTGGACGGGCACGACGTCCACTTTTGCCAGCGGTATGCCGACCAGCTTGAGGAAGGCCTTGAAAGTGAGCAGGTTCCCAGCCTGGACACCGATCTTCTTGCCGATCATCGCCTGAGGGCTGTTTATAGGCCGCTTGGCGAGAGACATGATCGCCTGTGGCGCCTTTTGCATCTGAGCGCCGATGATGACGAGGTCGGCCCCGCTGTCGATGGCGGCAGACGTCAGGTCAGGGCCGCTGATGCC
The DNA here is from genome assembly GCA_035502515.1 of Acidimicrobiales bacterium. Classification (GTDB taxonomy): domain Bacteria; phylum Actinomycetota; class Acidimicrobiia; order Acidimicrobiales; family Palsa-688; genus Fen-671. The sequence goes on from DATJUH010000056.1 coordinate 22,192, forward strand.
GACCAGGGCCTTCCCGGAGACGACAATGGGTTCCACAGACGTGTTCGGGCCGCCGGGCAGCAACGTCACGTCCAGGCCGGAACGGCTGTATAGCCCGTCGCTCTTGGCCATGTAACTCCCGGCGAACTCGATGTCGTCGATCCAGTCCAGCTGCAAGCTGGCCGAGCCGAGCGACTTGGGCGCAGGTGACCCCCAGGCGGGCCCGCCTGCGGCCATGCTGGCGCCGGCCATGGCCAGTACGGCCGCGCCCGCGCCTGCTCCGGCCATCCTGCAGAGGAAGTCGCGGCGGTCAATCTTGTCCGAAAATCTCATGCGAATTTTCCTTTCTCGTAACGGTTCCGCGGCTTTGGAGGCAAACCCCTCAGGATCTCGGGGCGCTCGGGGTCAGGGGGGCCGTGCCCCGAGTTCAGCGGGCTGCGTTCTTCACGAAATCCTTTTCCCCGAAGTCCTGTGGGCGCGCCCCGCCGTACCAGCTGCCGCGTACATGACGCCGACGGGCCTCCATGTCGGTGGCGACCGCAGCCGAGTGCCACAGATAACAATCGTGGAACAAGATGTCGCCTCGTTGCGCGTACAGTGGCACTTCCCCGGGGACCATCTCGAACCGAAGTGGCATTTCGAAGGGCGGAGGCGTGATTGTGTATCCTCCAGTGGCCGCAGATCCAGGCGGTACCACCGCTCCGTTCACGTTCTCGTACGGCGCCGGCGTAGCCCACAAGTGGCTCCCGGGCACGACACGCAGGAAACCGTTGGCAGGGCTCGTCTGGTCGATGTGGACCGTAACCGCTGTCGCCGGCCACATGGGCAAGTGCGGGCTGGACTGCCAGTCGCTGTGCCAACCGATCCGTTTGTAGCTGCTCTCGGGGCCGGGCCGGGCGTCCTGGTAGACGTACCCGAAAGTCCCGGCCTCAGCCGACCAGCACGATGGTCCCAACCAGCGGGCGACGAGGCCGGTGACCGCCTCCGAATGGACGATGTCGTACGCAGTTGGCGACAGCTCCGTTATGTGAACGACGTAATTGGCAAACCGGGCCCCCTTTTGCCCTGCACCTTCTTCGATGAGCCGAGTGGTGCCATAGCCTTCAGGCAGGTCGCCCGAGAGGAGCCGCTCTTGCGCGTCGCAGCATTCGAGCTCTAGGCGAGAGAGGACGTCTTCGGCCAGGGCTCCGGACAGGACGGCGAACCCGTTCGCCCGGTAGAACCCCTCCAGATTGTCCAGCTCATCAGCGCTGAAAGACCAGGGGCTCAACCCCCGGAGTAGCGACTGAGCGGCTTGCACCGGTGAATAGTAAGCACCGGAATGTTGCGGTCATGTTACTTAAGGGGCGCCTCAGCCCAAATTAACGAACAGGTAACAGTCGGACGCTAACTCCTCCTACCGTACGGTGCCGCATCGCCTCAACAACGGCGCGGCCTGTTCCTCGGTGACCGTCGCCATGACTACCTCCTATTCAAGGAGTCCGGCCAACGGGGGAATGGTCACTGGCCGAGTCATGGGTACTATGTGGCCCTATGACCGCTCGAGAGTCGCTCTCAGATACCGGGACGCCTAGTCAGCGGTGCAGTCGCGTTGGCCATTTCCGCGCGTGACTCGACATGGAACGGACACCATCGCCTCGCGTTTGGTGCCCGGCGCTCGGTTTGGGGCACGGGGACGTCGGGTACCCGTTACGTCTGTTCGTTCGCTAGAAGACCGACCCATTGATGGTCGGAACATCATCTCCGCTCGTCGGTGTGACGAAAGTCCATGTACGCCAACGCCACAAAACGGTGGCCCGGAGCAAACAGGTGAGGCATGAAACGAATCGCCGCTAGCGTAGTTCTCGCCATCGCCCTGATCACCCACGCAATTGCGGCGCTCACTGCTGGTCACCACCACGGTCGACCACCTAGGACGACGACGGAGGCTCCCGCTACCACCACGACCACGACAATTCCCAATACTACGGCCACGACCAGCACCAGTACTACAAAGACCACTACTCCTCCGTCCTCATCAGTTGCCTTCGTTCAGGCCGACGACACGGGCACTATTAATGGGAACACCACCAGCATCGGTAGTGGCCACTCCAACCAAGTGCTCGCTCACGACACCGGGATCGGTCACACTGTCGTTCTCATAATCCAGACCCTGACCAACCCCGGCACCGAAACGGACACCGTCACCAGCGTCTCCTCAAAGATGGGCACCTTCCAGTTCGTCAACTCGTACAACGATGGTGCCGACAACGAGATATGGGTCTGCACGGACACGACCGGCGCAGCCGACACCATCACAGTTAACACGCCGACCAATGCTTGGGACGCCTTTGCCGTGGAGTTCAACACTCCCGCCACCGGCTTCGTAAACGGTGGTGGCCAGGTCGTGAACCTGCCCTACCTCGGTGACCAGAGCTGGACCGTCTCACCCGGAGCGGCTGGAAATCTCACTGTTATTGGAGTCGATACCGCCGATGCCTACGAGACCGCGCCTGCAGCACCCTGGACGTACTACAACTCGGGGTACTGGTCCTTCTCCAACGGGACCTCGGCGGCTTGGCGGGTGGCCCCGTCATCATCTGCTCTCACTGCCACCTGGGTTCAAGACGGAGGAGAGAGCAGCTCCCAGGGTGTGGTGCTTGAGTATTAGGAGGCGGCCACATGAGAATGTGATGTCGCCCGACTCCGACGCCCGAAGTGTCGCCCAGGAGGTGAGCTCGCCAGTCGGCTACCGTTGACACCGGTCCTCCAACACGCCAGGTTTGATAACAACCCGTAAGCCAGCCCGCTTAAGGTTCACCACAATTCGGTTGCCTGGGTCGAAGCCCGCACGGCCGTCTCCGACGTCGGATCTGGTCTGAGGTCTTATTTCCGTGATCTGGCGGCGGCTGGCAGGGGTTCGAAGGTACAAAGGAATACGGCACGCTCGAAGGCCAGTTCGAAATTTCATCTCGGCACGATGGAAAAGGCACGATCGTGTCGAGTGTTGTTCTTCGTCACCCAGAGCCGCCGGAGTGGTCCATTCAGCCCGAGATGGAGTTCGGCGCCCATGTGGAGCGACTGGCCCGCGATGTCGCGGCGCCGGTACAAAGCAGCCGGGAACAAGCCGGTGCACCGGGCCCAGGGCCGTCGACTCCTTCCGATTGGCAACCGATGGTTCCAGGATCGCGGTCTAATCGGGGCCGGCGTCACCCTCTGTCCGCGCCGCCACCAGCAGCCCTTCGAAATCGTCGGAACAGGGGCCACAGGCGAGCAGATGAGCCGCCACCCCCGGGTACAGCCTCCCTGCCTCCGGCCCCGACTCGTCCTCGAGAACCAGTTCGACGTAGATGTGGAGGATCCTGAGAGTCTCGTCGCAACCCACATCCCGTGGGTCCGTTTGGAGGAACCGGTCTAGTTCT
>DATJUH010000057.1:0-4538 GCA_035502515.1 Acidimicrobiales bacterium
ACCACGCAGGTCACAGAAGTGGTATGCATTCTAAGCTGCCCTTTCGTGCCACGACGAGCCAGCAGACGACGGCTCGTGCCACTTCGTTTGGGCACGGCCCGAAGTTGACGGATTGGTCTAAGGAGAGTTCGACGACTGAACCTCAAGACTTGGACCGCTCCGTCGATTGCTGCTAGTCGGCAGCTTGAGCAACAAAGGTTCCGGGTAACCCACCCGTTCCACCCGCTCTTCGGCCGGGAGTTCGACCTCGTCGTGCACAAGAACAACTGGGCCGAGGACAGGGTGTTCTTCTTCGCCGACGATGGGCAGATGAAGAGCTTGCCGGCCTCATGGACAGATGTGGCCCCACCTGACCCGTTCGTGGTGCTGGCGGCCGGGCGCGGCCTGTTCCGGGTCTCCGACCTGATGGCCCTGGCCGACTTGCTGGACGGCCTCGGGCCTGCTCGGCGCCGGCGTGGTGTAAAGAAGATTACGCCGGGTCGTAAAGCTCATTATGCCGAGGCACAAACTTCAAGACACCCATCTAGGCAACAATAACCCCGATGCAGAAGCGCTACTTGGCCGCCAAAGCTTGACAAGCTCTAAGAGTGTCGGCATAATGAGACTTACACACAATGTAGTTCCTCGGAGGTGAGGTGGCCAAGACAAGCCGAGACCCCAAGGAGGAGGCGCTGCGGGCGGCCCGGGCGCTCAACCCCCGGCCCGCGTCGGTGACGGACGCCACGTTCGCCACCTCGGAGTTCTTGGACCCCAGGGACCTCGTCCAGGTCCGCTACGAGATGGTCCGGCGGGTACGCGTCGAGGGCCAAAGCGTGGCTGGCACCGCGGCCAGTTTCGGGTTGTCGCGCCCGAGCTGGTACGCCACCGCGGCGGCCCTGGACGAAGGGGGGCTGCCCGCCCTGGTGCCGGCGCGGCCAGGGCCTCGCCGGGCCCACAAGCTCACCGACGACGTGATGGCCTTTTTGGAAGCGACGGTGGAGGCCGAGCCCGGGCTGCGCTCGGCCGAGCTGGCCCGGCGGGTCGAGGAGTCCTTCGGGGTGAGCGTCCACCCCCGCTCGGTCGAGCGGGCACTGGAGAAACGGAGGCCTAAAAGTCGATGAGCGCCAACAAGAAAACCCCTGTGGCGAAGACGAAGACCTGGTCCAGCGCTATGAAGAACTGCGGGCGCGAGCGCTGGGCGGAGGTCCCGCCCACGCCGGGCTCAGTGCTGGGCTGCTGGTCGGCCAGGGCATGGTGGCCTGGATGCGGGGCTGGCGGGCCTGCCAGGCACCCCGGGCCAAGCCGCCCGCCCCGGTCAGGCATGACGGCCCGGGCGCGGTGGTGGACGTGCTGGCGGCCATGGCCATGGCTTGTGCCGGAGGTGAGCTGAGTGCGGGAGGAGCACGAAAAGGTAACCCACGAGCACCTGCGGCGTAATGCCTACCTGTACATACGCCAGTCGACGCTGCGCCAGGTGGTCGAGAACACGACCTCGACCGACCGCCAGTACGGCCTGCGCCAGCGGGCGGTGGCCCTCGGCTGGGCGCCCGAACAGGTAGTGGTGGTCGACGAAGACCTCGGGCGCTCGGGGGCCAGCTCCGAGGGCCGGGAGGGCTTCCAGCGCCTGGTCGCCGACGTCGGCATGGGCAAAGCCGGGATCGTGATCGGCACCGAGGTCTCCCGCCTGGCCCGCAACAACGCCGACTGGCACCGGTTGCTCGAGATCTGTGCCCTGACCGAGACGCTCATCTTGGACGAAGACGGCCTCTACGACCCCTGCACCTTCAACGACCGCCTCGTGCTGGGCCTAAAAGGCCAGATGTCAGAAGCAGAACTGCACCTGCTAAAGGCACGCCTGCGCGGCGGCCAGCTCGCCAAGGCCCGCACGGGGGAGCTGTTCATGCCGCTGCCGGTCGGTTTTGTGTACGACCCTGCAGCCCGGGTGGTCCTCGACCCTGACCAAGGGGTCCGTGACGTCGTGGCCCACCTGTTCGCCACCTTTGCCCGCACCGGTTCGGCCCGGGCCACCGTCAAAGCCTTCGCGGCCGAAGGGCTGCGCTTCCCGTCGCGGGTGCAAAAAGGGCCGAACAAGGGCGCTCTTGGCTGGTTCCCGCTCCGCCACCACCGGGTGCTGGGCGTCTTGCACAACCCTCGTTATGCCGGCGCGTTCGCCTATGGGCGCCGACGCGCCCGGAGAGGGCCCGACGGGGTGACGCGCTATTTGCTCCAACCGCGCCAGTCCTGGACAGTCGTCATCCCCGACGCCCACCCGGGCTACATCAGCTGGGACCGCTACGAAGACAACCTGGCCCGCTTGGCCGAGTGCGCCCAGGCCCGGGGGGAGGACCGCCGGTCAAGCCCACCCCGGGAGGGCCCCGCCCTGTTGCAGGGCATCGTCCTGTGCGGCCGCTGCGGCAAGCGCATGACCGTCCGCTATTACAGCCGGGGTGGTGCCACCGTCCCAAATTACCTATGCCAGCGCACAGGAATTGAAGAAGCCACCGCCCCCTGCGCCCGCCTCGTAGGCGCTGACGTGGACAGTGCGGTCGGGGAGCTGTTGGTTTCTTCGGTCAGCCCTCTGGCCCTAGAAGTTGCCCTGGCCGTGCAACAAGAGCTCGAAGGCCGCGCCGCCGAGGCTGATGGCCTCAGGCACCAGGCCGTCGAGCGCGCCCGGCACGCCGCTGAGGCCGCTCGGCGCCGTTACCTGTCGGTTGACCCCGACAACCGGCTCGTCGCCGCCAGCCTGGAAGCGGACTGGAACGAAGCCCTGCGCGCCCTCAGCGCGGCCCAGGAAGATTACCAGCGCCAGAGCGCAAAAGCCGTCCCACTGGCCGAAGCCGACAAGGCCCGGGTGCTGGCCCTGGCTTCGGACTTCCCGGCCCTGTGGGCTGACCCTCGCACCCCCCAGCGAGAGCGCAAGCGCATGGTCAGGCTCCTGGTCGAGGACGTGACCCTGGTGCGGAGCGCTGGTTGCATAACAGCACAAGTCCGTTTCAAGACCGGCCAGACTGCCACCTTGGAGGTCCCTGTCCAGCTGGGCGCCGCCCAAGCGAGGCGGACCAGCGAAGACGTCGTCAGAGCCATCGACACGCTCCTCGACGCCTACACCGAAGCCGGGGTTGCGGAAGAACTCAACAAGATGGGCTTGCTCTCTGGCACAAAACAGGCTTTTCACCTCGGCATCGTGCACCACATCCGGGTGAAGCACGGTCTTGCGGCTCGTGAGCAACGTCTTCGGGCCAAAGGGCTGGCGAGCCTGACCGAGACGGCCACCCGGCTCGGTGTGTGCGCCACGACGGTCAAACAGTGGCACCACGAAGGACGGCTCCAGGGCGAGCCGTTGAACGAAAAAGGTGAGCATTATTACGTGGTCCCGGACATAGTCCCGTGGAAGGCGACCGGCCGCCCACTAGGGAGCAAGGACCGCCACAAAAGGAAGTCTGTCGGAAACTACCCAGGAGGTGCAGTGTGAAGCCAACGCCTTGTCCTCGGAAGGGACGTGAACGAATGATCCGCTGGGCTAGCACGGGTTAAGAGCAAACAGTCTCGCCGCTCTGGTTATCTGGGATGTAGCTAATCCGGGTGAACACCTCTACCCATTGGCCGACGGCGGTGGAACGAAGCCGGGTGTGGCTCAGGCCTTCGAATACTTGAGCTCATCAAGCACGATTTTGAAGGTAAGAACAAAAGTGAGCCGCATTTGGGTTGACTTCAAAGACAAGCGAGCGGAAGAGGTTGTGTGCTGGTCCTTAGATAACTTGACGCGAAGAACGTATACGACCGTCGGGTAATCGACTGGGATGAGTCGTACAAAGACGACCGTTCCGGCGCTTCATACGCGCGCCTACGACGGGCGGGGGGCGCTCGAGAGCTATTTCACCAGCGGTGAGCCGCCTGTCAATGTCAGGGTGTGGTTCGAGGGAGAGGAGGAGTCCGGGAGCCCGGCGCTGGGCCAGCTCCTCGACCAATATGGAGATCTTCTGCGCGCCCACTGCATGGCCTTGTCGGACGCCTCCAAGCCTGCAGGTGTGCACCGCCCGACGCTCGTCACCGGGCTCCGGGGCATGCTCCACGTCTCGGTGAGCGTCAAAGGACCATCGACCGCCCTGCATTCGGGGATATTCGGTGGAGAGGTGCTCGACCCCTCGCTCGTCCTTTCTCGCTTGGTCGCTTCGCTGTGGGGCTCTAACGGGCGCGTCGGGGTCCCGGGCTTCCACCGTTCCGTACGCCGACCCTCGACGGAACTTCGCCGCCTCCTGGCCGCCGGGCGACCCTCGGCCGCGGCGCTCCATAAAGCAATGGGCCGGACAGGCCAGCTGGCGGGCGAGTCAGGCTGGGCTGTTGGCGAGCGCTCCATGCTCCGACCAGGGGCGACAACCAACGAACCGGTCAGTCGTATTGGGGGATAGCGGCCGCAACTGAGACAGCCGGGCGAGCCGACGAGCGCTGGTCAGCCGAGTACATAGATACGCTGATCATGGGGGCGGCGCACGCCAAGTGCGAGGGCCTAGACCCTTGTCCTGTTCTCGCTGAGCTGGCGGGAGGGACCGCTGGCCCTC
>DATJUH010000058.1:0-10002 GCA_035502515.1 Acidimicrobiales bacterium
CTCCTGGCCGTCGTGGGCCTGGCCGCAGCCCTGCTCGGCCTGGTCATGGTCATCCGTGTTAGCCGTGCCGTCTCGGGGCCACTGACCGACCTGGCCCGGCAGGCCGAGCATCTGGCCACCGTCTCTCTACCGGCGACGGTCCAGGCCATCCTGGACGCCGACGCCACTGGAGCGGTACTGCCCGAGGTACCAAGAGTCCGGGTGGGCAACATCGAAGAGGTGGCCGGCGTGGCCAGCGCCCTCGAAGAACTCAACAAAACCGCTGTCGAACTGGCATCCGGCCAGGCCGCCCTCCGCCGCAACCTGTCCGACGCCTTTGTCAACCTGGGCCGGCGCAACCAGAACCTCGTCACCAGGCAGCTCGAGTACATCACCGAGATCGAGCTCAAGGAGGCCGACCCGACCTCACTGGAAGAGCTGTTCCGCCTGGACCATCTGGCCACCCGCATGCGCCGCAACGCCGAATCTCTGCTCATCCTGGCCGGCAGCGGGCCGGCCCGGCAGTGGAGCGCGTCGGTGCCGGTGATGGACGTGGCCCGAGCCGCCTCGGCTGAAGTGGAGGACTACCAGCGCTTGCGCCTGCACCACTTCGACCCCGCCCTGGTCACCGGCGTGGTCACCACCGACCTCGTCCATATCCTGGCCGAGCTGATCGAAAACGCCCTCAGCTTCTCGCCACCCGGGGCGGCAGTGGACGTGTATGGCCGGTTCCTGGAGGGCGCCTACGTGATCGTCATCGTCGACACCGGCATCGGTATGTCGAACGAGGACCTTGTCCTGGCCAACCAGCGCCTCGAAGGCCTGGGCGCCGACGGTGAAGTGCCGGGCCGCTACCTGGGCCACTTCGTCGCCGGTCGCCTGGCCGCCCGCCATGGCCTCACCATCTCGTTGCAGCCCTCGCACTCGGGCGGCCTGGTCGCCCGGGTGAAGGTCCCGGCCTCGTTCCTCGAGGAAGCGGTGGCCGATCTGTCTGCCGGCGCCGAGGTCCGGCCGGCTCCCCCCAGCGGCCCTGCTCCCACCGAAGGTGACCCGGCCCCCACCAGGGATGATGAGGCTGCGGCTGGGCTGGCGTCGTCACCTCCACCGGTGAGCGACGCTCTGGTCGGGTTGGCGGCCTCTATGGCCGCTGCCAAGTCCTCCGGCGACGGCCCCGCAATTGCGCCAGTCGAAGCCGCTGCCGCTGCGGACGGGGCCAAGGACCTCCTGGCCGGTGGCCAGTACGAGGAAAAAACCTATGGGCGTCATTATGAGAACGGTTCGTCCGGTGACGCCTCCAATGGTGACGACGAGCCGGGTGTGCTGCCCGACGACGACGCCGGCGATTTCGGGTCCGTCTGGGCAGCCAAGATGGCCGAGTTATGCGAGGAAAGTACTCATCCAGGGCCGGCGACCGACGATGCCCTGGCTGAGGCGGACGGGCACGAAGCCGATGGCGGCCCGGAGGCCGGTTACGGCGTCAAGCCGTTCGACTGGGCCGAGCCGTCGCGGCCGTCAAACGGGACACTCGCCACCTACGAGGTCGCTGTCCAGGAAGTCCCGGCCCAGGAGGTTGGGGCCCAGGAGGTCGGGGCCCAGGAGGTCGGGGCCCAGGAGGTTGTGGTCCAAGAGGCTGGGGCCCAAGAGGTCGGGGCCGGCGAGCTGGCCGCGGCACGGGCCGAAGCCGACAGCTCTTACTCGCCTTACTCGTCACACACGCCAGACGGGCAGAGCTACGCGGACGACCCTGACGCAGGCGCCGAAGGGCCGCCTGCCGGGGCGGTAGGCGTACGGCCCGGCCACAGCTGGGACCCCATACCCGGCAACGGGTTGGCTACTCTCCCGCCGGCTCTGGTTCTGCCTGCCGCCACGGGCGAAACGGCGACCGGCCCGACTGGTACCCCTTCTGCCCAGGGTGATGCGCCGGACACCGTACTTCGCCGCACACCCGACCTCAACGTGTCGGCTCCCCTGGCCGGTCCACTGGAGAGCAGTCAACGCCAAGACTTTGGTCCGGGGCCCAACCCGCTTGGCCATGAGGCATTGGCGGAAGCGGCCCGAGAGGCGGCCGGTGTCCCGGCCCCAGTGGCCGCCGGCGCACCGGTTATGGCTGTCGCGGCCAGCCGGGCGTCCTCTATGAGCCACGCATCGGCAACTACTTCGTGGAGTGCAACCACCCTGCCCGCATCGGCTGTGCCCGCCGTCGGTCCCGCCGCCCAGGCTCGGACCACGGCCGATGCCCTGCGCAAATTGACCCGGCGGGTGCCGGGAGCGGCTCTGCCTGAGGAGGACAACTCCCTGCGCCGGCCGACCACGATGTCCACCACCCGTAACCCGCTTGGGCTCTCGGGAGCCCTTTCGCAATACCTGTCGGTCACCGTAGAGGGCCGCCCCGAAAAGGAGCACAACGCACAATGAGTACTGACACGCTCGCTTCGGACGTCAAAAACTTCAACTGGCTGCTCGACAATTTCGTCGAGAGCAGCGCCGGCGTCTGCGACGCGGTCGCCGTCTCCTCGGACGGGCTGCTTATGGCCATGTCCCGCACCCTCGACCGCTCCGGGGCGGAAAGGCTGGCCGCCATTATCTCGGGCATGGTCGGTCTTTCCCGAGGAGCGGCCAAGGCATTCGGCTGGGAGCCGGTCCACCAGGTCATCACCGCCATGGAGGGGGGCTACCTGTTCGTCTCTTCCATATCGGACGGCAGCAACCTGGGCGTTATTGCCGACGCCGGCTGCGACATCGGTCTCGTCGGCTACCAGACCAACCTCTTGCTGGAGAAGATCGGCGCCCTTCTGACCCCGGTGCTCATCACCGAGCTGCGCGCCCAGGTCCTGAGCCAGTAACCCGAGAAACGCCTACCGTTGAGCGCCGAAGGCAATTCCCAACCGCTGGGGCTCATCCGCCCGTTCATTCTCACGGGCGGCCGCACGACTACGAGCCGCCCCGGTCTACGCTGGGAAACCCTGGTCGAGACGCTGGCCGACCGGGCCAGGTTGGCCAAGACCTCAGAACAGCACACGCTGCTTTCCCTGTCGGCCCGGCCCGTTTCGATTGCCGAACTGTCGGCTTACATGCACCTGCCCAGCCAGGTGGTAACCGTGCTCGTCAGCGACCTGCTGGACATCGGCGCCATCAGGATCCACCAGACCGACCCTGTCGAGATCGAACTCTCCGCCCTAACGAGGATGATTGAACGTGTCCGTGCTCTCTGAGAAAACGCCCAACTGCCACGTGACGGCGGTCAAGTTTGTGATCGCCGGCGGGTTCGGGGTTGGGAAGACCACATTTGTCGGCGCTATTTCCGAGGTCGAGCCGCTCACGACAGAGGCTCCCATGACGGTCGTGGCCTCAGGCGTGGACAACCACAATCTTATTGCCGACACCGCCAAATTGACCACGACGGTGGCCATGGACTTCGGCCGGCTCACGGTGGACGAGTCTCTGGTCATGTACCTCTTCGGCGCCCCCGGCCAGGCTCGTTTCACGTTTATGTGGGACGACCTGATCAATGGAGCGCTGGGAGCCGTAGTACTGGTCGATACGCGACGGGTCGAGGACTGCTTCGCCGCCGTGGACTATTTCGAAAAGAAGGGCCTCCCGTTCGTCGTGGGGGTCAACTGCTTCGACGGGGCGCCGCTCTACCCCATCCGGGAGGTGCGCGACGCGCTGGAGATCAAGCCGGCGGTGCCGGTGTTCCACATGGATGCCCGGGACCGGTCCTCGTGCCGGGACGCTCTGCTCGTCCTGCTCGAGCTGCTGGTCGCCCGCCTGCCCGCCAAAGTACCTTCCCAGGCCTGAACCCTGCGCCGCTATCGGGCGCACTCGGGGCCGGCCTGCGCGGCCGCTGCCCACAGCGTCGGCCAGTCTCCGCCCCCGCTTCGCGACCCGGGGCGCACCTGGGCGGCCGGGTCGTGCCGGCGGCCGTTACCTTATCGCGCACCTCGGACGGGCTCAGTGCGTGGGCTCCGTTCGGACTCTCCTTCTCGGTGCAGCTGGCGTAATTCGTCGCGAAATCCGGCGGAAAGTGCATGCTTTCGCGACGGGAAGCGTTCTCTGCACCAAGAAAGACGGTCCGGAAGTTAGTTTGTCCCGCTCAGTGGCGGGGATCGCGCTCTCGGCTTGGGCCGAGAGGCGAAGGGCCGAGAGAGACAGGAGCCGGACAGGCTCACTCGCCCGGCCGGGCGGCCCAACGCGTCGAAAAGTACCCACACTCGAGGCCAAAGGACGCCAGCTTGTGGGTACTTTTGTCCTCGGCTCCGCCGTCTGTAGGGATCTTTACCCGGAAACCGGCTAAAAGTGCTAAGGGTGCCGGCGATGGGTCGCCTCTCTGGCCCGCCCCTGTGTGGACCGGCGCCGGTACCCGTTCCGGCCGCGCCGCGCTGCCTCTGCCGCCGAACCTCAGTGGATCTGGGCCAGGTACCAGTTGACGACCGGGCTGCCGGCCAGGGCCGAGAGCACGGCGCCGGCGGCCAGGAACGTCCCGAAAGGTATGGGGGTCCGCCGGCCCGCCTTCCCCATGGCGATCATCACCATGCCGACGACGGCGCCGAGGACGCTGGCCAGGATAAAGCCAAGGAAAGCGTAAGCCGCTCCCAACCACCCGAGCCCGAAGCCGATGAGCAAGGCCAGCCTCACGTCGCCGAACCCCAGGGCCTTCGGTTGCACGAAGTTGATGATAAAGAACAACAGCCACGGCACTATGCCGCAGATAACCGCCACCACCAGCCGGTGCCACTGGCTCCCGCTGGCGGCCCCGGCCACCAGGGCCACGGCCACCAGGGTCAAGGTGACGTAAACGATCTTGCGGGGCAGGAGCATATGGTCGAGGTCGATAAAGGCCAGGACGACGAGACCGGCGGCCAGGGCGGCTTCGGCCACGCCGGTCCAGGTGATCCCAAATCGCAACCCGATGAAAGCAAACAGCAGGCCGACCAGCGCCTCCACGGCCGGGTACCGGGGCGAGATCGGGGCATGGCACGACCGGCACCGGCCCCTCAACAAAAGCCAGGAAACCACAGGGATATTATCGACAGCCCGCACCCGGGCGCCGCAGGAAGGGCAACCCGAAGGCGGCTTTACGACCGAACGGCCTTCAGGCACACGGTAGATGACAACGTTGGCAAACGAGCCCACGAGGAGGCCGAAAACACCCAGGATTACCGCGGCTTCAACGCCGGCCGGCACCGCCATCACCGCCCGCCTGAGCCGCTCTTCGGGACGGCGCGCCACATTGCCATACCCGATAATGATCGGCACGATCCCGCTATCGGCTTAGGCCGCGGACCAGGAAAACTTGCGCGCTCCGAGACAACGGCATCGAGGGCCTCGAAAGGAGCATGCCGACGGGCGCGCCGGCCGTCCTTCGGTCTCTCGGCGCGCCTCCTCATGAGCCGCTACTGGAGCTCGGGGAGGGTGGCCAGGACGGCACTCGCAGGGACGCCCCTGACCACCTCGAGCCCAAGAGGACCGTCGAGGACGAAAGTCAACCCGCTCCCGGTCACTTTCTTGTCCCGCCCCATCACGTCGACCAGAGCGGCGGCATCGACGCCCGGCGGAAGGCGCGACGGGAGGTCGTACGCCGCCACCACCTTGTCGTGCTCCGTGACCCGTTCATCACCGACCCGGCCGAGCTGACGGGCCAGCCGGGCGGCGAAGACCAGCCCGATGGCCACCGCCTCCCCATGGCGCAGGTCGTAATGGCCAACTGTCTCGAGGGCGTGGGCCAGGGTATGGCCGTAATTGAGCAGGGCCCGGCCCCCACCCGCTCCGTCGCCGGCCAGGTTGGCCGTCTCCCGCTCGTCCCCGGCCACCAGCCCGGCCTTCAGTTGGACGCATCGGGCCACCGCCTCGTCGATGTCCAGCTCAGCCAGGTCGGGGGCACCGAGGAAGGCGTACTTGGCCATCTCCCCCAGGCCGCTGCGGTATTCGCGTGGGGGCAAGGTGGAAAGGACCTCGGTGTCGCAGATGACCGCCGCAGGTTGCCAGAAGGCGCCGACCAGGTTTTTGCCTTCAGGGAGGTTGACTCCCGTCTTCCCCCCGATCGCCGCGTCTACCTGCGCCAGCAGGGTGGTGGCAACGTGGGCCACCGCCACCCCCCGGTGGTACACGGCGGCGGCGAAACCGGCCACGTCTGTCACCACTCCCCCGCCCACGCCCACGACCAGGTCGGCGCGGGTCAGGCCGAACTGGGCAAAACCACGGCACAGTTCTTCGATGGTGGGCATCGATTTCGCCTCTTCGCCCGCCCCGATGACAAACGTGCGTTGTTCGACGCCGGCATCGACCTCCACGCCGACGGCCGACTGGGTGACGACCGCCGCTTTCGTGGCCGCCGCCGGCACCACCTGGCCCAGGCTGTGCCTGGCCCCGCGGCCGACCAGCACCGGGTAGGACCTTTCCCCCACGTTTACTGTCAGTTCGCGCACTGAGCTTACAAGGGTAATGCGCTGGCCAGAGCGGTCATCACCAGCTCGGCGACTTCGTGGGCAGAAAGGCCGTCGACGTCGACGACCACGTCGGCGACGTCCCGGTAGTGACCCTCCCGCTCGTGGGCCAGGCGCTCCAGCGCCATTTCCGGCCCGGGGCCGCTGCCGGCCAGGAGTGGACGGGTCTCCCCGGCGCCGACCCTGGCGGCGAGAGTGGCCGGCCTGGCCCGGAGCCAGACGACCGTGCCTGACGCCCGTAACGCCCGGCGGTTTGCTTCGCTCACCACGGCCCCGCCCCCCACGCTGGCGACCAGGGGCTCCAGCGCCTGCTCGAGGCCGGCGATGGCACGTGACTCGGCGGCCCGGAAAACGGCCTCGCCTTCACTGGCGAAGATGTCGGCCACGCTGGCCCCTGACCACCCTTCGACGATGGTGTCCGTGTCCACCGTTGGCCAACCCAGCCTCTCCGCCAGCACGGCCGCCACCGTCGACTTGCCCGCCCCCATCATGCCCACCAGCAGCACCCGCCTTGGCCGGGCCTGGTCCAGCCCCGGCCCCGCCGAGCTCAACCGCGCAGAGTGGCCAAGTAGGCGTCCTGGTTGCGGAGCACCTCGGCCATGGAGTCGCCACCGAACTTGCGCAGCGCCTCAGCTGCCAGCACCCAGGCCATCATCGTCTCGGCCACCACCCCCATGGCCGGTACGGCGGTGTGGTCGGTGCGCTCCTTGAACGAGACCGTCTCTTCCTTCGTCACCACGTCGACGGTCTTCAGCACGGGCCGATTGAGGGTGGAGAGGGGTTTCATGTAGCAACGGGCCACTACGGGCTCGCCGTTGGTGATCCCACCTTCCAGGCCGCCGGCGTGGTTGGACTCCCTCTGGTAGGTCTGGCTCACCGGGTCCCACCCGATCGGGTCGTGAGCAGCCGAACCCCGGAGCCCGGCGATCTCGATACCCTCGCCGATCTCGACCGCCTTCACGGCGTGAATGCTCATGAGCGCTTGGGCCAGGAGGCCGTCGAGCTTGCGGTCCCAGTGCACATGGCTGCCGAGGCCGACGGGCACGCCGTAGGCGATGACCTCGGCCGCCCCTCCGAGCGAGTCGCCATCCTTGGCTGCGGCCTTGACGGCCTCGACCATCTCCGCCTCCGCCTCGGGGTCGAAGCACCTCACCGGAGAATCGTCCACGGCCTCGAGGTCGCCCGGACCGGGCCGGAGCCCGGCCTTGGCCACTACCGGGCCCATCTGGACCACATGGCTGACGATGTCTATGCCCATCTCATGGAGCAGCAGCTTGCACAGCGAGCCGCCGGCCACCCTGGCCGCCGTCTCCCGGGCGCTGGCCCGTTCCAGAACGTCACGCGCCTCTGATAACCCGTACTTCTGCATGCCGGCCAGGTCGGCGTGGCCGGGCCGGGGCTGGGTCAGGGGCTTGGTCGTCTGACCGGGCGCCGGCGACATCTCCTCTACCCACTTGGGCCATTCAGAGTTGGCGATCTCGATGGCCACCGGCGAACCGAGCGTGCGGCCATGGCGGATACCACCGAGAAGGGTGAGCTCGTCAGCCTCGAACCGCATCCTGGGGCCGCGCCCGAAACCGAGCCGCCTCCGGGCCAGCTCGCCTGAAATGTAGTCAGCGCCGACGGATAACCCGGCCGGCAGGCCTTCGACCGTGACGACGAGGCCTTTGCCGTGAGACTCGCCGGCGGTGAGAAAGCGGAGCACGACAGGCCATCCTACTGGCTCCCCCAGAAACCCCAGCCGCGGTTTCGGTCACCACGCCGTTGCCGTGTTGAACGAGCTATCGATACACCCACGCAATCACCGCGCCCGCCGGGGACCCCCAGCTTGCTCGAAGGACCGCCTGGACGTCCGAAGGGCAGGTCAGGTCGGTCGTAGCAGCTCTCTACGGCGCGGGCGGCAGTGAAGACAGCTCGTTCATCGTGACCTTCGGAGCGGACGAGAACCGAAAGAAGGGAAGTCGCCCAAGCGTTCGCGCAATTGGCGACAACGACGAAACCATTCTTTGCCAGCCCTCAAAGGAAGGGGAACAGCTGCCGAAACGTCCACGTGGGCGAGTCTCCGAACCCCTGCCGCCGCGTGGCGCGTCTGCTGCGCGCCCGGCGCCAGGAATGTCGCGTCGACGAAAAGGGTTTCACTCTCATCGAGATCGTAATTGCCGTCAGTCTGCTGGTGATTATGATGGTGCCCTTCGCCGACGCCTACGTGACGTCGTTCAGCGCCACCACCGACGCGCACACGCGAGAAGTGGCCGCTATGGTCGCCGACAGTGCGCTCGACCAGGCCAGGGCCTTGGACGCCACCGACGAGCAGAATGGTTGCCTGCTTCTGTCCGGGCGGAGCGCGGCCGACGTTCAAACGGAGTGGGACAACCCGGCCCCCGGGACCAGCCAGATCCTGAGCGACACGGCCCAGGCCTCGGACACGAGCGCAGACTGCGCTAGTAGCAGCGCTACTCCGCTGCCCACGTCTCCACAAAAACAAACGGTTGGTGGCCAGACCTTCGAGATCTATTACTACGTCGGGAACTGTTGGGAAACCGAGAACACTTCGAGCTCCAGCACGAATACCTGCACAGACCCGGCCAACCCACCGTCAACGGATTACGAGATGTACCGGGTGATAGCCGCTGTCACCTGGTCAGCGCCGCAAGGCGGCTGTGGCAGCTCCGGCTGTGATTACGTCACATCCACGCTCGTCAGCGCCACTTCCAATCCGTCGTTCGATGTCAACCCCATCCTCCCCTATATAAATAACACTTCTGATACAACTACTTTTACGATCGACAGCCCGGGGGCGTTCCAGTTCACGTCCACCGGCTTCCCCCCGCCGACATTCTCGGACACGGCATATGGCAACGGGGCGTGCACACCAACAACACTGCCGTCTGGCATTACCCTTTCGTCGACCGGGCTCCTGTCCGGCACACCGCAACCCGGCTCGGTTGGCAGCGACTACGTGATGTGCATTAATGCAACAAACACGAGCGGGACCGGGACCGAGACCTTTATCCTCGTCGTCGACCCGATCCCGACGTCGCTGTCGGTCACGGTCAGCAACAATGGCTCCGTCACCTATGGCAACGCCGCCACGCTGACCGCGTCTTTGACGCCTACGACGGCAACGGGTACGGTCACCTTCACCTCTGGCGGCAACACGCTGTGCTCCGCCATCATATCCTCGGGTTCGGCTATCTGCTCGATCAGCTCGCTGGCGGCCGGGACCTACAACATCACTGCCAACTACCCCGCCAACAACACCTATGGAGAGGCGCAGAACACCGCCACGCTCACGGTAAACCCGGTGCAAACGACGACGGCGGTCGAAGTGAACGGTTCGTCTTCGGCGCAGACCATCACCTACGGCTCGACGGCCACGCTGTCGGCGTCCGTGTCACCCTCGACGGCGCCCGGTACGGTCGCTTTCACTTCGGGCGGCAAGACCCTGTGCTCCGCCAGCGTGTCGTCAGGTTCGGCTACGTGCTCGCCGACCTCTCTAGCGGGCGGGACGTACGCGGTCGGCGCCACGTACATATCCAGCAGCGGTAACTACGTCGGTAGCTCCTCCGGCAACAGCGTT
>DATJUH010000059.1:0-9772 GCA_035502515.1 Acidimicrobiales bacterium
TGGCGTCCTGGACGGCGTTGTCCTCGTCGTCTCTGCCGTGGAGGGCGTACAGCCGCAGACCCGTCTCCTCATGCGCGTTCTGCAACGGCTCGCCCTACCGACGCTCCTCTTTGTGAACAAGATCGACCGCCTCGGGGCGAATCGTCCTCCGACTTCCGGTACTTGGCGCCCATCGTCGTCATGGAGGCGCTGCAGGCCGCAGGGTCGGTCGTCTGTGAGCCGCTCGTCGCAACCACCCTCGAAGTCCCCGCCGATAGTCTCCACAAGGTCCTGACGGCGCTCGGCAACGCGGGAGCGTCAATCGAAGAAGTCACCGCCGAAGGAGAACTCTCCTTCGTCCGGGCCACTCTCACGTCCGAGGAAGCCCTTGACCTGCAGCGTTCGCTTCCGGCCTTGACCGGCGGGGAAGGGCTCGTGGACAGCGCCTACTGCGGCTACCGGCGGTGCAAAGGCCCTGCGCCTTTGCGGCAACGAACGACAGTCAGCCCTCTCGATCGGCAGAGCTATCTCGCCCAGCTCGGACGCCACACTTGACTAATGGCGCCTGCTCTCGGCCTCTACCTATTGACCTCGCGGGCACGCCGGACTCGGCATCGGTCTCTGGTCGCTTCGAGCACTCCCTTGCTCGCCACCTAAGGCCGCGGACGGTCGGGCCCGTCCAGCAGGGCCCTCAGGGGCCCGGGGGCCAGGCTCTCGAGTGCCACCGGGCGATCGCCGACCAGTGCCGCCGCACCGCCGGCCGGGACGCCGGCAGCCGTCAGTACCTCCTCCGCCTGTTGCTCGGGCAGCGCGTTCCACCACAGGCGCCCCGCAATGGAGCGGGCGACGGGGTCGACATGGCCAACGACCCTGATGCGGGAGATCCCCCCGTCGGGATAGGCGTCGACGCGGACGAACCGGACTGGTGGGGCCGGTTCCGCCCTCAGGTCGTGCACCGTGTCCGGCTGCAGCTCGGTCCGCTGCAGGAGCAGTGCCCAGTCGCCAGTGGCGTCGCCGGTCGAAGACCCGGTCACCGACACCGCCTCCGAGGCGTTGTAGCGGTAGAAGGAAGTGTCCAAGACCAGCCTCGACACCGACCCGGCATATCCCAGGCGGATTAGCACCCAGTCATGGTCCCGGTTGCGGCGGCGTCGCGTTTCCCACCCCTCTCCCATGTTGCGAGCCTGGTCGGGGCGGTTAAGGACGTACGCCGACCCATAGAAGTCATCGCTGCTCGCCACGACCAGCCCGCCCGTCCTCCACGACGCCAGGTCGACGGAGACATTGTCGAACTTCCTCGGGTCAGGGAGCGCCCGTCCCTTCACCCTCAACCGCGCCACCCCGCCGTCGGGCGCGATCACCAGGCGCACGTGCGTCCAGCAGCGGTCGTCGGCCACGGTGAGGAGGTGATGGGCATCCGCGCCGAGCACCCGGTCAGGCACCAGCGTCTCCCATTGGGCCCCTCGGCCGAGTAGGTGGCTGGGGCCCGGGTAGCCCTCGCACCCGGTCGCCTCGATGCGGCATGTCACGGGGTGGTTCCCGGTGAACGACGTGGTGTCGACGTCGACGGCGGTGACGACGCCCTGCACCCCGAGCCGGACGATGGCCCAGTCCTCGCCCGGGCCGCCGCGCCCGCGCCGGCGCCGGGTCTCCCATCCGTCGACGAGCTCCCCCCGCGGCCCGTACCGGCCAGGCTGGGAGTTGCACGGACCGGGGTCGAGGAGATGCTCCTTCTCACCGAAGGACTCGTCGCTGGCAGCGACGACGGTGGCCCCGACCCAGCGGGAGGCGAGGTCGCACTCCCCCGCCGGAGCCTGCGCAGGTGTCAGGCCCGGCGATGGAGCCGGTTTGTCTGTCAACGCGCCGTCAGCGGCCAGCCGACGATCGGCTTGGGTTCGGGCGACCCCTCATGCTGCGGCCCTCCTCACGAGCCGCCCGAGCGGGGGGCCGTCCGCGTCGACCCAGCGCCCCCGCAGCATGGTTGCCCGTACCATCCCGACGAGCACCTTGCCGCGGTAGGGACAGACGGGATGACGATGGAGGAGGCGGGACTGGTCGACGACAAAGGCCTCCTCGGGGGCCAAGACGCACAAGTCTGCGTCGGCCCCAACGACGATCCGCCCTTTGGCCGGCAGGCCCGCGAGGTCGGCCGGAGCCTCCGCCATCCACCGGACCAGGTCGGTGAGAGCGAAGCCCCTCGCCCGGGCCGCTGTCCACGCCGCCGGGAGCGCCACCTGGAGGGAGGAGATCCCGCCCCATGCGGTCGAGAAGTCGCCCGTGTCGAGCGACTTCATCTGCGGCAGGCACGGCGAATGGTCGGAAACCACGGCGTCGAGCACGCCGGCCGCGAGCCCCTCCCAGAGAGCTCTGCGGTTGGCGGCGTCCCGGATCGGCGGCGCGCATTTCGCCGCCGTGTCGCCGTCGTTGATGTACTCGGCGGACAGCAACAGGTAGTGCGGGCAAGTCTCCGCCGTGACGGCGACTCCCTCGGCTCGAGCGGCCTCCAGCGCGGGCAGCGCGGTGGCACTGGAAAGATGGGCAATGTGGGCGCGCCCTCCCGTGCGCCGCGTCGCATCCAGCACACGGACCACCGCGCGGTCTTCAGTCTCTCGTGGCCGGGCCGCGAGCCAGTCCGCGTAGCGCCGGCTCGGTTTCATCGCGGGGACACCCGCGAAGTCCTCGGCATGGACCACAAGCGGGGCCCCTGTGCGAGCCGTGACCGAGAGGGCGAGGTCAAGGCTCTGGTCGTCCAGCGGTGGAAAGTCCTCGGCGCCGGAGTCAACGAGGAAGCACTTGAAGCCGACCACGCCGGCGTCGAGCAGTGCCTCCATCAAACCGAGGCTCTTCGGTGTCACCCCGCCCCAGAAACCAACGTCGACACGGAGCTGTCCCTCGGTCGCGAGCCGCTTGGTGGCCAGGGCGTTGAGATCGGTCGTGGCAGGGACACTGTCTATCGGCATGTCGACCAGGGTCGTGATACCGCCCGCCGCCGCGGCCGCCGTGGCGGTAGCGAACCCCTCCCATTCCGTGTTACCCGGCTCGCACACGTGCACGTGGGTGTCCACAAGGCCGGGGAGGACGACGGCGTCCGCACCGATGGTGATCTCCTCGGCTGCCAATGGGACCGCATCGACGGGGAACAGCGCTGCGATGACCCCGTCCCGCACACCAATCGCTCGTGGCTCCTCCCGACCGTCCACAACGACCCTTTTCGCCCGAATCAGGAGGTCCAGCACACCGTTGTCCAAGCCGCAACCCAGCGCTCAGCAAGCAAACCGCGCCGCCAGCGCGGCGGACCATTTCGGCCACGCCACCGGGTCATGGCCCGGGACGATGTCATAGCCGAGGCGCAGGGCGAGCGCCTTGAGGTGGCGTATGGACTCCACGGTTCGTTCGGGGCCGCAACCGATGAAGGTGCCCACTGCCGCCTCCCTGTCCAGGTTTTCCTGTAGGTCCGCCGCGTCGAAGGCAAACACGAGGCCGCCGCCGCCTACGGACTCGTCCAGGTCGACCACGAAGCTTTGGTGGCCCGGCGTGTGCCCGGGGGTGAACACGGCCCTCACCCCGGGGGCGATCTCGCAATCGCCTTCCAACTGGCGCCAATCGATGGACGGGTCGTCGTAGTCGACCCTGAACATCCCATGCTCCTCCGGGCCCGGGTGCTCGGAAAACCCGTACGACAGCTCCTCTTTTTGTACGTAAATAGGCACCCGCCCGGCAAAGTGGCGCACCCCTCCGGCGTGGTCGTTGTGGAGGTGCGACAAAGCCACAGCTGTAATAGAGGGCACGCCCAAGCCCGCCTTTTCCAGCGCTTCCTCCAGGGGCTCTCCCGGGGTGGGAAGTACGGCGCGAACCTCCGGGTGCCGCCCGTGGAACCGCCGGTAAAGGGCGGCGTCACGGATGAGCGCAGGGTTGAACCCGGTGTCCAGCAACAGCCACCCGCCGTCAAGTTCCAGGAGCACCCCAGGGACAGGTTCGACGAGGCGCTGGCCCGAGGTGTCGCCGAATATCGACACCGTCTTGGGGAGTTCCTCCCATCCCAGGGTCAAAAGGACGACGCGCCGCACCCCCACCGCTAAGAAACGCCCAGTGCGAAAGCCCGGCCCACCGGTCGGCGCGTAGGGTTCATAGCCCCAAGTGTAGGGTCAGTCAGGCTCCCTTGACGCTATGGAGTAGCTGCGCCGTACACATCTTGTTGAGCGTGCCCGCCCGATGTTGCCCGCTTATATCCCCAACATTTCAGCAGTGTGAACAACGACCGCGAGAGACCGCGCAGGCTCGAGGTGCCCCTGGGGCGCCGGCGCTTCTCTCCGGGCGGGTAGCGCCAAGCGGCACAGGCAAGGAAACAAAATGTTCACGTACGCGATACAGCTGCGAAATGAGCCCCACCTAAAGTTGACCATTGCCAAGACATATTCCAGTAGGCGTAGAAACCACAACTTGAGAGTCGCACCTAGGGTTCCGCATCCTTTCGGTCGCTTGAGCACCGTAAGGTTGGCCTGGTCCGAGAGGTGCACACGCCGGGCACCATTGCACCGAGCGTGACACGGAGGGACAAAAGCCCGGGAGGCCAGTGCTTCTCGGCTTTTTTTGTCCCGAGAAACGGGCCTCAGCAGTGGGCAGTGCCCTCCCAATAACGCCAGGCCTTATGGCTCGAAGGGAGCACTGATGGACACCGTCCACGCCGTAGCCGACGAACACGTGCAGCTGGCCCAGTCGCTGGCCGACCAGGGAGTGCTTTACGTTTTCGCCTCGTTCATAGACATCTCCGGCCGGGCCAAGTCCAAGTGCGTGCCCGTGGCCCACCTCCCCGAGCTCCTGGCCGGCCACGAGCGCTACACCCCCCGGGGCCTGGGTGACCTGGGGAGGATGACACCGGACGAAGACGAGTGCGTGGCCATGCCCGACCCTTCTACGCTTTGCGTGCTGCCATGGGACAAGCGCTTTGCTTTCATGGCCGCAGACCTTTACTTCGGCGGCACGGTGCCCTTTGCCCTGTGCACCCGCTCGGTCCTCCAGCGCCAGGTCGAGGCCGCCGGTGCCGCAGGTTTCGCCATGAACCTCGGTGTGGAGACCGAGCTGTACGTGGTCAAAGAACGGTCCGCGGCCAGCGGGCCGTACCTAGAACCCATTGCCAGGACCGGATCGATGCGGCCCACTCCAGCCTACGACGTGGAGGCGACGTTGGACGCCATGGCGTTCCTGGACCCCATGGTCAGGGCCATGAACGAATGCGGTTTCGGGGTCTTCAGTTTCGACCATGAGGGTGGGGACGGCCAGTTCGAGTTCGACTTCGACTTCGCGCCGGCTCTGTCAATGGCAGACCGGCTCACGCTTTTCCGGCTCATGGTCAAACAAGTTGCCAAGCAAGCTGGGCTGATGGCGACGCTGATGCCCAAGCCCTATACCGAGGCCTGGGGCTCGGGCGCCCATTTCAACATGAGCCTGGCCGATGTCCGCACGGGCGTCAACCTGTTCCGTGACCCAGATGACAAACGGGGCCGGGGTTGGAGCAAGACGGCCTATGGCTTTGTAGCCGGCATCCTGCGCCATGCCCCGGCGTTGGCTGCCGTCTGCAGCCCCACAGTCAATTCGTACAAGCGGCTCCAGCCTCGCCTATCGGACGGGACTGTGTCGTGGGCCCCAACGTGGGCCGCCTACGGGGATAACAACCGTTCGTGCATGCTCAGGTTGCCTCGCAACCGGCCTTGCGTGGAAGACAGGGCGGTGGACTCGGCGGCAAACCCGTACCTGGCCGCCGCTTTCCTATTGGCCGCCGGGCTGGAGGGCGTGACCGAAGGGCTCGACCCGGGAGACCCCGTAGAGGACCTCACTTACGATTGGGCGGCAACCGGCCCTTCCCGGCCTGGCCAAACGGCGCTCCGGCTGCCCCGCAACCTCCTCGAGGCCATCGAGGCTTTCGAGGCCGACCCGCTCACCAGGACCGTGTTCCCCGCCCAGTTCGTCTCGGCCTACGTCGCCATGAAGGTGGGCGAGTGGGAGCGCTACCACTCCCAGGTGAGCGACTGGGAGCGGACGACCTACCTGATGATGTTTTGAGGGGCGCGCTGATGCCTGCGCTTCGCTGGTCCGACCTCGCCTGGCCCGAACTGGGTGCTCAGTTCGAGCCGTCGTCCACCGAAGTTGGCTTGCTGCCCGTGGGGGCGACCGAACAGCACGGGCCCCACCTACCCACAGGCACCGACACCATCTTGGCCACCGCCATAGCCGAAGGCGTGTCCGCCCGGACCGGGGCCGCCGTGCTGCCAGCGATCCCCTATGGCTGCAGCTATGGCCATGGGGACCAGTTCCCGGGGACCATTTCGTTGACGCCAGAGGAGCTGGCCTCCCTGGTCCGCCAGGTCCTCGAGTGGGCCGGCCGCTCGGGCCTGCGGCGCGTCCTCGTCGTCAACGCCCACTTCGGCAACACGGCTTCGCTCATGGTGGCCACCGACCATCTCCGCTTCCACCGTCCGGACTTACGGGCCGGCGTGGTCAGTTGGTGGACGGCTGACCCCGTGGTGACCGAGGCGACCACCGCGGACGGCCAGGACATCCACGCCAACCGAGCCGAGACATCGCTGATGCTCGCCGTGCGCCCCGAACTGGTCCGGGTGGAGCGGGCGTTGGCGGCTGATGACCCGGACCGCACCCCCGGGCTCGTTTTCCGCTACACGGCAACGTCCTTGTCCACCAACGGCGTCACCGGGTGCCCTTCGCAGGCGACGGCCGAGCAGGGCCGCTTCCTGCTGGACCGGGTCGTGAACGCCATTGCCGGCCTGGTCGCCAAAGGACGGGCCGAGGAACCGCCCCTTTTAGGCCCCACGCAGGTGGGCTCCCTCGCAGCTTGCAGGCTGGATGACGTCACGGAGCTTTCGCAATGACCGGCGGGGGCCTTCGTGCCGGGCACGCTCGCTTGGTCGCCCTCTTGTGCGGGCGCTCGCCGGCCGAGCGGTACTCGGTCCACCGCGGTTACGTCGACGCCATCTGCGCGGTGGGCGCCCAGCCCGTCCTAGTGCCGTCCGGGGAGGGCGCCAACCTGGAAAATGCGCTCGAACTGGTTGCCAAGTGCGACGCCGTCGTGCTCACCGGGGGCAACGACGTCGACCCCGCCCTCTACGGCTTCCAGCGCGGGGTTGGCGAAAAGGACATCGACCCACAGCGGGACCGGGTGGAGATGGCGGCGCTCGAGCTGTCCCATGAGGCCGGCCGGCCCGTTTTGGGGATTTGCCGGGGCATACAGGTCATGGCGGTGGCCGCCGGGGGCACGCTCGTGGCAGACTTGCCTGCCGCCGGGTTCGCCGGCCACGAACAAGAGGCGAGCGAAGGCGAGGCGGTGCACGGCGTGGTGGCCGACACGGGGTCCCACGCTCTGCGGGCTTTGGCCGGGGCGACCGGGGTCAACTCGCTGCACCACCAGGCAGTGGCAGAGCCGGGGCCGACCTTGCGTGCCAGTGCCTGGAGCCCCGACGGCGTGATCGAAGCCATCGAGGCGCCCGGCTTGCTCGGCCTCCAGTGGCACCCTGAGCGGATGTTCAAGGCCTACCCGAGGCACCTCGCTGCCTTCCGCTGGCTGGTGCAATCATGAGCGCCGCTGCCTCCCCCAACAGTGGCCGCCGGGTGGCCGTGGTGACGGGCGGCGGCCGGGGGCTGGGGCGCGGCGTGGCTCTGGCCCTGGCCGAGGCCGGGTGCGACTTGGTGCTCGGCTGGCGCCAGGACGAAAAGGCGGCGACCGAAACGATAGCCGCCGTCACTGAGCTGGGCGCCAGGGCTTTCGCCGTGCATGGCGACCTAACCGACCCGGCAACCTCAGCCCTGTTGGCCAAGACGGCCTTGTCCGAGCTCGGCGAGCTCGACGTGTGGGTCAACAACGCCGGCGTCTCGGTGCTGGCCCCCCTTCTCGAGACCACGGGGGCGCAGATGTCCCACATGATGGCGGTCAATTACCTGGGCACTTTTTACGGGCTGCAGGCGGCGGCGAGCGCCATGCGCGGCGCCGGGCGCCCCGGCCGCGTTATCAACGTCGCCTCGGACTTGGGTCTGCGGGGCGCCCCGCTGCTCGCCGGCTACAGCGCCACCAAGTTTGCCGTGGTGGGCTTGACCCAGGCGGCAGCGGTGGAGCTGGCGCCTCATAGCATCACCGTGAACGCCGTCTGCCCGGGGACGGCGGAGACCGATATGGTCCTGGCCGAGCAGGCGGCCGAGGCTCATTGGCAGGGCCGCTCGATCGACGAGGTGCGCCAACGGCTGATGAGCGCAGTGCCCGCCGGCAAGCTATGCACGCCTGAGGACGTCGGCGCCCTCGTGGCGTGGCTGTCCAGCCCCGGCGCAGCCTACGTCACCGGCCAGGCCATCTGTACCAATGGGGGGTCCATCTTGCATTGACCTGGAAGCCAAGACCTACTCGACGAGCTCAACCCGAAGGAGCGAAAAGGAAACCAAAAATGACCACACGACCAACACAGACCAAGCTCACTACTAGGGTCCCGGCCGGCCTGGCCGCCACCGCCCTCCTCGGTATTTCCTTCAGTTTCGCCGCGTTGCCGGCGTCGGCGTCGGGGCCGTCGAGCGCGGCACTCGCCGTGTCTGCTTCCCACACGCTAAAGATCGCGTTCGGCGCCGACATGCAAGTGCCTGACCCCGACATCTTCTACGAGATCGAGGGCAACGCCGTCGTCACCTCCGTGTACGAAGGGCTGGTCAAGTACGCGAACGGCTCGTCCAAGATCGTGCCGTGCTTGGCCACCAGCTGGACTATTTCGCCAAATGGTGAAACCTACACGTTCCACCTGCGCCGAGGCGTCAAGTTCCACGACGGGACACCGTTCAATTCCGCCGCTGCGGCCTTTAGTTTCGCCCGCCGTACCGGGGTGGACTCAGCGCCCGCCTACATGCTGGCCAATGTGGTGTCCACCGAGGAGCCCAGCCCGCTGACTTTCGTCGTCCACCTCAATGCGCCCGTGGCCGCCTTCATGAACTACCTCGCTTCACCCTACGGGCCCAAGATGGTGAGCCCCACAACGGTGAAGGCCCACGAGATCGGCGTAAGCAAAAAATCGCCCAATGGCGACTGGGGACAACAGTGGCTGAAGACCCACGACGCCGGGACGGGGCCCTACGAGATCACCCAATTTATACCCGGCAAGGATTATGTCCTGTCGGCTTACAGCGGTTACTGGGGAAAAAAGCCTTACTACACCACCATAGACATCAACATCATCCCCGATGTCAGCGTCCAGCAGGCCGAGTTCGAGAGCGGCCAGCTGTCGATGATCCTCCATGGCCTGCCCGTCAACGCGGTCGACTCGTTGAAGAACAACCCCAACTATGAGGTCGAAGAGTTCCCAGCCCAGCTCAAGGCGATGCTGGACGTAAACCCCCATGTCGGGATATTCAAGAGCCAAGCGGTGCGTTCGGCCCTGCGCGAGGCCATCGACAAGAAGGCGATAGTGGCCGACGTCTATGGCAACACGCTGGCCACGGTGTCGACCCAGGCCTATCCCATCGACGAGTTCCCCAAGGGCATGGCACCGGACGACCCCAAGTACGACCCTTCCGTACTACGGAGGCTGGTGTCCAAAATGCCCTCCTCGGACAAGGACGTGACGCTTGCCTATTCCACCGACGACGCCACCAACCAAAGAGTGGCCGAGTTCGTCGAGTCCGAACTGGACGCCCTCGGGCTCAGCGTGCAAGTCACCGGGGTGCCCATCGGGCAGGTCTTCGACTACGCCAGCACGCCTCCGTCCCAGTTGCCCGACCTGCTGGTGTGGACGGTAAACCCCGACGACTC
>DATJUH010000060.1:0-11945 GCA_035502515.1 Acidimicrobiales bacterium
GCGTCAGAGCGAACGCCACCCGGAACCAGTACTGCGCCCTCTGGCTGGGCAGCCGGTAAATGAGGATGGCGACAAGCAGACTGGCGCCCATGCCGACGGGTATGCCGAGGATGGACCACCAGAACAGGTGGGCGAAGGCGCCCAGGAAGACGCTGTCGTGGAACAGTTGCTCGAAGTTCTTGAAGCCGACCCAGACCGGGGCCGAGACGCCGTCCCAGGTGGTGAAGGCGCCCTCCAGGGCCCGGACGGCGGGCCAGTAGCAAAAAGCGCCGATAAAGATGAAGGTGGGCAATAGGAAGGCCCAGGCCTTGAGCGTCCGGGATACCTTGCGCTGTCTGAGCCGTGAGGTTTGCGGCGTACTGACATTTCTGCCGGTGGCGCGCTCGCCTGACGTAACAGACGGTCTACTGACTATTACCTCTGACACACTGTAATTCCGTTCTCGCTAGCGCCAGTTATGCTGGGTAGAAAGTACACGGCGTGATCAGGGGGGAGAGGTGTGGCCGGCTTAGGAAGCAAAGCTTGGCTCCGGGGCGACCTCGGGCCACTCGAAGATCCGCCGTCCGCAAACGCTGGTGTGAGCATTGACCAGCACCCCCTTGATGCTGCTGTTTATTGTAGACGATGCCAAGCATAACGCCCGGTCAGCCGGTAAGCAATTGGGGGAGAACCTGAGGAACCACGTGGCCTGGCGGCGGCGCGGGGTGCGGCGGAACCTCATGGCGTGGCGTACCGCAGCAGGTTGGTTGCCAACTGGTCGGCCACGGCAAGTGAACCGATGTTGTCGAACAGTTCGAAGGTGCTGATGACGATGTGGCCCGCGCCACGGCGGAACCGGGCGGCAATTAGCCCGGAGCCGTACCCTCCGGGCCGTGGGAACCCGATCGTGACGGCGAAGGCAGCGACGTCCTCGGCATCACCGTGCAGCAGGTGGCGCGGGAGGACCTGGTCGTAGCGGCGCCACTTCATCATGCCCGGGGGCTGCAGCCCGGAGACGAGCACGGCGTCTCTGGCGAAGCATTCCTTGTGGTACAGCCAGTCGTGAAATCGGGTACAGGACACCGAAGGCGCGAACGGCAAGACGACGGACGTTTCCCCTGGCGTAATGAACTCCCATGGGGTGAGCACGACCGCGGTGGCGCCACGCTCCACGGCCCCGGCAATGGTGCGCCACTCGCCTTCGGAGAGCCGGCCGGCGTGGCCAACTACCAGGAGGTCGAGGTCAACCGGTGCTTCTCCGCCGAGAGTGGCGTCGATCCCGTGGGCCGATAACCACGTCAGTTCCGGGTCGTCCAGCCCGAAGGCGACCGCCCGCCGGCGCGGTACCAGGGGGCCCGGGCGGGCAATGACTTCCACATACAGGCGGCCCGCCGCCGGCGCCGCGGCGGTCCCGAGGGAGGCGGCACAGCGATAGCGACCGGGGGCGCCGTCGAGGGTGATGCGCTCGTTGAGCACCGGGACGGCCAGGGGGCCACGGCCGCTTTCGATCGGGACCTCGACCACCCGTTGCCAGCGCCAACCGTCGGGACCGACCACGGCCACCTTCGCTTCGTACCGGCCGGTAGGGAGGGCATCCTCGTTGGCCAGGGACACGTCAAGCTCTACTTCGCCGCCAGGAAAGTTGACGGCCGGGCTGGCGTCGAGGCACCAGCGCAGTGGCCACCACCCTTCGGCGGTAACCTCCATCGCCCCGGGCTTCCAGCGGCGCCCGTAGGTCCACGGCCCCTCTCCCGTGAGGGCGTGGTCCAGCATGCCGGTGAGGTTGTAGCCGGCGATGTTGCCATTGGCCCGGATGAGGTCGAAGGTGGCGGACCGGTGCCGAGACTGGTTGACCTGGCTGTCGACCAGCGCGTCCTCCGGGAAGCAGTAAAGGCGGTCCATCCCGAAACGTTCCCAGTCCGCCATGAACTGTTCGGCCATGGACCGGATATAGGCGACATCTGGAGGTTCGCCGTCGTGGCTCACCCCGCCCTTGTTCCGAGCGAGCTGGTGAGACGTCTCGGCCAGCGCCGTCACCGCATCGAAGAGGCTGCCCACGCCGTACTCGGACAGGAAGACGGGTTTTTGCCCGGCGCCCATCTCCCGCAGCAGCTGCTTGGCGTTAGCCGACTCGGGCAGGTGGGGGTACAGGTGGAGGTCCCCGGCGCCGTGGACGTACGCGCCCCGGTCTGGGTCATGGGCCCAGCCAACCTCGACCCGAGCGGCGCCGGCTTGTTCCGACCCCCACTCGTGTTGCCACGTGGCTTGGCCCGGGTTGGAGACCGAGCCAACCGCCACGTCACCGTCCCAGCGGCCGCTACTGAGCAGGACCAGCCGCGTGGGGTCCAGCTCCCGCAGTCTCGTCAGGTATTCCACGGCGTGGCGGAAAACCGGGCCGTCGTAGGTTTCGTTCAACAGCCCCCAGATGACCACGCTCGGGTGGTTGCGGTCCCTCAGGATCATCTCGTCGTTGGAGCGGTCAAAATGCTCAGCCATCCGGGGCGAGTCCGCCAACAACCACGCGGCGCGGGCTTCCTCGTAAACCATCAACCCGAGCTCGTCGCAGAAGTCGAGCTGGTCCTCTCGGCCCACTCCGGAGATGAAGCGAACCGTATTGAAACCGGCCGCTTTGGCATAAACTAAGTCCTGGCGTACCAGTGCGGGGTCCTGAGGGACGGCGTGGCCAATCGGGTAGTGGTTGCCCGTGTGAGTGGAGCGGAGGTAAATGCGGCGGCCGTTCAGTTCGAACCAGCCGTCCTTCACCTGCAGTTCCCGGAACCCGGTGCGCACGGTCTTCTCGTCGACGGTGTCGCCGCCCGCCTCCGGCTCGAGCCGCACTCGGACCAGGTAGAGAAAGGGGTCGTCGATGTCCCAGCGCCTGACCTCGCCGGGTGGCAGGCGCAAGTCGGCGTGGACAGTTCGGGGCCGGCCGGGCGCGCTCGTCGCTTCGACCGCCCGGAGAGCACGGGCGACGTGAAAACCGGTGTTCGCCTCACTCACCAGGACGCTTATCACCATGGGCGGCGGGGGCCCCGCACCGGCGGACACCACAGCGTCGATACTGATGTCGCCGGTAGCTAGCTCCGGGCGGACGACGACGTCGAGGATGCGCACCAGCGGCGCGACACGCAACGCCACGTCGCCGGTGATGCCGCCTACGTTGTAACCCATCCCCGGACGGAAGTCACCGGGGAGCGCCTTGTTACTGTGAGGCACTTCATCGAGCACCAGTCCGTCGATCGGTTCGTGCGTCGGGTTGATGACCCGGACGGCCAGTAAATTCGGCTGTCCCGACTCGATGAACGCGGTGGCGTCCAGCTCGAAAGGTACGCCGTCGCCCTCGTGCGCGCCGGTCTCGTGGCCGTTCACCCAGACCCTGGCCGCGTAGTCGACGGCCTCGAAGCGCAGGAGCGCCTGGTGGCCGGGCGGGATAAGCAACGGGCCCAATTCGCACCAGTACCACGCAATTCCGTGGTAGCCGGGGAAGACCTGCTGGATCACGCCTGGGACCGGTGCGTTTCGAGCCTGCCGTGGTGGGCTGCCTTGCCAATTGGCGGCGAGCCCCTCGTTGCCCGGGTCGGCGCAGATCTTCCACTTGACTGCTCGCTGGACTAGCACGGCAGCCCTCTCAGCGGCGGACGCCGCAGTGGATCACGAACGGGTAGCCCCGTGGCGCCTTGATCGTCGGCCCCCTTGCCTTAGCTTCACCCTGTCGTCAACTGTTGTAGTCAACTGTTAACGGGAACGTTACCCGGGGCCCGCCGGTTGCGCAAGTGCTCTTCGCTCGGGCTGCCAGGCGACCGGCCCAGGTGCGGGACGGCGGCCGGAAAGATGGCGCCCTGGACACACGACGGCCGGGACAGACTACGGCTGGTACAGACTACGGGTGGTACAGACTATGGCTGGGACCGGGCTGACGAGGGCTGGAGCTTGTACTGGAATATGGCTGCGGCCGGTGCGACCGGCAGGTCGACTTCCAGGCCGGACCGGGACAACGATTGCCCTGTAGCGATTTCAGCGCCGGGGTGGTCGAGGTTTTGCACCCGGTAAGACCCCGCCGGCGACAGGCCCTGGAGGAACAAGCGCACGCTCCCGGCCCGGGCTCGAGGGCGCCTGAAGACCAGGACTGTCCCGCTACCGGCCTCGGGCCGGTCGAACTGGAAGGCCATCCAGGCCTCGTCCTCGAGGCTGAACTCCGTCAGTGGGTAAAAGTCGCTGTACAGCAGGTCGTCCTGGATAAGTTCGAAATCCCGGTTCATGCGGTCGAGGACGGCCCAGTCCTGGTCGGTGGCGGTCCCGGCGTCGACGGCAGAGGTGTAGCAGGGAGCCAGCGAACTGCGCACGACATACTGGCTCGACCCCCATGCACCGCCGTTTGTGGCCTGAGGCCCGACACCTGTCCCGTAGTAAGGCAGCCAGAAGGAGATGCCGAAAGTCTGGCTCTGGTTGCCGGTGGGTTCGAACTGGTAATCGCTGCGCAGCAGCGGGACGGCTCGGCGCATGGTCTCGAGGTCGTTGCGCCGTCCACCGGAGGCACAACTGTCGATCCACATGCCCGGGTGCCGGCTACGAAGCTCGTCCCAGAATGCGAGGTGGCCCATCACATGTTTGACCTGGGTCATGCCGGAGCGGCCCGGAACATCGGCGGCATTCCAATAGGGCAGAGGATCCATATTGAAATCCTGACGGAAGACATCAAGCGACCGTCCGGTGGCGGCCTGGTCCCGGATAATGCCATCGAACCGGTTCACCACCCAGTCCCACGCCGCCGGGTGCCCGAGGTCCAGCAGGTAACCCTGGTCGGCTCCTCCGCTCGGGGGCGCGATCAGCCAGCCGCGGTGTTTCTTGTACAGATCGGTTTCCGGCATCACCCTTTCCGGCTCGCTCCAGAGCAGGGACTTCATGTCGTGACCGGCCGCTTGCGTGAAGGTAGGCCTCATACCCTGCGGGAACCGCTTGGGATCAGGGAACCAATCTCCCACGCCATAAAACCAGTTCTGCGTCGCTTGCCGCGGTATCGCATACCAGCCCGCATCGACCCACCAATGCGTGTAATAACCGCCCCGGTCTCGAGTAGTCCCTCTGTCGGCGTACGTCTCGATGGCGGAGACTTCCTCTGACTGGTCGGGCAGAAGGCTGAGGTTCCCGGTTGTCGGCATGATGGGCGTTGGCAGCGTCCCGCCAAAGCGGGGCAGGTTGAAGGCGGCCATCCAGCGCCGCCACTTGTTCTGAGCCAAAACCCAGCTGCCGGCCTCCCAGTTCATCAACACCACGAGCGGCAGGCGGACCTCTTCGCCCGGTTCGAGCGTGGTGTCGAGCAGCCTGGCGTCGTTGATGTTGTCGTAGCTCTGCTGCTCAGGATCTGCGGATGTCATAGCCGCCTTGAGGCCCAGGCCGGTCTTTTCGTCCACGACGAGCTGGGCTGTCCACTGGCCCGGCCAGCCGACGGCCACCATTACCCCCGCCCCTGTCCATGAGACGTTGAAATAGGGCCACGTGCCATTGGACGGCCGTCCGCCCCGTGGGTAAAGCAGGTGCGCTTTGCCGCCCTTCAGGCCGCTCGTCCGCGGCGCGTAATCGTCGGCCTGATCGGCGCTCCCGTTGAAATGATGAAGCACGTAAGCCGCCCGGCCGTCCGGGTTGAGCGTCGTGTCGGCGGCCAGCACGTCTTTCAGACGCTTGGACCTCGTTTTCGAGGGGTTGGCGAACGAGACCGTCCATTCGGTGGCCTCGTAGCCCGGGTATAGCACCACTGTGGCCTGGGCCCGGAGCTGGCCATGAGGCTCCGTCCAGGTCACCTGGTACTCGGCGCGCCCGTTCGAGACGCTCACCTCTTGCTGTTGGTGGGACCACTGCGGCAGCAGTTCCGCGGAAGGCCGCCCATCGTAACTGAAACTAAAAGGTGCCCGGGTCATGAAGCCCGATACTGCCGCGGGCACATCTCCGGCCGAAGTGGCTCCCGCCGCTTGCGGCACGGCCACGCGGTACCAGGCTTTTTTCGAGGAAGCCACCGCGGTCGCCAGGCCAGTGGCCAATAACCCCAGGAAGCTTCTTCTGTCCATCTGCTGTTAGGAGGCCTCAGCCGGTCAGCCGTGGCGCCATAACCACTAGCGCGGTGTAGGCACGGGAGGGTTGTCCCGGCAGTACTCCGCGTACCCTTCGGCGCGAGCTGGTTCGAACTCCAGGGCGGGCTCTAGGCGGCGGAGGCGTTCGGCCGGGGCATTCCCGGTGACATTCTTACTGAAGAAATAAGACATTCCCCGGGTCCCGTACATATGGAACAGCCGCGCCGTGAGCTCTCGCTGTCTGCTCGTATGGCACCTTTCGCACAGGTTCATGGCGAACATGCGCCGCGCCGAGCTTCCGCCGAAAGAGGCGTGCATTATGCGGTGGTCGAAGATCAGTATGTCACCCGGTACCACGGATAAGGCAAGGGCAGGGATGTCCTCTGAGGGAACCCCAGTGTTGGTCCCGTCCTCGGCCAGATCCGTATTGCCGTCGGTCAGGTACCGGCTGACCTCTTCGGCGTACGTGTCGCCGAGGTGGTGACTGCCCGGTATGACACGAAGGGCACCGGTGGTGGCCGTGAGCGGGTCGAGGTAGAAGGCAATCTTTATGTGACGAACGATGGTCTTGGCTTCGTCGCCGTCGGGTATCTTGAAAACATCCCGATGCCAGCCGGTGTCGCCCGAGTAGTAGTTGCCGTCACCGCCGTAATAGACGATGTCCGGTCCGACAATTTCGTCTGTGACGGCGCGCAGGCGCGGGTGCTCGATGAGCTGAGCCAGGACGGGGCTGGCATTCAGGAAAGCATCGGGGTAGATAGTGCGGTGGGAGCCGTCGTGGTTGATGTCCGGCCGGCGAGCCCAGATGGCGTCGAATTCGTCGCTGATCCAGGCGATATCATCAGCGAGCAGGCCGGGCAGCTTCAGGTAACCAAAAGTCTCGAAGAACTTGCTTCTGGGCGTCAATTACGCCATCCCCCCGTCCGAGCAGCTGTCTTGTCACCTGAATTGTTGCATCACCGTAAACTGTTGACGACAAGCCTAGCTGGCGCGAGGCGGCGCCGCAAGGTAGTCCGTGAGCTCGGCGGAGAGCGCGCTACTGTCGCTCCGGCGGGACGAAGGCGACGGCATCGTCCGGTGGGAAGGAGCCGTTCCACGCGGACATCCCGTTATCGACTGCGAGAGCGTGGCCGTTGATGGCCATTGACGGCCCCTCCACCAGAAAGGCCACTGCTTCGGCGATCTCTTCGGGTTCGCTGACCCGTCGCATCGGGGAAAGGTCGCGGCCCTCAATGCTCGACATCGGCGACGGGGGGGCGTCCGGGATCCTCGCCGCGATGTTCGTGTTCACGGCGCCGGGGGCCACTGCGTTGCACCGGATCCCCAGATGGCCGTACTCGACGCAAACGTAGCGGGTCAGCGCCTCGACGCCGCCCTTGGCCGCGTCGTAGGGGCCGTAACCGGGAAATCCGCCGTGAGCATGGATAGACGACACATTTACTATCGATCCGCTCACGCCATTGGCCAGGAAGGAGCTCAGCGCCTCCCGGGTACCGAAAACTACCGCCCGCAGGTCGATGTCGATAGTTTCGTCGATCATTTCAGCCGCCATCAGGTGCAGCGGCCCGAGGCGGACGATCCCGGCATTGTTCACCCACGCCCGGAGCGGCCCGGCGTCTTCGGCCGCCTCCCTGGCTTCGACCAGCACCTGTGTGTCCCGCACATCGCCCACAACGGCCACGCCGGCGACGGCTTCGACGGCCTCTTGCAGGGCAGCCGCATCGCGGTCGACGCCTACGACAGCCCATCCTGTTTTCGCCAGCCGCCGTGCGATCGACTTCCCGATCCCGTTGGCGGCGCCGGTGATGACGACCGAGCCCTGGTGTTGTTGATCGTCTGGCACGCAGTGCTCCTTCTCATTCTCTCGTTGCAGACAGCAGGGTCTTCGCGCCCGAGGACGCCACGCCGGGCACGAACCCGGGCGGTGCCCGCTGCGCCCCGACGAGCAGAAGTGTAATGGCCCTTCCTGGCGAGCGCCCCGCGAGCTACGATATCGGCAAAGGGGAGGAGGCTGGGAGTGAGAGGCAGGCTGTCGTGGGGGCGATGGTGGGTACACCGGCAATAGGTCCCGCCTCTCGGCGCGTCCTCGCCGACGAGGTCGCCGATGCCATCCGGGACGCTATTTTCGCCGGCCGGATCGACCTCGGCCAACGTTTGGTCGAGGAGGACCTGGCCTCCAACCTCAATGTGAGCCGGGGCCCCGTGCGGGAGGCGCTTGTCAAACTGTCCCAGGAAGGGCTCGTGCACATGGAGCGCCACCGGGGGGCGACGGTGGCGCAGCTCGGCCTGGACGAAGTGAGCGAGATCTACAGCCTGCGCACCGCCTTGGAGCGGTTGGCAGCAGAGTGGCTGTGCCGCAACGCCACCGACGCCGATTTCAACCGCATGACCGACGTCTTGAAGGACTTCGACAAGTTGCCTCGCCCGCTCACGCGGTCAGCTGTCGCCAGTCTGGACGTAGCCTTCCACGACGCCGTCTACCAGGCCGCCCACCACGAGCGCCTCTACCAGGCGTGGCTGGCGTTGCGGTCGCAGATATTCCTGTACCTGGTGCACCGCGGGGCGCTCCGGGCCGACTTCGCCTCGTCCTGGTTGCAGGACCACGAGGATTTTTTGGAAATACTGAGGCGCCGTAAGCGCGCTTCGGCGGTAAAGATCGTCGAAGGTCACATCGAGGGGACCTACCAACGGGTACTGGTAGCTAACGCCGAGGCCTCGGCCGTCCCGGACGGCGCGCCGCGGGCCCGCCGGCTGCCGACGATCAACTAGCCTCCCAACCGGCAACGGGGTCGCCGGCAACGGGTCAGGTCAGTGAAATGGGGGGCCAGGCCGGCCGAGCGACTATACCGCGACCGGCAGCGAAGTTAGCATGCGGGAGTTCGCCTTCGAATCGTCCCAGTGAAGGGTCGGCTCGGCCAGGGACAGCGACGGGAAGCGCTGGATGAGTGCCGTCAGCGCGATCTCGCCTTCCACTCGAGCCAACGGCGCACCTATGCAGAAATGAGTGCCGAAACCAAAACCCACGTGCTTGTTGGGTTCCCGGTCAATCTGGAATTCGTCCGGGTTATCGAAGTAGGCAGGGTCACGGTTGGCCCCGTTGAGCATCTGGAACAGGACGTCGCCCTCCTGGAGCTCCACCTCACCGAGGCGCGTGGTGTGCTTGAGAAGCCGCGGCTGACGGGCCACGGGGCTCTCGTACCGGACGACTTCTTCTATGGCAGTACGCACAAGGGTCGGTTCCCGGACCAGGCGTTCCCAGCGGGCGCGGTCACTGAGCAACAGGGCCAGGCCATTGCCCACCAGTGACCTCGTTGTCTCGTGGCCCGCTACCAGCAATGTCTGACAGGTGTTGATTACCTCCAGCGTGCTGAGGCCGCCGGGTTCCGACTCCGACATCGCGAACGCGGTCAACAAGTCATCACCCGGGTTTTTACGGCGGTCCTCCAGGGCCTGAGTCAAGTAATGGCGGATTTCGACGATGGCGGTTTGGGCGGCCAGCAGCAGCTCCAAATTGGGCTTGTTGATGCCCTGAAAGCCGAGGAGCTGGTCGGCCCACCGGCGCAGCAGGGGCTGGTCGCCGGGCGGGAGGCCCATCAGGTCGCTCAGTACCTGTACCGGGAGCGCCGAGGCCAGGTCGCCGATGGCCTCCATCCCTCCCTGCTGGGCGCATTTGTCCAGCAGGACGGCCGTGGTCCCGGAGATTTGTGGCCTCAAGGCGTCGATCCGGCTCGGTGTAAAGGCTTTTACCGTCAACCTGCGCAGGCGGGTGTGGTCGGGTGGGTCGGAGTGGAGAAGTCCTTTCGTGCGGTAGTGCTCCTCGAACACCGATAGACGTTGACGGTCCGGTCCCGACACGTGGGCGGCGGCGCGCCCCAGCCGCCCCTCGTTGGAATAGTCCCCGGTGTGCTTGAAGGTGGTCATGACGTCGTCGTACCGAGTTATCAGCCAACCACCTACGGAGTCGCTCCAGTAGACCGGCGCCTCTTCTCGCATTTGCCGCAGGGTGGCGTAAGGGTCGGCGACAAACTCCGGTGAGACAAGGTGGCGCTCTAGTTCGTCATGGCTGAGGGTAATGCTCATGGTCTGTGGCGCGTTACAAGAACTCCGCCTCGACTACGCCCAGCGCTCCGAAATCGGCCCGCACCGTGTCGCCCGGCAAGGCGAAAAGATGGCCCGTACAGGTCCCGGTGCTGACCACCTCCCCGGCGGCCACGCCCCGGCCTTGTTCACGCAGCCAATTGAGGAGCCATGTAAGGCTTGTCACCGGGTGGCCCATGGCGGCTTGACCTTTACCGGACTTGACGTAATAACCGTTCAGATAGACGTCCATGCCGGCGCGGGCCAGGTCCAGATCCGACCAGTCCTTGCGCCTGGCGCCTTCGACGAAAGCAGCCCCACCCCCGTTGTCGAAGCACGAGCCGAAATAGCCGCTCGCTCCGTACCAGTCTTCGAAGACGGTGTCACCTATCTCCAGGGCGGGGAACAAGGACTCTATCCCGGCCCGGGCGTCTGCCTCTGTCCACGGCCGTGCCCGGGCGGGGAAGTCGACGCCAAGCTCGAAGGCGAACTCGCATTCACAGTTCCGGTAGTTTATGAACAGCTCGCTCGGCACCCGGGCCGGGCTGGCGAAGACGCCGCGGCGGTAAATGCGGCCCGGCGACGGCCCCGGGACGCCTTCGGCCCGGCGTATTTCTTCTGCGGCAGCACCGATTTTCCAACCGCAGCCCTCCCATCCCAGCCGCTGGTCGAGGGCCAGGACGACCCGGACCACCGACGTCCAGTCGCGTGTCCGCAGACGCGGTGGGAACTCGACGGAGTGGTGCCCGGACCTGGCGGCGGCGATCAGTTCGACCACTTCGGTCACTTCGCCAGGGTCGAGAGGGCTGTTGCGCGCCCAGCGCGCCGCACTGCCCGGTGGCGTCGGCCCGTAAATTTCCCGGCCCAGGTTCGTGAGCCATTCGGGCCGCTCCTGGCGGGTCGTGCTGCTCATGACGCGTTGAGCGCGCTCTGTGCCCCGGACATCTACACGGGCACCTCAGGCCAGCGGACGGGCGATCGTCTGGGGCCGCAAATAGTCCATAAATGTCTCCGCGCTGTTTACGCCGCCGCCATAGCCGCTCAGGTTTACGCCTCCGTACGGAAGGCCGTAGGCAAAAACGTTATGGGCGTTGATCCAGCTGTTACCGGCGACGAGGCGTTCGGCGACCCGCTCGGCGCGCTTCAAATCCGCGCTCCATACGCTATTGGCCAGCCCGTAGCGGGAAGTGTTCACCGTCTCCACGACGTCGTTCTCGTCGCGGAAGGGGATCACGTAAGCCACCGGCCCAAAAATCTCCTCCCGGGCGCAGATGTTGCCCGGATCTCCCATGAGGAGAGCGGGGGAAACGAAGTACCCGTCCTCGTGGCCTTTAGGCCTCAACTCGCCCCCTTCGAGCAAGGCGGTGGCACCCGTGGCCAGTCCCTTGTCGATGTAGCCCAGGACTCGGCGACGCTGGCCCTCGCTAACCAGCGGGCCCATTGTGGTGTCGGGGTCCGAACCGGCACCGATATTGACTTCGGCCAACGCCTCTTTCGCTTCGCTGACCAATTGGTCGAGCACGTCTTCATGCACCATCCAGCGCGTGGCAGTGCAGCACACCTGGCCTGAATTGCCGGTTATGGCGCCGGCCAGCTTGCGGGCGGTATCGCTGACGTCGACGTCGTTGAAGACCACTGCCGCGCCCTTGCCCCCGAGTTCCAGCTTGCACGGGACCAGGTTGTGAGCGGCCAGCGTGGCTACCTCCCGGCCGACTTCCGGCGACCCCGTAAAGGACATACGCCGCACGCCTGTATGGCGGGCGAGGGCGGCTCCGGCGGTTTCACCCAAGCCGGGTACCACGTTTATGACGCCGGCCGGGATCC
>DATJUH010000061.1:0-17630 GCA_035502515.1 Acidimicrobiales bacterium
TTGTCCGAAAATGTCGCGGGCGCCAGTGGTTGTAGTCTCCTCGTCATCGCCCCGGAGTACGTGCTGATATATGGTCATCGTAATGGTGGGGGCTGGCATGGCCGATCCGTTGGCTCACGGTCTTAACCGTGACGGTCGCGCCGTGTGGTGCAGCAGGCCCTCGGTATCGAGGCTGTCCTTGACCGCAGCGACGCCTTAAGCGCGCCGCCCACGTGGCAGAGGCTGGTCATGGGACGAGCCCGGCAGGAGGTCGCCATTGCCGACAGGCTGTTGCACTCCGGCGCCGACCCGGCTGACCCGGCCGCCGGGGCCGAGCGCGCCGCCCAGGCCGCTGCCCTCCGAAATGAGCTGCAGCGCCTCGTGGTGGCGGGACATTCGGGCGCACTGGCTGGCGGGGCACAGCCAGAGCGGATGCCGGCGCCAACGGCAACGTCCCGGATGGCGTGCCAATGCCGAGCAATCAGCCAGCACGCTTCTCCAGCACATCGAGGTCCCGGACGGCGTACCGATGGTGCTGCCACTCCTCCTTGAGGATCACGTGCAGGCACTGCAGCGTTGTGTGGTCTTTCCGCGGGTGGCCGGGGCCGTCGGGAGCGACGCAGTTCCGTTCCAGCTCCGTCGGCGTCAAGCCGGCGATCACTTCGCTTACCTCGTCCATGCGCTCCCGGCGCAGGCCGAGCACCTGGTCGAGGGACGGGTTGGCGTCTGGGTCGAGGCCCCAGCGGCGAGGACTGGTGAGCCACGGTCCCGCGAGGCCCCACGGGTGGTACGGGTGGGCCATCCCCTTCACCATCCGCCGCAGCCAGCAGTCCGTGGCCAGCACAAGGTGACGGTGTGTCTGGACGAAGCTCCACTCGCCGTCGACCTGCTCGTGGAGGACCGGCTCGGGCACCCGCCTCACCCGGGCGATGGTCCCGCTCCAGATGTCTTGGATCATCGCCCATGCGTCGCTCAGGCCCTCGGGGTCGGTCGCCTTCAGCTTGTCGCGCTCGACCCTCAGCCTGACGCGCTCGGCACTGCGGCTTTCCACGTGTGCAGCTTACGAGGGGCTCCCCTCGAACCCGTTGAGGCGGAGCCTCCATTGGGTCAAGAAGCTCGATCAATTTGATTTGGGTTGAAACCGCACCCGAGTCGCGCGCCCAAACGTCGCCGTTCCGGTGCTCAGGAGGCTCAGCCTGGTCAGCTCAGTACCGGGCTGTGGGCCTCGGGCGAGCTGAACCCTCTAATGATGAGCCACACGGCGAGGACCATCTCGTTCACGCCGATGGGCACGTTGAGCCCGACCTGAAGGGCGGACATGGAGCCCGTCACCGTGAAGAGGACGAGCAAGCCTGCCACGAGGCCGAGCACGACCCCGATGATCCCCCAGCCCGACAACCAGCGCGGGATGAGCCGGGAGCGGAAGAAGATCGAGTAGTACAGGAGCGCACCGACGTAGAAGGCAAGGATGCCGGCCAGGCTGGCCTGGTCATGAAGGGCCCGAAGCAAAGAGCCGAGCGTCCCTGCGTCGTTGACCGAGCCCGCTGCGACGTCCTGGCTGAGCGTGACCAGCAGAAGTACCGCTACGGCACTGACCAGGTACATCACGGCTTCCATGACCCGGAACGACACGGACCCTATGGCCAGCCCCTGCCCGTACCTTCTGAGCGTCGGATAGAGCGCGATTGCGATACCCGCACCGGCGAAAGCCGCGACGATCAAGAAGAATGACCCGGCGATCACCCTGTCCTGATGTGTGAAGGTCCAGGCCAGGTAGCCGGAAGCCCTGAGAACAGAATTGAACAGGGCGGTGCTCATGAGGCTGGCCGCAGTCGCCGTGATAAGGAGGGCCCCGGCCGTCCTCGCGGTGGTGCGGTCGGTCCTTGCCGGGCGCGACTGGACGTAGGCGGACGGCGCACCCTGCTCCGTCGGGCTGGCGGGAGCCAGGTAGGTACCCATGGCACCATGATCCGACTCGGTGGTGGGCCAGAACAGGGCCAAAAGGCCCTGTAGAGGCCCTTCCGGCGAACGGTCCAGCGACCGGGCGGGTGTCGCGTCGTCGTGGAGGGCTCAGGCAGAGGCGGCGATCACGAGCAGGAGCGCTGACAGGCTGAGCAGGACCGGAAAGACTTTGAACCAGGTCACCGCGGTGCGGGCACCCGTCAGGGATGTGAGCACCGCTAAGGCGACAAGCAGACCGGCCGCCGCCCAATAGGTCGCCCTTGCCGCGTCGGAGCCGCCGCGACCAGGTTGTGAATCATCCCGGCACGGGCCTGTGTTTTCGGTGCAGGAAGCTGTGGGCACCTCGCCGCCGGAGATAGGTCTCGAGGAGTTGCCGCACCAATAACCCGGCTGCGCACGACTGCCGACTCGATGTCGGAGGGCGTGAGCGGGCCGAAGCCGTCTCCTGGCTCGCGAGCCACTGGGCTTCGTCCTCGGTCATGGCCGGCCCGGTGATGACTTGGTAGATGACACCGAGCCCCGCGGGCCGCAGGACACGCCGGAACTCGCCCATGGCGACGTCGAGGTTGGAGAAGGTGTCCGTGGAGACGCTCCCCACCGCCGATACTGACTAACCCCAGCCGGGCCGGACGGACCGGCTGCAAACCGTTTGCAAACCAAAAGCTCGCAACAGATAGTGATTGGGGGTTACCGAGCGGTACGACCGAGGGGCAGGCTACGCACTGAAAGACGTCCTCCACCTGAGGGCCCGGCCACGTAATCAGGCGCCGAGGGCGGGCCGAGTGGGACGGGGGTGGGGGAAGGCTCCAGGCGGCGTCCCGAACTCGCCCTCACGAAATCCGTCCTGGTGGATTACCCTGCATACATGTCTTTCCCGCACCTGCCGGCGACGCCCGTCTCGCAGGCGTCTGTCCCGGGCGTCGACCCGAGCGCCGACGTCTACCAGCGACTGCTACGTGAGCGCATCATCTTCCTCGGCACCGAAGTCGATGACCGGTCCGCCAACCTGATCTGCGCCCAGCTCCTGTTGCTGGCCGCCGAAGACGGCAGTCGCGACGTGAGCCTGTACATCAATTCGCCGGGTGGTTCTGTAACAGCCGGCCTGGCCATCTACGACACGATGCAGTACGTCCCGTGCGATGTCTCCACCGTTTGCATGGGGCTGGCCGCATCGATGGGGCAGTTCCTCCTCTGCGCAGGTGCCCCCGGGAAAAGGTACGCCCTCCCTCACTCGCGTATCCTCATGCACCAGCCCTCGGGGCAGATGCAAGGGCAGGCTACTGACATCGCCATCCAGGCGGAGCAGATCGTCTACCTGAAGCGGATGATGGCGGAGCGCATCGCCTACCACACCGGCCAGACGGTCGATCGCATAGAGCGTGATTCGGACCGTGACCGGTGGTTTACTGCCGACGAAGCCAAGGATTACGGGTTCATAGACCAGGTGATCTCGAGGGCCCGTGAGGTGGGCGAGCCGGCTCTGGCCTAGCCCGACCGTTCAGCCCACCCGCTTAGCCCATTCACTTAGCTGGCCCAGGGAGCGGGGTCACTTTCCCCGTGTGAGTCGCGCCGCTTTGTTTGCCGCGCTGCGCACCACCTGCTTCACGCCGCCCTGGCTGTAATGGAACCGCACCAGGCCGGACAAACTCCGTGCGGTGGTGGGCGCCTCCGCCGCCGCGTTCGTGGTTTCGTCCGGCGAGGCGGGAGCCGGGATTGATGGCGACACCTCGCCGGAGGTGGTGGCGGGGGTGTGGGCGCCGCCCAGGTCCGGCGCCGGCCGGGGTTCCCGGCAGAAGGCGGCCAGCGGTTCGAGCACCAGTGACCAACGGAACCTGTCGCGCACCCTGGCCACGTTGGCCCTGCACCTTTCGGCGAAGG
Organism: Acidimicrobiales bacterium; assembly: GCA_035502515.1. Lineage (GTDB taxonomy): Bacteria > Actinomycetota > Acidimicrobiia > Acidimicrobiales > Palsa-688 > Fen-671. The sequence goes on from DATJUH010000061.1 coordinate 3,820, forward strand.
CCCAGTCCTCGAGGAGCCGGCCGAGCGCCTCTTCGAGGGCTTCGGGGTCCTCGGCCGGCACGGTAAGGCCCAGGCCCTCGCGCTCGATGAGCTCGGCGAAGGAGTCGCCCTCGGTGGAAACGATGGGCAGGCCGGCCCAGAGGTAGTCAAGCGCCCGGGTCCGGAACGAGAACCGCGTTTCGGCACTGTCGAAATGCACAGTGACGCCCAGGTTGGCTTCGAGCAGGAAGTTCTGCCGGTCGGAGTACTCGGCCCAGCCCTGGTTGAAAAAGACGTGCTTGCCGGCCAGACCGAGCTCGTCGGCGAGGGCCTGGGCGTCGATGGCCATCTGCATGGGAGGGACGTCCGGGTTGGGGTGACGCAAGCCCATGAAGTACAGCCGGACAGAGGGCCGTGTCCTGGACAGCCCGGCTACGGCCCGGATGAGCGTCAGCGGGTCGAACCAGTCGTAGATCCCTCCGGCCCAGACGATCACGTCGTCTCCCCGGCCGATGCCGGGGACCACGTCCCTCAGTACTGCCCGCCGGTGTTCGGGGCGCTGCTCCGGCAGGCCGAAGGGCACGACGTCGATCAGCTGGCGCAGGGTCGGGTCGGCATCGTAGGTGAGGGCGTTGGCTCGCCCCAGGGCGCAGAGCTGCCCGATGAAAAGGTCACGCTGCCTCTCGCTGGCACATATCAGGAAATCGCCCCGCACCAGCTGATGGTTGAGGTTGTCGATAGAGATCCGGATGTGGCCGTCGCGGGCCGGGCCTGAGTGCCCTTTGGTCAGGGCCAGCGTCTCCAGGTGGAGCGGGTCGTAAATGTCGAAGACGATGATTTTCCTCGATGTCCCCAGAACCGCATGGTGGTGGGTCACGTAACCCTGGAGGACCATGACATCGCACCACGCCTCCGCCTCCGCCAGCTCGTCCGGGCCGCCGGCCAAGGCAGTGAAGTCGTGAGGGTGTACCTCGCAGTAGGGCGAGGTGGTGATCAGGCGGACATCGTGGTGGTCATCGGCGAGGCGCTGGCAGATATGAAGGGCGCGCATGGCCGGGCCGGCGACCTGTGGCCGTAGGACGTCCGCCGTCACGACCAGCACCCTGGTCACAGTTCACCCCGCACCGGGCCACCTCGGACTGGGCCACCTCGGACCGGGCCACCTCGGACAGGGCCACCCCGCACCGGGCCACCTCGGACCGGGCCACCTCGGACTGGGCCACCTCGGACCGGGCCAGCTTTTACCGGTTCACCTCGTACCCTGCCGGCGGCCCCCGGTAGCCTCACGGCGATGGTTGCGTCCACGGCCACGAAGCGTACTCATACCCGGGTGGTCGTTTTCACGACCGACCCGGTCGGCCCGGAGATGCCCGGCCCCGCCATCCGGGCCTGGGAACTGGCCCGCGCCCTCGGCGATCACCTGGACGTCGTGCTGGCCAGCACTGTTTCGGTCTCCGGGTCCCATCCCAATGCCGAGACCCGCCTGGCCGCCGGCCCGGCCATCCGGGAACTGGTCGACGGGGCGGATGTCCTTTTCGCCCCGGGCGCCCTCGTCTACATGGCCGATGAGCTGCGCCAGACGGACAGCCCCGTGGCGGTCGACATCTACGACCCCTACCACCTGGAAAACCTGGAGATGGGTGGAGCAGACCAGGCCGAAGCGGACCGGGCCGTGACCCGTTTGGCCGGCGTCGTCAATGCCGGGTTGCGAAGGGGGGACTTTTTCACGTGCGCCAGCGAACGGCAGCGGGACTTCTGGCTGGGGTCGCTGGCGGCGCTGGGCCGGGTCAACCCGTACAACTACGAGGCGAGCCCTCTGCTCAGCCGGCTTGTCTCCGTCGTCCCGTTCGGGCTCCCGGCCGAGCCCCCGTGCCGGCAAGGCCCGGGCTTGCGGGGCGTGGTCCCGGGCATCGGGCCCGACGACAAGGTCGTGCTCTGGGGCGGAGGGGTCTACAACTGGCTGGACCCCATTTCCCTGCTGCGGGCCGTCGACCGCCTGAGCCGCCGCCTGCCCGAGCTACGCCTGGTCTTTCTCGGCCTGCGTCACCCCAACCCCGACGTGCCCGGGATGCGGGTGGCCACCGAGCTGCAGGAGCTCTCGGCGCAGCTGGGCCTCACCGGCCGGTACGTGTTCTTCAACACCGGCTGGGCCCCGTACGGGCGCCGGGCCGACTACCTCCTGGACGCCGACGTGGCCGTGAGCACACACCTGGACCACCTCGAGACGCGTTATTCGTTCCGTTCGCGTGTCCTCGACTACCTGTGGGCCGGGCTCCCCATGGTCCTCACCGGCGGCGACGTCCTGGCCGATGAAGTGGCCGACGCCGGCCTGGGCATCGCCGTCCCGGCCCAGGACGACGAGGCCCTGGAGGAGGCTCTGGACGCGGTGCTGTCGTACCCTCCACCTCCCGAGATCTTCGCTCCCGTCGTGGAACGTCACACCTGGGGGCGGGCCGCCCAGCCGCTGCTTGACTTCTGCGCCAGCCCCGGGCGGGCTCCCGACCTGCTGGTGGAGCGCCTTTCGCCCGAGGCCGCGGCCGGGCCTTACGCCGGCTATCAGGGGTAAGTGGCCAAGCAGGAGGCCCCCAGCCCGGGCGGCGAGCGCGGCAAACCTCGTCGGGAGGGCCTCTGCCGGCCCTTTTCGGTGCAAGTAAGCGTTCTTGTCGCGCTCTGATGCCGTCTTTGCACCGGAACGCAACAAGATGTCCCATCTGCACCGAGAAGGGGTCCCCCGAGCGGGACCGGGCGGGTCCCGGGCGGCCAGTGCCCACCGAGCGAGGTACGACCGCCACTAACAATCACATAACAGTCATCTAACAGTCATGTAACGCTAAGGCTCGTGGCGGCCCCCGAAACCACGTCTCGCCACCGAGGCCAGATTGCTGGCTGCCGCCCGGCCGTCCTCGTGGAGGTGCCGCAGTTCCTCGTTCAATGCCCTGTTCGTAGCGCGTAGCTCTTCGGTCTCCGCCGCCAGCGCCGCGACCTGTTGCTCTCCCGCTTCGACCCGCTGGCGGAGCTTGCGGAACTCGGCCTCCAGGCGTTCGATGTGGTGGTCCTTCAGCTCGGTGGCTTGTTCGAAGTGGAGCGCTTTGTGGCGTTCGTCGTCGTAGGCGGCTTCCATCCCGGAGCGGTCGGCCACGGAGGCGAAATACTCCGCCGTCGTGACGAGAGCGTTGGCCGGCTGTGCCCGCAGCCGTTCGGGAGCCTGCAGGTCCAGCCATCCCTCCGGTTGCTGCCGGAACCAGCCGGCGAGAGCGAGCTGGGCGCCCGTCAGGGCCTGCTCGTTCGAAGCGTCCTCGGCCTCGGTGCGGTGGTGGCGCATCTCCGGAGAGACGAACCCGGCCGCCTCCGCTTCAACTCCTTTGCTGGCGGCCCCGGTGCGCTCGACCACGTCGTCAGGCAGTACTTCGGCCAGTTGCCGGAGGAGGCGGGGCCCACTATGGCCAGGGTCCTTTACGAAGTCCTCGTAGCGGACCAGAAGCACGCGCCGGCCGGCGAGGCCCTCCAGTAGTTCGGTGCAATAGAGCTGCCAGATAGCGAGGGCCACGTACAGCGGCCGGCCGTCCCGCTTGCGCATCGAGAGGGCCACGTCCAGGGGGCTGCGGTCGACCACGACGATGGCGAACCGGCCCTGGTCGAATGCAGGCAGCCACGCCGGCAGGAGGAGGCTGATCCGGGGGTCCTTCAGCACCAGCGGGCGGCCGGCGGCCTGCGAACCGAGGCGGGCCAGCATTGCTTCGGCCTCGGCTTGCCATTCGGCGGCGTGGTCGCGGATCAGCTCCCGCGCCGGTGGCCTGTCCCAGGCCCCGTCCACTCGAGCGAGGAGGTTGTCGTTCAGGTCGTTCACGTCCACACGCTCGAAGAACCCTCTCGGGTTGTCTTCTGCCGCCGCCAGCAGGTCGGCCTCCTCGCCGGCGAAGAACCCCGCCTTGGCCAGGAACCCGGCCACGGCGCTGGTCCCACTGCGGTGCATCCCGAGTATCACGACGCCTGCCTGGCCGGGCCCGGGGGACACCGCGCCTTCCGTTTGACCGTTTTCGCCCATCGACCCAGAAGCTACTGGAAACGCGGCCTCATATATCTTTGAACCGAGATGACCAACGTGACGGGCGGGTTGCTCCCGTGGCGCCGGCGCCGGGGCCAGAAGCGTCCCTTGCGATTGCTGGCGGTGCTCCTGTGCTACAACGACGGCGACCTCGTCGAGGACGCGGTCGCTTACCTGCGCGACCAGGGTCATCAAATCATCGCTTGGGACCACGGCTCGACGGACGGGACGCCCGGGGCCCTGCGCCGGCTCGAGGGCGAGCTGGTCGAGCTGCAGAGCATCCCCCGCAGCGTCGATTTCTACGGGCTCTACCAGGCCATGTCAGCCCACCTGCTGGAAAATTACGTCGCCAAGTACGACTGGGTTTCGTGGCCGGACCAGGACGAGTTCCTCGAGGGCCCGGACCGGTCCCGGCCGTACCGGGACTGGCTCGAGGAGGTGGCGGCCTCGCCGTACGACTGGATCCAGTTCAACAATTTCAATTTCTGGTGGACCGATGCCGACGACCCGACGGTCGAGCGGGCGGTACAACGGGTGCGTCATTACAGCCTTTTCGCCGACTGTGGGCCGCGTATCCGTTCCTGGCGGGCATCGTCGACCAACGTCAGGGAGTTCAACCACAACCCTCCCCTCGGTGAGCGCTACCCCCGGCTGTTCAACCTGCGGCACTATCCGATGAGGAGCGCGGCACAGATGACGCGGCGGCTCGAGGTCGACCGGGCCGGGTTGCGCCGCGGGGGCGCCAATTTCCACTACGACAATATGAGTTCTTGGCCGGAACGCCTGGTGATCCCACCTGAAAAGCTTCACTTCGACGACGGCGGGGAGCTCGACCCGTCGCTCGTCTTTGACTGGCGCTCCATATACGGCGACGAGAATTCCCGTGCCCGCCGGCCATAGGTCCGGTATCGGGAAAACTTGCGCCCTCGAAGGCCCGAAAACCAAGGCACCCAAATCGGATGTGGGCCTCGAGCGCCAGCGCGCAAGTACTCCTTCGCCGGTGCACAAGTGACGGTCCAGACAGCCCGGGCGGCCGGTCCCCAACCGGTCGGGCACGCCCGGGGCTGGCCCGGCGCCGGGCTGGTCCGGGGTTGGCCGGGCGTGGCCGTGGTGAGCTTCCTGGCCACAGTCCTCGGCTGGCGGCCCTATGCGTGGCACTCCGTCTACGCCGGCATCGACCCTTCGTGGGAAGTCGGTCTGGCCATGGGCTTCAACCACCACCTCCAGTGGGGGCCATCGCTGGTTTTTTCTTACGGGCCGTACGGGTTCGTCGACGGCATTTACCCGTTTTACCGCCTCACCGCTTTTCTCAGTGTCCTGTACGCACTCGCCATTGTTTGGGGGCTGGCGGCCCTTATCGTGTCGGCGCTGCGGCCCTCGTGGACCTTGCTGCCCGCCGGCGTGGCCGCATGGGCCGCCGTCGCCATCGCCCCCAGCAGGACGGGCTCTTCGGACATTGCCGCCGCTACAGCGCTGGGGCTGGCGTTGGCAGCACTGGCGGCCGGGCGGGGCGGGGCCACTCGGGCCCCGGCGACAGCGGACTGGGCCGAAGGCCAGTGGGCGGGAACAGGGTGGGCGGCGCCAAATTGGGCTCGAGCCCGACAGAGCCGGGCCGGGCTGGTATTGGTGGGCCTCCTCGGGGCACTGGCCGGCTTCCAGCTCATGGTGAAGACCAACGACGGGCTACTGACAGTCGGGCTTCTGGCCGTCGTCGTCGTGCTCGGCGATCTCGGTTGGCGGCGGACGGTGCCGGCCGGGTGCATACCGCTGGTGACCGTGTTCTTCGGGGGCTGGTTGGCCGCCGGCCAAAGCATCACCAATGTCTTCAGTTATTTCCGGGGTTCTTGGTCGGTAGCCATCGGTTACAGCTCGGCCATGCAGTATTCGTACGGCCGGGCCGCAGAGAACTGGTACGCCGTAGCCGTTTGTGCCCTGATCGTGGTCCTTTTTGCGTTGTCAGTACAGAGAAAGCCGCGTCGCTACCAGGTGGCCGTGATGTTGCTCATCGCTGGTTGGCTGTGGGCCGTGCTCAAAGAGGGGTTCGTGCGTCACGACCAGCACGACCTCACCTTCTTTGGATTGGCGCTGGCGGCCGTGCTTTTGGCGCAGGTGAAGCGCCCCTATGTCCCGCTCCAGGCGGGCGCCGCGGCGTTTACGGCCGTCGTTTTCTGGCTGGCCTTGGGCAACGTGCCGGTACAGCTGCACTCGCCGGGCGCCACCACGTCGGCCTTTTTCGACGATGTCGGCGAGGTGATGGGTGCCCCGGGGTTTGGCCAGGCTCGGGCCACCACCCTGGACCAGTTCCTGTCGACCGGCGACGCCCTCTCGCCCGCGTTGTTTTCCATGCTGGCGGGCCGCACCGTGGCAGTGGAGCCGATAGAGAACTCGGTCGCCTACGACTACCCCGAACTCGACTGGGATCCCGAGCCTGTCTTGCAGTCCTATAGCGCGTACACGAGCTACCTCGACCGGCTCGATGCCGCCTTCCTTGCTTCGGCCCGTGCCCCCGAGCGGATCGTCTACGCCCCATGGGAAATTGTCGACAAGCGTTACCAGTTCTTCGACCCCCCGGCCACGCTCGAGTCGATGTACTGCCACTATGTGCAATTGGCGGCGCCGGGGCCGGCCCAGGTGCTGCAGCGGGTCCCCGACCGTTGCGGGCCGCCGGTCAAGGTGAAAACGGTGAGCACACGTTCCGGTGCCCCGGTGAGCGTGCCGAGCGAACCGGGCAAGATGGTAGTCGCCACCTTCGATCTCGGTGCTCCGCTCAGCGCCAAGGCTGAGGATGTCCTGTTGAAGCCGCCCACCATGAGCGTCACGTTGTGGACTGGCCAGGCCGGGCCGGCGAACTACCGGTTCATCCCGGGGACGGCAGGGGACGACCATGTCGTCTCGGTGCCGCCGGCGCTCGGTTACTCGGCCGCCTTCACCCCGGCTGCCATAAAGAAACTCGCCCTGTCGGGGGGCGGCTGGAAGCCCGGGCAGGGCGAGATAACAGTCACCTTCTATACGGTCGGCCTCGGCTCCCCTTTGTCAGCGTCGTCGCCAAGCGGGGCACACTAGGGCGCCGGCGCCACAACGCGGCACGGCAGGATGGCCGTCCAGTGCGCCGGGTCTATCGACAGCGTGGCCGTCGTGTTCCCGGTCCGCCGGCACTCGGCGCCCGCCTTGGCCACCTCGGACGCCCAGGCCGGCCCACTGGAACGCTGGTTGGGCCCCCGGAAGTCGGCCACCCAGCTCGGGAGGAACAGGGCGGTGCAGATGGCCACCGCCACCGTCACCCGGCTCGGCACCCGGCTCGACGGCGCCCGGGACGGCGTGACCCTCCACCGTGAGTACCGAACAGCGCCGCCCTCACGGGCGAAATAGTCGGCCAGGACGAGCACAGCGCTCATGATGAGGAGGACCGGTATGGCCTGATAGCGTCCGGCAATGCGCACGGTGCCCGCCTGCAGGGCCGTGGCTACGGCGCGTAACCAGACGGGTACCACGAAACACACGGCCGAGTACGCCACCGCGACCACGGTGAACAGCCGGACACGGGAAGACCGTGCCCACAGCCCCAGCAGCAAAACGCCGCCTATAGCGGCAAAGCCCAATGCGATGCTCAGTTGCCGTCCGTGGACGGCCAGCCAGTCCGTCCCCTTGACGCCGCCGACTATCCCGAGCCCCACCCTCACGGCAAAAGACTGGCCGATGTCGTGCAGCCCACCGGGGCTCGACAAAGCACTGGCGCTGGAGGGCAGGATCACCACGGCCTGGTAGAGGAGGCCAAGGACCAGGCCGGCGCCGGCGGCTTGTTCCGCCGGCTCGCGTAACGCCGCCCACCGGGCCACCGCCAACGGGAGAAAAAGGCCCACCAGCGGTTCCGAAGCGGCGGCGACGAAACACAAGAGGGCAGCCACGACTTGCCCGGGTCGCGACCTCGGCCTCCATATGAGCGCCCAGAAAGTGGCAAAGAACAACCACCACGGCACGTTGACGAGGTTGTCGAGCAGCTCCACGTTGGCCACCGGCAAAAGGACCATACCGGCCGCCAATAACACTCTCAGGCCCGGGGACGCTATATGCCCCCGGGCCATATGGAAAACAAGGCAAGAGAGGGCGCCGAGGCTGACTGCGCCGATAAGCGCCAACAATGTCGAGGTACTGGCAGCGGGCACCAGGCGGGCCAATTGGACGGCCAGGCGGGGGAACAGCTGCATGTAGCCGTTGTGCAGGGTGGTGAGGGTGCGCCAGAAGGAAAGAGCCGTGGCCTGGGCGTAGAAAATCCGCCCGTCTTCGGCCCAGATCGTTTTGGTGGCGGGCAGGCCCGGTTGACGCAACAGGGCCGCGCCGCTGACGGCGGCAAAACCGCTGACGTAACCAATGGCCAGCGTCCACGGGGGTAGATGGCTGCGCCCGGCAGCCGGGAACAGCGCCGCCCCCGGGCGAACGTGAGCGGCGTGGTGGCGCCGGGGAGGCGGGAGAAGTAGGGTTGTCGACCTCACGCGGGGGCGGAAAGGCCGCAGAGTTTCAGGGTGGTCCCCTCCGTCCACGTCAGGACGAGCTTGGCGCGCGGCGCGTTGTCGCTCAAGTACCCCGTCCCGGTGGGCGGCACGACCAGCTCCACCGGAACGGAGCTCGACGGTCCCTGGCGAGGGACCAGGATGGCGGCCAGGTAACGGTTGACGCCGCTGGGGGCGGGCCGGGCGTCCACCAGGACGGCGGCCGAAGCCTCGCCGGCCGGTATGCGCAACCAGACCTGTAACGGGGCGCTCGAACCAGTGGGGGAAAAGCGGAAACAGCCGCTACCGAGTGAAGAAACGACGCCGTTGCGGTACGTCACGTACTGGAAGTGACCACCTACCAATGGTTTGGGAGAAAGGGCCGTATTGGCGCCGTTCCAGTCGCCTACGGCGAGCAGAGCGCGCCCGTTCACCATGTCGGTCCTGGTAAGGGTGGCCGGGGGCAGAAGATGAGAACGCTGCAGGAAAGCGAGCTCGGTGGCCGACAGGTTGGGGAACAGACTGATGGGTGCGGCGGCGGGGCCCGTCACGTCCGGGACACTCGCGGCGGTGAGCCGCCCGACGGCTAAAACGTCAGTTTTCAACCTCGACGTCAAAGCCACCCGCGCTTTCACCCACGTCTGGGCCTGGCCCACGTTGCCTATCAAAGTGACGACCAGGAGGACGACCGCTCCGACGCGAACGACGACAGGGGCGCGGCGGGGGCTCAGGACCGTAGCAATCACCGGGGTAAGCAAAGCCATAGCCACGTAGACGTAGCGCGATACGTCAGGTGTACCGGTAGAAATATCCCGCCCCAGCCCGGCCAATAAATAAAAGGCGGCGGTGGCGGCGCAAAGAGCCAGCAGTACCGGTTGGTCATGCAGCAGCCTCACTGAGGACCACGCCACCCATGCGATTAAAGCGACCAGGATGACCGGGCCGGCCACCTGGAGGTTGAACGCCCGGCCCAGCGCCCACGACAGGCCGTCCCACATATAGCGCGGGAGGTCGGTCAACGTACCGACAGTGAACCGGTCCGAATGGGCGGTCAGCCCGAGGTGACCGACACCGGCGAACCAGGTCACGTAAGCGACGACAGGCAAAGCCAGTACGGCGACCGCCCGTTTCCACGGAAGACGAGCGAAGGCGAGCACGGCCGCCCCGACCAGCATGGCGTCCCCGATCGTGGAGCACATCAGGCTGGCCAGGAGGGCGAGAGATGCCAGGGCCAGAGTGGGGCGCGCCGGTGGGACGGCCGCCGGCCTGTCCATCAGGTCGAAGGCCACCAAGCCGAACATGACCGAGCCGACGAAGCCGATCTGGAAGGCCCAGGCCAGGTCTTCGGCGCCGGCGCCGAGGAAGCCGAGGAGGGCGACCGCCGTCGTGGCCACCCACGGGCCGGCACCCGCCCGCAGGCTGAGCCGCCAGGCCAGGTGCATGACCACGACCTGGGCCACCAGTACGGGAAGGACGTACGGCCAATAGGTCCCGAGGTGGAACACGCTGTACAGCGCCCGCCAGAGCAGGACCGGCAGGGTTGACCAGTGTTCGTTATGGGGGAACCAGATGCTCTCGGGGTTGGTGGGCGCGTAGAAGAGGCCGCGGCCGACCAGGAAGTTCCACTCGTCGCCGAAGAACCACAGGCCCCTGTCAAGCCACGCCCAGAACCCGAACGCACCCACGAGGCTGGCCACATGGACGGCGGTCACGGCCCGGCCGGGGCGCCAGGGCACCTGGGCCCGGGGGGCCGAGTGCCGGCCCGGTGCGGTGGTCCCGCCCGGGCGGCTGGCTGGCCGGCGGGCCATTTCCTCCGGGCCCGGCGCCATCGTGCCGGGTGGCCCCGTCAGCACGGCCCCTGCCTACCGAGGTCCCGCTCCACCGTTGAAATCGTAGTGCCTGCCCAAACGAGCAAACATCGAGCACCTCGTGGCGACGTCGAGCATGGCGCCCGGCGGCCGTGGCGCCGGCGGCATAGCCTTATGGGAAAACAGGAAAATCGGTGGCGAGGCGGCCGGGCACGCAGTTTTTGCTTGGGTCATCACGATTGGCGGCGACCCCGCCACCTGCAGCGTCGGGCGGCCGAGTGATCTACAGCCCCCTGCCTGGGAAAAGGTAGCTTACTGCCAGCCATGCTCGCGACGAACAAGAAGACAACGCGGCAACGGCTCGAAGAGGCGTTGGTGGTTGCCGTGGCCGGTGCCCGAGGCGCACCCGGCTGTGACGGGCTCGAGTCACTTGTGGTGCGGGCCGGCCCGGACGCGCTGGTCGACTTCGCCATCGCGCAGCGGGTCACCGGTACGGCGAGCCAGGCCCTGGCCGGCGTACTGAGCGAAGGACCCCGCGCCCGGTTGCAGGCCATGGCCACGGCCGAGGCCTTTTCCAACCTCTCCTATCTGGCCCTGCTGGTCCGGCTGAGCGCGGCACTGCGGGAAGCTGAGGTCCCATGGGTGGTGGTGAAAGGACCAGTGCTGGCGGAGCTGGCCTACGGCGGTACCCCCCGTTACTACTCGGATCTGGACGTGGTCGTGCCGGCGGAACATTTCCGCCGTGCCCTCGAAGTGCTCAACTCCCGGGGTGCGTCCACTATGGACCGCAATTGGGACCTCGTCACGACTGACCTGAGGGGTGAGCTCCACCTCGCTTTCGGCCCGGAACTCGTGGACCTTCACTGGCACCTGGTGAACCTCCTCAACCAGCGGGACCGCTTTGCCATCCCGATGGCCGAGCTGTTCGACCGGCGCCAGAAGGTGCGGGTCGGGACCGTGACCACCTGGGCCCTGGACCCCACCGACGCCGTCCTTCATGTAGCTCTCCACGCCGCCCTGGCCGGCGGCCACCAGCTCGGCTGGATCGTCGACGTCGAGCGCTCGGTCAGCAACCTCAAACCTGATTGGGCGGCACTGGTCCAACGAAGCCACGCCTGGCACACCGACCTGCCTGTGGCGGTGGCGCTGAACCGGGCCAGGGAAGTCCTGGGGGCGCCGGTGCCGCCGGAAGTCGTGGCCGAACTGAGTGGCGGCCCGGCCGGGCGCCTGCTGGTCCACAGCCTGCGCAAATGGAGGTCGAGCGGGAGCCTCCCGGGAGGGGGGTCGATCGACAGGGCGCTGACGCGTTCATTACGGGACGGCTACCCGGCGACGGCCGCTGAGGTCACTCGGTCCGCTTACGAAATGTTGCAGCGTCGTTTCGACCCTCACGAATACTGGCTCGACCCGGCCGACCCGAGGAACGTCCTCCACAGTTCAGGCGACAGCGGCGGGCTGGAACGTTACCTGGAGCGCGTCAACGCCACCGACCTTTACGGTCACAACGGGCATCACGGGCCACGAGGGCGTCACTGAATTTCTCCCGGGTTACCTGCTCACATGGCCTCGTAGAGGCCGAAGGCGGAGGCCTGCGTCGTGAACAGTTCGGCGTAGATGCCGTTGTGGGCCATCAGCTCGTCGTGGTCGCCGTGTTCGATCATCCGCCCACCTTCGAGCACGTAGATGTGGTCCGCTAGCCGGACGGTGGCGAAGCGGTGGGAGATGAGGACGACGGAACGCCCGGCGAACAGCTCTCGCACCGCACCGAAGAGGGCGGCTTCGGCCCGGGGGTCGAGGGACGCGGTGGGCTCGTCGAGGATGATCAGCTCCGCGTCGCGGAAGAAGGCCCGGGCCAGGGCCACCCGTTGCCACTGCCCGGTGGAGAGGTCGCTGCCGCCGAAGAACTGGGGCCCGAGGTAGGTGTCGTACCCCTGCGGGAGGGTCTCGATGAATGCGTGCGCGCCGGCCCGGACAGCGGCCTCCTTCACGGCCACGTCGTCGTCCGCCTGCTGCCAGCGCCCCATGGAGATGTTCTCGCGGGCCGACAGGAAGTACTTCACGAAATCCTGGAACAGCACGGCAACGTGTTTGCGCACCTCGTTGATATCGGTGGCGGCCAGGTCCTGCCCGTCCCAGGTAATGCACCCCTCTTGCGGAAGGTAGAGCCCGGCCAAGAGCTTGGCCAGGGTGGTCTTACCCGAGCCGTTCTCTCCTACCAGGGCCACCACCTGGCCGGGGGGGATATCGATATCGACGTTGTTCAGGCTCGGGGCCCGGCGGCTGGGGTAGGTGAAGGTGAGGCCTCTTACGCTCAAGCGGCCGATATGAGCCGGGAGCGGGGCCGTACCGGTGAACCGGCTGGTGCCCGGGGCCAGTTCCACCTGTACGAAGTTGTTGAAGTCCTGGATGAAAAGGGCACTTTCGTACAGCTGGCCCACCCCGCTGGCCAGGCCCTGGAGCTGGGTACCGAGCAGGATGAGGGCGGCCGCGGCGGCGCCGGCCCCGGCCAGTGACACGTCGCCCTGAGAGACGAAAAAGATCAGCAGCCCCAGGACTCCCCCCGAAACGACGGCCGTAAGCCCGCCCCCCAGTACGCCCTGCACGGCTCGCCGCCGGACGAGACGGCGAAGGGCCTGGATCCGCCGCTCGTACAAAGCCGCGAACCGGGCCCGCAGGAACCACGACGTCTCGTAGGCCCGGATTTCCTTGGCCGGGTCCTTTTCGACCAGCAGGCCCTGGATGTACGTCCGTTCCCGGTCCGTAGGGGTCTGTTCGACGGCAAATCGGTACAGTGCCCGGCCGACCCGAAGGCTGGCCACGGTTATGGGGACGCCGGCGACCACGCCGAGCACGAAGAACACGGGGTCGATCACGAGCAGGACGGCCCCCACGGCCACCACCCCGGTCACCGCCGTCCCGAGCGCCAACATCCCGTTTGTCATCTGCAACGGCCTCATGGAGGCGTTGACGATGGCCCTCTGGAGGCGGTCGTGGAACGCCGGGTCCTCGAAGCGAGCCAGGTCGGCGCGGCAGGCGGCATCCACTACCTGTTGCATAGATGAGCGAGCCACCAGCTCTGCCAGCAGGCGCTGAACCTCGTTCCGGACGATCATGGTCACCGAGGCGACCGCCAGGATGACGGCGAGGAGGACGATCGAGGGGACGGCCGACGAGAAGTCCTTCGTCGAGTTGTCGGCCAGCAGCTCGGTCAGCAATTGCTTGCCCACCAGCACCTGCAGCGCCAGCGCCGCGCTGCCGATGGCCAGGAGTACCACGTTCAGGATGAGCTGGCCGCGGGCCGCCGCCCACACGAGGCGGAACGCGCCGACCAGTAACCGGGGAAGGGCCCGAAGGCTCCGGTCCACCTGGGGGTGGTAGAGCTCCCGGACATCGAAGGTGCTCGCCGCGGCTGCTTCCTCGTCAACCACGGCCCCGTCGTCGCCCGTGGGGCCCTCGCCGGGCGCCTGGCCGCCCAGTAGCTCCTCGTCAGCC
>DATJUH010000062.1:0-11051 GCA_035502515.1 Acidimicrobiales bacterium
AGCAGTTCGTAGCTGTCTGGTGGTGTTCGTCCCGCATAAGACCCCTGGTCAGGTGGGCCCCGAGACGTGGGCAAACCTCTATAAACGCTCTGCCGACATCTTCTAAGCGGCGGGTCGCAGGTTCGAACCCTGCCGGGGGCACCCCTGACCAGGTCTTTTGCGCCCGGCGAGAGCTAGCCGGCCGAAAGTGTGTGCAAAAAAGTCTGCAGTTGTGAACTCGTACGAACTCCTACAGGTGTGCGGGTACCCGGACTTGACGGCGAACACGTACAAGCTCACGGCTTCCTGCGCTGGTGGCCGAACAGGGCGTCAGCGGTACGAGCAGCTGTCGGTGACGGACTTCCGGTCCTCCAAGACGCGTAGGTACCGATCGGTTTGTGCTGTCCGAGAGTGCCCGATGACCTGACCGCTTTTCTTCGGATCGAGGTTGGCGGAAAGCATCACCGTGGCCGCAGAGTGATGTATGTCATGGAGCGCGGCAGAATCAGGCAGGTCCGAAACGCCATCGGAGGGCCGCAAGATAAGGGCTAAACAGCCGAGCTTGGGGCAGAGTCGGGTAGTTCAATATGCCGGAGGAAAGGAAGGGCTTCTGAGCAAACTTTCGTACGGAAGGGGAGACTTGCCTGACCCTCGCAGCGGGTCTCGCCCCCCAGGGGTAAGTTGCATACCACAAGTGGTGCGGAGGCGGCGTAACCGTCCTCTCCTCCAGGGCCTAATGGCGTTGCTTGGGGAGTGCACGCCTCGAACACCTGGCGCAGAACCCCGACGAGCGCGACAACAGCACCAGTAACCGGTCGTATAGCCTTCTTCAAAGGGCTTGCTGCTGTCCTGGGGCCGGATCCTCGCCTCAACTCGTGTTTCGCGTCGGAGCCTTCCCCCTTAGCGGATGTCCGTTGGTCTACAAAAGTTTCACCTCCAGCAGTGGATGAAGTGTCAGGTCAGGGGAATGCGGCCAGACGTCTGCCTACCAGAGGATCCTTATTTTTCCAAGAAGTTAGTATGATCTTCCAAGACGCTCAGCCGGGGCAGTCGGGATAATGGATCGCGACGGTGTGCCTGCGTGCGTGTGACATCCACGATTGGGGGGAGGGATTAGTGCTACAGCCTGGCTCGAGAGTTCGGGGTGCCCACGCCGCGCCGCCAGGCAGCAGCGAACGCCAAGGTGGCTGGGGAGGATGCCGGTGCAGGTCACATCCGCGCCTGCCACAACGCCGCCCTTAGCTCGGCGCTCACCCGGTCCGGCGCAGGGATCCGGTCGGCGGTCCGGCGGGAAAAAGCGCGCCGCACGGATCCGCAGGTACTGGCAGCTCTACGTCTTGCTGGCGCTACCGATGGCGTTCCTCACGGCTTTCAACTACTGGCCGATGCTCGGGGCGCAGATCGCGTTCCGCAATTACAACCCAGTACAAGGCATCTGGGGCAGTCCATGGGTCGGTCTTTCAGAGATGAAGTTCTTCGTCGAGGGCCCGTTCTTTTGGCCCATCCTCCAAAACACGCTGGTCATTGGCTTCTATTACCTTCTCGTGAGCATTCCCGCGACCCTCATCCTCGCCCTGGCGATCAACGAGGTGAAACACGCCCGGTTCAAGAAGGTCGCTCAGATGGTGAGCTATGCACCCTACTTCATATCTGTTGTTGTCCTCGTAAGCATCATGCAGATCGTACTTTCACCGCAAGCGAGCCTCCTGACCAAGATCGCGGGAATATTCGGCATTCACAACGTGCCCGACTTCTTCGGAAGCCCGGGGGCGTTTCCTTCTCTCTACGTATGGTCAGGAGTGTGGCAGGAGTCAGGGTACGGCGCCATAATCTACCTTGCTGCCCTGTCCGCGGTGAGCCCCCACCTCTATGAAGCGGCCCGAATCGACGGCGCCAGCAGGCTGCGGCGCATTTGGCACGTCGACCTCCCGTCGATCCGGCCAACGATAGTCATACTTGTCATCCTCGGTGTCGGGACACTGATCAATGTGAGCTTCGAGAAGGCCTACTTGCTTCAGACCCCCCTAAACCTCTCGACGTCAGAGATCATCTCCACATACGTCTACAAGCAGGGGATACAAGACGCAAACTTCAGCTTCGCCGCGGCCGTAGGCCTTTTCAACTCGATTGTCTCCTTCTTCCTCCTCGTGGTCTCCAATGGCATTGCTCGCCTATTCACGGGCGAGGGGCTCTTCTAGGCGGAACGGGACCCATGCTCATAGCAGCCCGCGAACCGAGTGCTCAGAAGACGGGCCAAAGGGTGAAAGAAACGCGCGGCGATCAGTTTCTGCTCATCTTCGTCTACGCCTTGCTCGTCGTGATGATCGTTGTGATCCTCGTCCCGATCGTCTATATCGTCGCTTCGTCGTTCTCGTCACCGGCGGCGATCCGCGACGGGTCGGTCTTGTTTTGGCCGGTCCACTTCACCACGCTCGGTTACCGGATCGTGTTCGACTACCCAGCGGTCTGGTCAGGTTTTCTGAACTCGACGATCTACACGATCGCGGGGACTGCGCTTACCGTCGCCTTGACGGCGCTGATGGCGTTCCCGCTCTCGAGGAAGGGGCTCTACGGCTACAAGATTTTCATCTGGCTGGTGATCATTGCATTGCTTTTCAACGGTGGTGTCATCCCCTTCTACCTCATCGTGAACGAGCTCCACATGATGAACACCCGCCTGGCGCTCATCATCCCTGGAGCTTTGAACGTCTTCTGGGTCCTGATCGCCCGGGCCTATTTCAAACAGGCGATCCCACAGGATCTTTTCGAAGCGGCGGAGGTCGACGGCTGCGGCGGTATACGCTTCTTCTGGTCGGTCGTTTTGCCTCTGTCTAAGCCTATTCTTGCGGTGGTCGCGCTTCTCGCCGCGGTAATCCAGTGGAACTCCTACTTCTACGCACTCATCTTCCTCAACAGCCCGAACCTGTACCCACTGCAACTTGTTCTCCGTCAGATCCTGCTGTTGGGCAATATCAACAACGGAGCGATCACCGTAAATACCTCGGCGTTGCAGAGCTACGCCGCCCTGCAGACATCGATGAAATACTCGCTGATTGTCGTCGCCAGCCTGCCGATACTTTTCCTGTACCCGCTCGCCCAGCGCTACTTCGTGAAGGGCATCATGATCGGGTCACTCAAAGAATGAGAATAGCCCGTTTATAACCGGGTGCTGACAGGGGGCGGCGACGCCATTTGGCAATCCTGTCCAAATGGTGCACTTATATAGGTTTTCGCAGGATAGGTCTCTTCACGCCACGTCAGGAACCGATATCTGCGCGCACATGACCTCGTCCTAAGCCCAATCGGCCAATCCTTGGCCACGATCAAGTAAAAGGAGGAACATGAGAAAAGAGGCTGGGCCGGCAGTTGACGGCCACGATCAAGTAAGGAGGAATATGGCAAGGAGACCACGTTCCGCTTGGCTGACGAAACCAGTGCCGGTACTTGTAGCAGGAGCTCTCCTGTTGACCACGTTCTCGGGGACAGCGGGAGCCGCCGGTACTTTGAGTGCGATGAAGAGCGACGCGGCGTCGTCTGCTTGCACCAAACCGGTGGCCGTGACGATGTTCGCCAGCGAGAACACGAACGTCATCAAGGACCTCAACACCAACGGCTACACGAAGTACGTGGAGCAAACGTACTGCATGAAGATAAACTGGGATCTCGTCCCGAGTACCGACGTGACGACAAAGCAGTCGCTCGAACTCGAGAGTGGCGATTACCCGTCAATATTCCTCGCCGGCAGCTTCACGACGCAGCAGGTGCTCCAGTATGCGCAGGAACACATATTCGTGCCACTCAACAGCTTGCTGAAAAAGTACGCCCCGAACGTCCTGGAGTACATCAAGGAGTACCCGCAGCTGGCCAACGCCGACGTGGCGCCAGACGGTAAAATCTACGCACTGGCGTCGTACAACTACTGCTTCCATTGCCAGTACGCCGACAAGCTGTGGATCAATGTGTCGAAGTTGAAGCAGTACGGGCTGTCCATGCCGACGACGACGGTAGAGTTTGAGCACGTCCTGGAGGTGTTCAAACAGCACGGGATGATCCCGCTCGACGGAGCGACGATCGCCTCCGGTGGATGGCACAGCGACCCGACGACGGCGCTGATGGACGCCTTCACCTATGTGCCGACCGATCTAGGGCCGTCCAGCGCGTTGTTTGACGTCCCAAATGGGAAGAACTTGGTCTTCGCGCCGGACCTACCCGGTTGGAAACAAGGCCTGGAGTACATCAACCAGCTTTACACGAAAGGCCTGCTTCCAGAGTATGCACTGACGCAGGACAATACTGTGCTCGCCCAGCAGATCGGGCAGAACAATGTCGGGGTGTTCGCCTGGGGCTGCCCCAACTGCATCGTCCCGGACTTTGCCACCTCCACCTTCGCGAAGGACTGGGTGACTGTCCCGCCGTTGCTCGGCCCAGCCGGGACCCGTTACTCCACCTATAACCCGGTGGCGACCGGAGCGGCGATCGCCTTCACGAATAAGGCCACGCTCCAAGAAGAGATCCCGGTCCTGAAGATGCTGAATTCGATCTATACCCAGTGGGGGATGTTGTACGAGGACTATGGCACGAAGCCCGATGCGGAGTGGCAGCCGGCAGCCAAGGGCCAGCTCGGCCTGGCCGGGACTCCGGCGCTGTACAACATCAACTGGCCGGTTGTCGACGCCTCAGGTGCACAGACGCAGAACTTCGGCTGGAGCCAGCTCGTCGAGGCGCAGACGAAAGCGTGGTTCAACGGCTACACCGCCCCCGCCCCCCTCTCGGGAGGGAACGAAGAGCGGACGCTGCAGACCTTTACCGACGCCTTCTTTGCCGGGACTTCGCCGAAGTACGTTGAGACGAACGCGTTCTGGGTACCACCAGCCGAAGCGCAGCAGTTCACCAGTTACCAGACCAATATCGATTCCTACGTCCAGGAGTGGACGGACCGCTTCATCACCGGGACGGCCTCGCTCTCCAGCCAGTGGCACAGTTACGTGAGCGGGTTGAACGGGCTGGGCCTGGCGCAGTACACGTCGATGGCACAAAAGGCCGAGACGGCTCCGATCAACACCACTCCGGATGGCCCGAACTATCAGGAAGTCAACATAAGCCTGGGCATGATGCCGGCAAGCCAGTCGTGGGAGGTGGCGATGATCAAGAACGCAATCGCGGCCGAACGTGGGGAGCCGCTGAGCGTCCTGGCCAAGTAGCCCGCCGCGCTCACACTCGTGCTCATGGTTAAGTTCTCGAGCATGGGGACGCGCCGGCCCGGGCGTCCGGGCCCTTCCATAAGGGTGGGCCCGGATGACGCCCGCACGAGAACTGGGGACTGGGGTTACACGAGTTGCGTGGTTGCTCGCCGTTCGCGGAGTTGGAATGCCCCTCGATAGCGGCTCGGCGACATACCTCTCGTTTGTGCAAAGCAGTTCGTCATGTGGCTTTGATCGTAGAAACCCGTCTTTTCGGCCACCACCGACAGCGGGCTGTCGGTGGTGGCCAGCAACTCACACGCCGCTTCAACGCGAATTTGGCGCAGGTATTGGTGTGGCGTCACCCTGAACCGGCGCTTGAAAAGACGGGAGAACTGGCTCGACGAGAACCCCGCCGCGTCGGCCAGTTGCTCAACCGTCAAATGCGAGTGGAACTCCCGCAGCATCAGTTCAACGGCTGGCGCGAGGTCAGAGATGTATGACGTTCCGTCCCAGCCCTCGCGCGCTTGGAGCTTTCTCGTTACCCCCAGCACCCCGATAACCCGGCCCCGGCGGCTCATTACCGGGCACTTTGAGGTAATGAACCAGTCGTAACCGCCGGCGGTGTCGCGCACCAACTCGACAATGTCAGCAAGGCGGGATCCCTCGAGCGCACGCTCGTCGTCGTGGCGGTACCGTTCGACCAGGTACTCCGGAGAAATGTCTTCGTCGCGCAACCCGAGCAGCTCGTCGGAGGAACTGACACCCATCAGATGACGGAACGCCCGGTTGTAAAAGACGAAGCGCCGTTCAGCATCTTTTACGAAGAGAAAAACGTCCTCGAGCAAGTCGAAGGCCTGGAGGCCAATGTCCCCCGCAACCTGGGAGAAAAAGCGCTCTTGAACGTCGGCCCGGTCGACGGTAGACCTTTGTGACGGGCTCCGTAGCCTCCTGCTCGCCGAGTCGTGGCCAAAGAACACGGTCGGGGCGAAGGTATGCTGACGGGTGCCCCGCTGCCCTTTCCCGGTCTTGGAGCGCGCCGCCGGTCGTCGCGTAGCAGACTTTTCCAACAACTGTCCCGGATCCTGCAAGACTTTGCTCACGCTTGGGAATCATAGTCGTGGTATAGGCAGGCCAAGCTGTGTGCGGGGCTGGGAGCCTGAGGAGTGGAGCACGGAGGAACGAGGATGATTACGAGCGCGTTGCAGTCGGTCGATCAATCGGGCAGGTCGGACGAGCGAGGGAGCTCTCCGCTCATCTCGATCGGCAGCTGGGCGTTCGCCTTCGGACCGTACGAGACGCACCCATGGTCGTTCGAGTCGGTGTGCGACTACGCGTCCGGGGCTGGTTACGACGGCGTCGAGATAAACGGTTTTCGGCCACATCCCCACCCGGACGACTTTGTCGGCGGGCGGGGGCTCCGCGAGCTGCGGGCGTTGGTGGCCGACCATGGCCTTCGCGTCTCCGGCTACGCCCCCGACTTCCGGTCCCTGCCTCCCGCCCGCGTGGCCCCGGAGAACTATCTCTTTGCCATCGATAGAGCTCGCATCGTCTGCGAAGCGCTTGAAATCCCGGTGCTTCGTGTGGATACGGTGATGCCACCCCAGCAGCTCATGAGGGAAGAATACGAGCGGGGTATCTCGCAGCTTGTCGCCGTATGGTCCGAAGCGGCGCGGCGATGCGCCAATTCGGGTACCGGTCTGGTGTGGGAGTTTGAGCCGGGCTTCTGGCTGAACCGTCCGAGCGAGATAGAGCGCGTCGCCGGCGAGATCGGAAGTGACAGTTTTGGGATCCTCTTCGACTCCTCGCACGCCTATACCGGTGGAGTCATCGGAGCACGGCAGGGAGAAGAGCCTGAGCTTGTCGACAGCGTGGCGAGCTATGCCCAGCGCCTGCTGCCCTTTATCCGTCACCTTCACCTCGCGGACGCGGACGGCAAGCTCCACGACGAGGATACGAGTGTCCACGTCCCGCTGGGCGGAGGAGAGGTCGATTTCCCCGAGCTTTTGCGTGCGCTGGCCCCGATCGCGCAACGGCTGAAGTGGTGGTGCGTCGACCTCTGTTATTGCGATGGGGCCGACGAGAAGGCCACAGCGGCTCTGGCCTTTGCTCGCCACCTGCGGGACCAGATCTGGCCGCTGGGGCGCCGGGCTTCGTGAGGACCGATTTGGCGAGCCTCCCGGTAGCGCGGGTCACGTCCGACGGCTGCGCGGTCGCCTACCGGCAGGTGGGCGCGGGGCCGCCCTTGCTGCTCCTGATGGGGGTCGGTGCCGCTGGCACGGCGTGGCAAGCTCACGCCGAGGTGTACTGCGAGCGGTTCTCCTGCATCATCCCCGACAACCGGGGGGCCGGGCAATCAGACGACCCGGTGGGACCCTATTCCAGTGCCCAAATGGCGGACGATTGTGCTCGGGTCATCGAGGCGGCAGGGGCCCGCCGGGTAGCGGTCGTAGGGATCTCCATGGGCGGCGTCATCGCTCAGCAGTTGGCACTGCGCCATTCCGCCATGGTGGGCGCGATGGTGCTCGTGTCGTCGTGGGCACGCTGCGACACCTATCTGGCCGAGGTTTTCGATCACCTCCGCCGGGCCCGTGCCGCTCTGGGCCCGGACGACTTTTCCCAGTTGCTCCAACTCCGGATTTGGAGCCCACCATATGTCGCGCTCCACCTCGAAGAACTGCGTCAGGCCCGCCAAGAACCGGGGGCCACGGCTATGAGCACTGAAGCGTTCTCGGCCCAATGCGCGGCCTGCACCACCCACGACGCGCTCGCCGCTCTGGCCGCAGTCGACGTCCCGACTCTTGTGACCGCCGGTGAAGCCGACACCTTCACCGTCCCCGAGCGAATGGTCGAGCTCCATGGAGCCATCGCCGGGGCGCGCCTTGAGTTTTTCCCGGGCGGCCACGCCCACCATTGGGAAGATCTCGATCGGTTCAACGACGTGACGCTCTCCTGGCTCGAGAAGGTGAGCGCATGATGGTGCTTTTGCCTCTTCCAGTGCGTCGCGCAGAAGGAGCCGGCCAATGATCCGGATTGGGTGCCAGACCTACAGCTGGCAGATGTCGCTTGAGCATTACCAGGGGCGAATCGACCACATCGCCGGCGTCGTCGGTAAGGCCGGCTTCGGGGGTCTCGAGAGCGAAGTCGTGATGCTCGGGGCGTTTGCCGAAAGTGAAAAGTTGCAGTCTGTCCTCGCTTCCGCGGGCCTCGAGCTGGCCGCGTTGACCCTTGTCGAAGATTGGGCAGCCAAGGAGGAGACGCCGGTTGAGCGCGCTGAGGCCGACGCCGCCATTGACCTGGCAAGAGAGCTCGGGGCGCTGTTCGTCCTCTGCCAGATGCCTGGACGGGACCGCTCGAACCTCGAGGAACGTCAAGCGCGACTGCTTTCCTGTTTGGGGGCGGTAGGCGAGCGAGCGGCGGAGGCCGGGCTCGTCAGCGCGTTCCATCCGAATTCCCCGGAGGGATCGGTATTCCGGACCGAGGCGGACTACTCGGTCCTGCTCGAGGGTCTTCCCGAGACGGTGGGTTTTGCCCCCGACCTCGGGCACGTCGCCCGCGGCGGCATGGACGCGCTCGAGCTCGTCCGCCGTACCCGACCCCGGATCCGGCATGTTCATGCGAAAGACATGAGCAGAGACGGGCGTTGGGTCCCGATCGGCGAGGGCGTCGTGCCAGTCAAGGAAGTGGCGGCTTACCTGCGGGATACCGGCTACGAGGGCTGGCTGGTCCTCGAGGACGAGTCAGAACTTGCCGAGCGGGACCCCGACGCGGCCACGGCAAAGCTGGGGACGTACGTGGAGGAGGTGCTTGGGCCGATCCTTGGCGCTCGCCCCGAGGAAGGCCACGGTCCGAGCTTTGCGGACGGGGGAGTCGCCCAATGACCGGGCGACAGGCTTTCAGTCAAAAGGGTGAGCTGGCCGGAGGCTCGGTCGAGTTGCTGGCCAACACTTTCATCTGGTGCTCGCCGCTGAGCGACCGGCGCCTCAGCGAGCTCGCCCCGCGGGTGGCCGCGTTCGGCTTCGACGGGATCGAACTCCCGCTCGAAAACGTCGGCGACTGGGACCCCGACGCCGCCGCTTCCGTACTCAAGGACTGCAGGTTGTCGTGCGCCGTCGGAGCAGTCATGCCACCGGGGAGGGAGCTCGTGGCGACGGACCCCTTGACTCTCGGGCGCACCCAGGACTACCTGCGCGCCTGTCTCGACTGTGCGGCAACGGTGGGCGCTCCGATGGTGAGCGGGCCGGTGTATGCCTCGGTCGGGCGGGTCTGGCGGGCCACGCCGGACGAGCGCGCCGCGCTCGTCGAGGACCTGCGCCAGGCGCTGCTGCCTGTTGCCCAGCACGCGGCGAGCGTTGGAGTTGCCATCGGCCTCGAGCCGTTGAACCGGTACGAAACGAGCCTTGTCAACACTTCGGCACAGGCAATGGAGATTCTCGACGGGCTTCCCGCCGCGGGTATAGGTGTCGCGCTGGACGCTTACCATATGAACATCGAGGAGCGTTCACTTTCGGCCGCGGTTCGGACCGCGGGCTCCCGTCTGCTTCATGTCCAGGTTTCCGGCAACGATCGAGGGGCGCCCGGCGGAGACGGTGTCGACTGGGACGACCTCGCTCACGGGCTTGGGGAAATCGGCTACCGGGGGATGGTGAGCATCGAGTCCTTCACGCCGGATAATGAGACGATCGCTAGAGCTGCCTCTATCTGGCGGCCATTGGCCGAGAGCCAGGACGCCATAGCGACGGACGGGCTGCCGTTTCTGCGGCGATGGGTGGAGCAGTGGGTGGGCGTGCAAAGCGCGTCAGGAGATGAGGAGGGGACGGCGCAGAGAGAACCGCACGAAGAGGGCGCGCACCAGCCATGAAAAGCGTGGTCATCACAGGCGAGCGTCAAGCGGGAGTCGTCCAGTGCGCCGAGCCGAAGGCCGAGGGCGACATTGTGAAAGTCGAGCTGCGCGTCGTCCCGATGTGCACCGAGTTCAAGGGGTACGCGGCCGGGGCCGTGAGCGACCGGCTAGGCCACGAGGCGGCGGGGGTGGTCGTTGACGCCGGCAACTCGCGACGGGTGGCGGCCGGGGACCGCGTCGTCGTGATGCCCCAGTACGGCTGCGGCGTTTGCCGGTTTTGCTCGAGCGGCGAGCACATTTATTGTGCCAACCAGCGAGACGTCCTGTCCGAGACGGGCTCGTCGTGCGGCACTGCGACCTTCGCCGAGTACCTGATCAAGCCCGACTGGCTACTTCTCCCGATCCCATCGGACGTATCGGTCCGTCACGCCTCGATGGCCTGCTGTGGCCTCGGGCCCTCGTTCAATGCCATGCGGACGATGCGGGTGGGCGTGACCGACACTGTGCTCGTCATCGGCTGTGGGCCGGTTGGGCTGGGAGCGGTCGTCAACGCCGTGGCTCGAGGAGCAGCAGTGGTTGCTGTCGATGTCAACCACTACCGGCTCGAGCTCGCCGAGCGCCTTGGCGCGCTCCGGGGGGTCGACCCTACCGACCCGGGGGCCGTCGAAGAAATCCTGGACCTTACTCGCGGAGAAGGCGTGGACGCAACGTTCGACTCGAGTGGATCCCCGACGGCAGTCGAGCTGCTCGAGGAGGTCGTTCATCCATTGTCCCGGCTCTCTTTCGTTGTCCTTGGCCAGCCCGTCGGGCTGCGCCGCCTGGTCCAGCGGGGCCTCGAGGTCCATGGTTGCTGGCATTGGAACCACCTGCGGGATGCTTCGGAGATGTTCGGGACCATCCGTCGTTCGAAGGCTGCACTCGACACACTTGTAACCCATGCCTTCCCGCTTGAACAGGTAAACGAGGCCTTCCGTACGCAGCTTTCCGGCAATTGCGGAAAGGTTCTGTTGTTCCCCTTCGCAGAGGAGACATTTTGATACACACCGTGG
>DATJUH010000063.1:0-10450 GCA_035502515.1 Acidimicrobiales bacterium
GGGGCGCCTCGGGGCCAAAACCGAGCACCTCGCCTTCGAAAACAGAACCGTCGGCCAGGACCAGCCGCCCCTCCCGCCAATCGAGCTTGGTGCTTTCGGTCACCGTGTTCGGCACCCTCATCATCGTGTTCGGCACCGTCATCGTTGGGCCTCCTCGCCGATGACGACCGGCTCGCCGGCCAGGACTGTGTGGCGAGATCTTCCTTTCAACTCCCGGCCGGCAAAGGGCGTGTTGCGGCTCCGGCTGGCCAGCGCCGCCGGTTCGACGACCCAGTGCCGCTCCGGGTCGATCACGCACAGGTTGGCCGGCACACCCGGCGCGACGGGCCCGCCGTGGGTGCCCGTCAAGCCGGCGATGGCGGCCGGCTGCCAGGACATGACGGCCAGCACCTTCTCTACAGGGAGGCCGACATCGCCCAGGACGAGGGCGAGGGCCGTCTCCAGCCCGATCAGGCCCGGCGCTGCATCGCAGAAGGCCACCTGCTTGGCCTCCGGGGGGTGGGGGGCGTGGTCAGTGGCGACAGCGTCGATGGTGCGGTCTTCCAGGCCAGCACGGAGGGCGTCCGCGTCCGCGGCCGTGCGCAGGGGCGGGTTCACCTTGGCGGCCGTGTCATAGGAGGCCAGAGCCTCCTCTGTGAGGACCAAGTGGTGAGGGGTGACCTCGGCGGTCACGGCGATGCCCTCGGCTCTGGCCCAGCGGACAGCCGCCACCGACCGGGCGCAGGACAGGTGCAAGAGGTGAAGGCGGGCACCGGTGAGGCGGGCGAGGGCGATGTCGCGCGCCACCACAATCTCTTCCGCCACCGACGGCCGGCCGGGAAGACCCAGGCGGCTCGAGAGGGCGCCTTCGTTTATGCAGCCGTCCCCGACCAGGGACACGTCCTCGCAGTGGTCGGCCACAACCACGCCGAGGCCCGAAGCGTACTCGAGCGCTCGTCTCATAAGCGATGAGCTCTCGACAACGGCCCCGTCATCGGTGAAGATGCGCACTCCGAGGGCGGCCATCTCCGCCATCGGCGCCAGCGCTTTGCCGTGGCGGCCGACCGTCACGGTGCCGGCCGGCCGGACGTCGCAGCAGGCTCCTTTGGCCAGGTCGAGGACATGGCTTACGACAGCGGCCGAATCTGCCGCCGGCTCGGTGTTGGGCATAGCTACTACGGCTGTATAGCCACCGATGGCCGCGGCCCGGGCACCCGTCTCGATCGTCTCGGATTCCTCCGCCCCCGGTTCTCGCAAGTGAGTGTGCAGGTCGACCAGGCCGGGGGCCACAAAGCAGCCGGCGGCGTCCAGCACCACGGCGCCGGCCGGGGCTGAACCCAGCTTTTGGCCCACGTCGGCGACCACCTCACCTTTCACCAGCACATCCGCCCTGCGACTACCGGTGGCGTCGACCACCGTCCCGCCCCGGACCAGGACCTGACGTTCACGCGCCAATTGGGGCCCCTGAGCCGAGCAGCAGGTAGAGGACAGCCATGCGGACGGCAACCCCGCTGGCCACCTGGGCGGTGATGACCGATGACGCGCTATCAGCCACTTCCGCCGCGATCTCGATGCCGCGCCGCATCGGTCCCGGGTGCATGACCAGCGCCGACGGGCCGAGGAGGCGGGCCCGCTGAGCTGTCAGGCCGTAAGTCGCCGTGTACTCCCGCAGCGTCGGGAGGTACTGCTCGGTCATGCGCTCGTTCTGGAGGCGCAGCAGGTAGACGACATCGGACTTCGCCACCACGGTGTCGACGTCCTGGCTCACCTCGACGGGCCATCCCTCCAGCGATGGCGGCAGCAGGGTTGGGGGGGCCACGAGGGTCACGGCCGCCCCCAGGGCGGCGAAGGCGAGCACGTCCGAGCGGGCCACCCGGCTATGCCTGATGTCGCCCACGATGGCGACCTGCAGTCCGGACAGGACCGCCGGCCGGCGCGGCCGGTGGCCGAAGCGCCGTTGGCGCTCGCGGCTTATCGTGAAGCAATCGAGCAGCGCCTGGGTCGGGTGCTCGTGCGCGCCGTCCCCGGCGTTGACCACCGACGCCCTCCCGACCTCGGCCAACCAGCCGGCCACCTGCGCCGGCACCCCGGCACAAGCGTGGCGCACGACAAAGCAATCAGCCCCCATGGCTTCGATAGTCAGCACGGTGTCGCGCAGCGACTCGCCCTTGTTGAGCGAACTGGACGAACCGGTGAAAGTCATCACGTCAGCGGAGAGGCGCTTGGCCGCCGTCTCGAACGACAGCCGGGTGCGGGTCGAGTCCTCGAAGAACGTCGAAACGATGGTCTTGCCCCGCAGCGCCGGTACCTTCGGGATCGGCCGGCGCCCGACCTCGACGAAAGTGTCGGCCAACCGCATGACCTCGTCGATGCCGTCGGCCCCCAGGTCGGCCACGCTGAGCAGGTGGCGGCCGGGCGATGGGCGCGTCATTGGCCGTTCCTTTCGGCTTCGGCGGCGGGACCATTTACTGGCCCATCGACAATCTCGCCCAGCCACACGCCGTCCGGGCTGACGTCCACCATTTCCAGCCGGCTGGTGGGCAGGTTTTTGCCCACGTAGTCGGGCCGGACCGGCAGCTCCCGATGGCCCCGATCGACCATGACCGCCAGCTGGACGGCGGCGGGCCGGCCCAGGTCCGACAGGGCGTTCAGGGCGGCCCGGACCGTCCGGCCGGTGAAGAGGACATCGTCGCACAGCACGACCACGGCCCCGTCCAGGGGGACAGGGATCTCGGTGGCGGCCACCGGTACGACAGGCCGGAGGCCGATGTCGTCGCGGTAGTAAGCAACGTCGAGGGAGCCGACCGGCACCTGCTTCCCGGCCACCGAGCTGACCACCTCGGCTAACGCCGAGGCCAGCCAGACCCCACCGGTCTGCAGGCCCACCATCACCAAACGGTCGGCGCCACGATTGTGCTCGATGACCTCATGGGCGATCCGCCAGACTGCCCGTTGCACGTCCCCGGCGTCCATGACGACCGCACGGCCTCTGAAGACTCCTCCCGGTGGCCATGCACCAGGTGGGTACACCAGGGCGCGCTCTCGCTGGCCCAACAGGGTTCTCCTCTCTCCCGTGCCGGCCTCACCGGACCGGCTTCACGGTTGAGCAATCAGCTTATCCTCGTCGGGCCGCAGCTCGTGGGCAATTGTCGCCAACAGCCCGTTGACGAACCCGCCCGAGTCCTCGGTCGAATATTCCTTGGCCAGCTCGACCGCCTCGGAGATAACGACACTGGTAGGCACGTCGGCTGACCACCCGAGTTCGTACGTGGCCATCCGAAGCACGGCCCGGTCCACCACCGGCATGCGGTCAAGGGACCAGTCGATGGCATGTTTCGATATCAGCTCGTCAATGCGGTCCTGGTGGCGTTCGACCCCGCCGGCGATCTCCGTCGCGTAAGGCTGCGGGGCTACGGGGAGCTCGTCGAGTACCGCGCTCATCCGCTGACCCTTGAGGTCAGCCTCGTAGAGCAGCTCGAGCGCCCGCTCCCGAGCCCCCCGCCTGCCACCGAGGGCAAACAGCTTTAGCTCCCCACGCGAGTCAGGTACTCGCCGCTCCGGGTGTCAACCTTGACTTTGTCCCCGGTGTTGACGAAAAGTGGCACCTGAACGGTGATGCCGGTCTCGAGCACCGCCGGCTTCCGGGCGCCTGAGACCCGGTCACCCTGGACGCCCGGCTCGGTCTGGGCCACGGTCAGCTCCACCGCGGCCGGCAGGTCGACGCCGATTATCTCGCCGTCATAAAACTGCAACAGGGCGGAGTCGCCTTCTTTAATGAAGTTCGCCGCCGCTCCGAGGGCGGCGCGGGGCGAGGTCATCTGTTCGTAGTCGCTGTTATCCATGAACACGTACGAGCCGCCGTCCGAATAAAGGAACTGCATCTCTCTTTTTTCTATTATGGCCTGGTCAAGACGTTCGTCAGCGCGGTAGGTGCGGTCGATGACGGCGCCGCTGCGGAGGTTCTTCAGCTTGGTCCTGACGAAAGCCCCGCCTTTGCCGGGCTTTACATGCTGGAACTCGACCACTGAAAAGAGCCCCTCGGGCAAGTTGAGCGTCATCCCGTTTTTCAGGTCATTTGTCGACACAGCAGCCATATCGCCGCCGCCCCTTTCCAGTAATCGTTAGCAAGGCCCATTTGCAGAGGCTTCTACACGGGCATAAATCTCTTTTGGCGTCATAGTCAGGATTTCGCAACCGGCTTCGGTGACTACGACGGTGTCCTCCGTGCGTGCCCCGCCAAGCCCGGGGACATACACGCCAGGCTCGACGGTCACCACCTGGCCCGAGGCGAGTATATCGGTCGAAGGCCCTCCCAGCCACGGCGGTTCGTGGATGTCGAGGCCGACTCCATGACCAGTCCTGTGCACGAACAGGTCGCCGTACCCCGCCGCTTCGACCACTTCCCGGCAGGCCCGGTCTACTTCCACCCCCGCTACGCCGGCTCGTACGGCCGACAGCCCGGCATCCTGGCTGGCCAGCACCACCGCCCACACCCGGCGCAACTCGGGCGCCAGGGCGGCCCCGTCCACGGCGAACGTCCTGGTCATATCGGAGCAGTAGCCGTCCACCCGGGCCCCGAAGTCAAAGGTGATGAGGTCGCCGGGACCGGTCCGGCGGGCGGCGGGGCGGTGGTGCGGTTCGGCCCCGTTGGGGCCGGAGGCCACGATGGTCTCGAACGCAGGGCTTTCGGCCCCCAGCCGCCGCATCTCCCCGTCGAGGGCGACGGCCACCTCGATTTCGGTCGGCTGCCCCGTCAGCAACCCCATGACGCCGGCGAGGGCCTTGTCGGCGACGCCCGCCGCCGCCGAGATACGGGCTATTTCGCCCGGGTCTTTCTGTTCGCGCAACTTCTCGACGACCCCGCTCGTCGGCACCAGTTCGAGGTCTTTGGCCCAGGTCCCGGACCAGCGCCGTTCGGCCGCCCAGCTCACGTGCTCGGCTTCGACGCCGACCCGGGCCACGTCCTTTACCAGCTGGCCGAGAAAATTCAGCTGCTCGCTGGCCCAAAGGGCAGCCACCTGCACTTCGGTCCCCGAAGCAGCCAGCTCTCGCTCCGCCTGGGAGCCGTAGCGCCCGTCGGTGACGAGGACGGCGTCCCCGGCCCGGACCAGGACCATGCCGGCGGAGCCGGTGAACCCCGTGAGGTAGCGGACGTTGGACCGGCCGGAAACAAGCAGGACGTCACAACCGGCCTCGCCCAGCCGCTCCCGAACCCGGCTGACCCGGCCGGCCACGTCCATCGCCGGCAGTTCCGCGAGCGGCCGCTCGGCGCCGGTGACGCTCCGCACCGGCACGTTCCGCACCGGCAGGTCGGCGGGGAGGCCCTGCACTGCCTTGCGCCCCGTCGGACCGGCGTTCACCTCTGTCATCGTGGCACGCTTGTGCCCGTATGAGCCAGACCG
This sequence comes from Acidimicrobiales bacterium, assembly GCA_035502515.1. Classification (GTDB taxonomy): domain Bacteria; phylum Actinomycetota; class Acidimicrobiia; order Acidimicrobiales; family Palsa-688; genus Fen-671. The sequence continues at coordinate 5,382 of DATJUH010000063.1, forward strand.
GTAGCAGCCAGAGCGACCATGACTTACCCAGGCAGCGCCGGCCGACGGCCCGTCTGCTGCTGGCGGCCCCGGACCGCCCGGGCCTGGTGGCGGCCATCGCCAATTTCATCTACAGCAACGGCGGGGACGTGACCCAGGCCGACCAGTACAACGACGAAGAGGAAGGCATGTTCTTCCAGCGGGTCGAGTTCCGCCTCGAGGATTTCGAGCTCTCACGGCAAGAGCTGCAATCCGCCCTGGCCGACCTGACTAATAGCCTCGGGATGAACTGCACTGTCCGTTACTCGGACGAAGAGCGCCGCGTCGCGGTGCTCGTCTCGCGCCAAGCGCACTGCCTGGTGGACCTGCTCGGACGGTGGCACGCCCACGAGTTGCCCGGCCAGCCCGTCGCCGTCATCTCCAACCATCCGGACCACGCCGAGCTCGTCAACCATTTCGGCATCCCGTACCACTACCTGCCGGTCACGAGCCAAAACCGCCAGGCTCAAGAGGCAGCCGTCCTCGACGTACTACGCCAGTCCGACGTCGAACTCGTCGTGTTGGCCCGCTATATGCAGATCCTTTCCTCCCAGGTCATCGACCCCTACAGGTACCGGGTAATCAACATCCACCACTCGTTCTTGCCCGCGTTCTCGGGCGGGCGGCCCTACCATCAGGCGTTCTCCCGGGGAGTGAAACTCATAGGCGCCACCGCTCACTACGCGACGGTGGAGCTGGACGAAGGCCCTATCATCGAACAGGACACCGCCCGTGTCACCCACCGCGACGGCCTGGCCGACCTCGCCCGCACCGGCAGGGACCTGGAGACGGTCGTGCTGGCCCGGGCCGTCCGTCTCCACTTGCTGGACCGGGTCCTCGTTTACGGGCGCAAAACCGTCGTTTTCTGAGGGCCCCACCCTGCTGCGGCGTACACATCGAGCACGAACTGGAGGGCCCGGTAACCGTCCTCCCCGCTTACCGAGGGCGGCCGCCCGGTCGAGATGGCCGAGACGACGTCGGCCAACTGGGCCCGATGGAGCTCCGGAGTCTTCAGGGCGCCGACATCGCCGGACATAGCGCCGGTCGTAGCGGTCTCATCCCCGTCCTGTAGCTCGGCGGAAACGAGGGCCCCGTCCTCGAGCACCACCGTCCCTCCGGTGCCGCTTACCCGAAGGACGCACTTGTACCCCGGGTAGGCGCAGGTGGTGGCCTCCAGCACTCCGAGGGCGCCATCGCCGAACCGGAGCAGGGCCAGGGCCACGTCCTCGACATCTATGTCGTGCGCCACTGCCGCGCATGTCGCCGACAGCACCTCGGGCGGGCCGCAGAGCCAGCAGACGAGGTCGGCGTAGTGGACGCCCTGGTTCATAAAGGCGCCGCCCCCGTCGAGCGCCCACGTGCCCCGCCAGCCGGCGCTGTCGTAGTAGGCCTGGCTCCTCCACCAGGCCACACTGGCCGAGACTTCGACCAGCCGGCCCAACCGGCCCTGGTCGATAAGGGCCTTGGCCCTCTGCACACCCGGGTTGTAACGCTGCTGGGAAATGACTGTGAGGCTCACCCCGGCGGCTCGGGCGCCGTCGATCAGGTCCCGGGCGGGGGCGAGGGAGATGTCGATCGGCTTTTCGCACACGACGTGGCGACCCGCCCTGGCGGCGGCCAGCCCGATCTCGGCATGCTGACCACTGGGCACGCAGACGCACACGACCTCCACATCGGGCCGGGCCAGAAGTTGCTCCAGGCTGCCCGCATCGGGGACTGCGTGCTGGGCGGCAAACTTGGCCGCCCTTTCGGCGTCGACATCGGTCACGGCCACGAGAGCCGCGCCCGGCACCCCGGCCAGGGCGGCGGCGTAAGTCTCGGAGATCACCCCGGCGCCGACAATCCCGAAACCCAACACCGGTGGGCCCGCCGATGAGGAGCTCATGGGCGAGCCTCGAGCCACTGGCGCAAGAGCCGCTCCTGAGGGCCGAGCGCCTCTTCCGGCGGGGCCAGCTCCGGGTGCCACTTTTTCTCGAATTCAAGCGACACCCAATTGTCGTAGCCTGCCCCCGGGAGCAACCCGACCAATTCCTCGACCGGCACTTCGCCTTCGCCGAGGGGCACGAGCTGCCACTTGTCATCCCCGGACAGGCGGCGGGCGTCTTTTACCTGGACGTGCCACATGAGCGGCCCGAGGGCCTCCAGCACCTCCGGGGGGGTCTCGCCCATGCGGTGAGGATGGTGCGAGTCGTACACGGCGCCGGCGCTACCGCCGGCATAAGAAAGGGCCTCAGCTACGACGTGGGCACTGGAAAAATCGTCGTGGGTCTCGACCGCCACCCGCACGCCGTGGCCGCCGGCCAACGGCACCGCCTCGACCAGCAGGTCCCCGGACCGCTTCAGCGCCTCCCTCCGGGCCGCCGGCTCGGGAGGAAGCTTGCCGCCGAAGAGCCTTATCAATGGTGCTCCCCATTGCTCGGCGATTTCGGAAATGGCCTCCACGTCCGCCAGGAACTCCTTGTGGTCCTGCGCCGTCACCTGGAGGGAGGTGTCGAGAGCGGCCACCTCCACGCCGCTGTCGCGAAGCGCCACCTCGGCTCGGCGCCGGGAGCTGTCGGCGAGAGCGGGCGTCACCACCTCGCCGTCGAAGAGGCGAATTTCGAGGCCGTCGAAGCCGTAGGCGGCCACCGCCTCCACCGTTTGTTCGAAAGTCCAGTCAGGGCAGGCGAGATTGCTATAACAGAGCCGCACAACCTTCGGACCCTAGCGGGTCGACCGGCCCGAGCGCAGCATGGAGGCCACGGCGTCTATCGCCAAACGGTAGCCATCACCCCCGAAGCCCATGATCACCCCGGTGGCCACGGGACCGATAACCGAGACGTGGCGCCACGCCTCCCGGCGCTTCGGGTTGCTGAGGTGCAGTTCGATTACAGGACCGTCGAAAGCGGCCAGGGCGTCATGCAGGGACCACGAGTAATGGCTGAGGGCGCCGGGGTTTATGACGATGGCGGCGGCGCGGCCGCGAGCCTCGTGCACCGCCTCTACCAGCGCCCCTTCGTAGTCAGACTGGACGTGCTCGAGGGCCAGGCCGTTCTCAGCCGCCACCATCGTCGCCCGGGCGACGTGGTCGGCCAGGGTGTCGCGCCCGTAGACCTCGGGCTGGCGCTGGCCGAGCAGGCTCAGGTTCGGCCCGGACAGGAGCACCACGACGGCGTCGGCCAACCGTTCCGGCCCCTCGTCCTGACGCCGGCCAGTCCTCTCCGTGCCCGCGTCCTGAAGCCCGCCGACGACGGTCAGCTCCGGCCGGGCCGGCGGTTCCTGAGGTGCCATATGACTCCTTTGGTGGTGGCAAGCGCTCGCTCGGGCCGGTGCCGCCGAAGCTTAGCGGTTGGCTTCGTTGCTTCGCTGTTGTGCGGACCGGCGGTGGCGCCACGGCGGGCCACCCGGCGTTGAGGCCAATCAGCGCCGAGGGTCAGTCGCGCTTAAGTTCGCTTTCTTCCGAGCCGACGACAAGCACGAGATAAATTCGGCGGCTACCGGGCCAGAGAGCCGCCCCGGCCCCGACGCCGGTCAATAAAACACAGACTTCAAATATAAAACCATATGTCGAGCAACGGAGAACATCACGTGCGTTTCGAAGAGCTTCGCGATGTGGATGGGTCGGTCCTGGCCCAGGGCCTGCACCCCGCAGTAGCCGTTGTGGCCGCCAGCCCGGCCGCCCGCGAGGCGGCCACATCTGCGTTCTTTTCCGGTGAGGGCGCGGAAATCATCACTGCTCCGGAGGTCGAGCACCAGTTGCAGCGGGCCGCCGCCATCGCCCAGGAGCAGCATGCGGGTTCGGTTGACCAGAAACGGGCGCTCGTCGCAGAGGCCGAGCAGGCGTTCAGGGCGGCGAAGAACGAGGCCGACCGGGCTACTCACGACGCCGCCGTGGCGACCGAGGATCTCGCTCGCTTCGACGACCTGTCCACTCGGCTGGCCTCGGCGGAGGAGGCGTACCAGACCGCGGTCCGGGCGGATGCCGAAGCGGCCCGCTTGCTGGCAGCCGCCCTTTCCGAACTGGACCGGGTCCTCGGCCAACGCCACAGCGCCAGCGCTTCGATCGACCAGGCGCGTACCGCGAGGGACAGCCGCGGTGTGCCGGAAGCCGTCATCCAGCAGGCCATGAACCTGCAATCGGCCCTGGCCGGCTCAGAACGAGAAAGGCGCGAAGCGGCGGAGCAGGCTGACGAAATGTCCATGGCCGCCCGGACCGCCAGCCGGGAGGCTATGGCCGTGCTCGTGGCGGCCGAGGACGCACTTCGGGCTGGGACCGTCTGCATGAGTTCCGGCACCCCTGATTGGGGGGAAGGACTGCCTTTGCCCGGGCTGGTGACCAATTACCGGGACCATTTGGCCACTGTTGCGTCGACCGCTCAGGCGGCTGAAGCCCAGGCCAAGGCGGCCGAGCGGTCCGCAGAGGCGGGTCTCGAACAGGGACAACGGGAACTCGACGCGCTGGTGGCCGCCGGCCCGCCCGCCCTCGAGCCCCAGGAGATAATCGAAAACTGGGCCGGCGCCGAGCGCTTCGCCGCCATCGATTGCGTTTTGGCCGACGACGCTTTCGAAAGGTTCGGCCCGCAGGCGGCGACCGCGCTTATCAGCGCCTTCGCCGCTGGTGGCCGGCAGGTGATTTACCTCACCGATGATGCCGATTTGCTGGGATGGGCGATCGGCCTCCCCCACGAGACCGGCGGCGCCTCCACCATCCCGGCCTCCCGCGTCCGTCAGCCGCTACTTCTAGAAGCCTCCAAATAACACAGCGACAGAAAAGTCAAGCGACAAGAAAGGCAGCCGTGTTCCGCCAGATTCGATCCAAACTACTTGCGGCCTTTGCCGTACCAATGGCCATCCTTGTCGCCGTCGCCGGGCTGGCAATTTCTTCCTCCCTTTCGCCAACAAAGGCCGCCAAGAACGAAAAGGAGGCCGCCCTCCTGGCCGTCGTGGGCCTGGCCGCAGCCCTGCTCGGCCTGGTCATGGTCATCCGTGTTAGCCGTGCCGTCTCGGGGCCACTGACCGACCTGGCCCGGCAGGCCGAGCATCTGGCCACCGTCTCTCTACCGGCGACGGTC
>DATJUH010000064.1:0-4064 GCA_035502515.1 Acidimicrobiales bacterium
GTCACGGCGGACGAACAAGCCGCTCCGTTGTCCCGGGTCTGTGACGTGTGGGCGCCGGCCTACCGCTCCCAGACCTTCCCGAGCGTGCTGAAAGGCCTCGCCGGCGACGAGGCGGTCATGCGCTCGACCTTTACTGTCGCCTACAACAGCGTGCTCCCCGCCTGGCAGTGGTTCCTGGCCCATACCCAGGGCAAGCCGGTCGTCCTGGTCGGGGACTCGCAGGGCTCGGCGGTCCTCATCCACCTCATCTCTGCCGAGTTGGACCACCAACCATCCGTGCTCAGCCGTCTCCTCGTGGCGGTCCTGGTCGGCGGCAACCTCCAGGTCCCTTCCGGGGAGACGGTCGGCGCCACCTTCACCAAGGTCCCGTTGTGCACCTCGGGCACCGAGGTCGGCTGCGCCATCGCTTTTTCCTCTTATCCTTCGGAGCCGCCCGCCAATTCGGTGTTCGGCCGGCCGGGGCAGGGAGTGAGCCTCCAGTCTGGCCAGACCGCCAGGGCCGGCCAGCAGGTTGCCTGCACCAACCCGGCGGCCCTCGCCGGCGGCAATGCTGGCCTAGACCCCTACTTCCTGACCTTCACTCAGGTCGCACAGCTGCCAAACGTCGAGTTCCCATTGAAGGAGCACGTGGCCACCCCCTGGGTGACTTACCCCGGCCTCTATTCGGCAAGCTGCGAACATGCGGGCGACGCCACCTGGCTCCAGGTCACGACCCACGCCGGGACGAGCCGCGCCCGGCCTGTCCTCACCGACCACAAGGTCGCGGGGTACGGCGGTGACATCGGGCCGGCATGGGGCTACCACGGCTACGAGTACGGCCTCACCCTCGGCAACCTGCTCCAAGACATCGCCGGCGAGGAGGCGGCGTGGGAGTCGCGCCACTGACGCGACGGGCCGCCCTCCACTACTCGGGCGCCTGACCAGCCGGGTGACAGCTCTGATCCGGGCATCGGCGATCGCATCACGTTTGTTCATCCGGGCCGCGCTTTGTCCACTCAAGCGGCAGTGCAGCGGACCACATCACGTCGCAGCGCTGGCCCTGCCAAACGCTGTGTGAGCGCATCATTCCTTCAAATTCAAACCCCGCTCGGCGAGCCCACGGCGCCTGAACCCTCATTCCCAGCCATGATCGTCAAGAACACACGGGCTGCGCCTAACTTGAACAACCAGCGCGTGAGCAGGATCGCCGCTCGAGTCGCGTAACCGCATCCTCTCGCATTTGCTGCGACCCGGCAGCCTATTCGGGCTACGTCCTCGCTCGTCCATTCGTCGACGCCACAGCAGCCGACCACTTTGCCAGACCTTGCGTCCGTAATGGCGAACGCAACGCCAGACGGTGTCCCAGGTCGTAGCAAACAAACGCCAGTTCAGCGCGAATTGCTCGATGACGGCCTCAGCGTCCGTGGTTGAGAGCGGCGGAGCCGGCCGTCCCTGCCGGTCATGGACCCCGTTATAGCGACGGATCGCCGGATCGGCGCGGGTCTCGGGTGGGTGGTATAGAACGGACATTCATGGGGGAGTGACGGTAACTTGATGGAGCCAGACGGACCCGCGAGGCCGGGACAATGGAAGCCCCGCCTCACTGTCGCCTGGGCCCGAGTACTGGTGGTCGACGTGTGGCACAAGAAACAAAAGTATCGATCCGCCAAAGTTAGCGTCTAGGGTCATGACGGCCGGGCCAACTGCCTTTGCAACAGTCATGGCAAAAGATCGCGATGTGCGAAAATCCTTGGGCTTCGGAATATTGGGCCTTGCGCGGGGCCGGTCACCCCGCTACCGTCAGCGTTATGCCGCGCAGCCAGTCTGCACAACCAAGGCTGTACCGGCGTCTTATTCAGAAGCTTCAGGGGCCATGACCGCCAGGAGAATGGGACTTGTGCAACCCGCCTGGGCCTTGTTTCGCCGTGACGTCGACCTTTTTGTTCGTCTTTTGATGGGCGCCTTTTGCGGCGTCCGTGCCTAAGGCAAGGGCGTCACAGGCCAGCTTCGTCGCCGGCGATCGTGCCTTGCCCGACGAGCGCTCAAAGTCAAGAGAAGGGTGTCCATTTGACCACCACTTCTCTCATCCGGGCGGTGTCATCTCGTCAGACAGCATGCACCTCGTGTTTCGTTGTCTGCTCATATTTCCTTGCCACGGCGGTTATCGCCGCAGGTGAGGTGTGCCCCAGGTCACGCTGTCACAAGTTGCCGGGCCTGTGCCGGATCAGCTCTCCACAACATCTATAGCCCCTGTAACCACAAAGTAGGTCGCGGATACCCCCGTCATGACGAGCGCCGTCAACTCCCCCCAGATACTGCCTGAAGCTGTCCCTATCGAGGTTGTCGTCGCTGCTATCAGCATGCGAATGGCATCTCTTTCGGAAGAGGTACGACTACCTGCCGACCTAGTCATCAGCATCTCGTCGGGAGACGAGACGGTGGACATGGCGTTCCTGAACGTCGCCTCCGGTGGCGAGTGCCGACAGCAACCGGACCCAACCGCGTTGTTTTCCCCCCAAAGACCGGCAGGGAGCCGAGGAGAGGGCTGGCCGGACTTCTACCGGCCCGCCACTCCCTCGAAGGTACTGGGGCAAAATGAAAAGTGAGAATTTCCGGTAAAGGCGTGGACCTCGCTCAAGGCTGGAGGCCACTCGCTGCTCAAAAGACAAGACGGCCACAGGGCGCCCTCCTCACGTGGGCCCCGAGCCGTCCGCTCCCCGCTCAACTTGCCCCTGCGCGCTCCAGCACGACGGCATAGTTCGGCCCTGGCATGCTGTCAGTGACCTGCCACCCACTTCGTTGCGCCAGGGCTGCGAGCTCTGACATCGACATCCATAAAAGCCCGAACCATGCCGTCGTGAGCCGCCGGTACCGGGCCCTGAGCCTCACCTCGCCCGCCATCCGACCGGCGGCGACGTTCGCCTCGTGGTACGCGAGGTGATCGGGGTCGTCGGTCTGGTACGGGTCGAGGCAACCACCGACGATCCTCCCGTCTGGTCGCAACCGCGTCCCGACCGCATCGAAGAAGCCCTGCGCCTTTTCGGGTGAGCCGATAAGACCGAGGTTGTTCCCGAGCACGATGAAAGTGTCGAACCGTTCGGTTGCCGGCAGATCATCGATCGTCCCGTGGAAGACGTCCGGCACGCCCCGCCGCCGGCAGACGTCGACCGCTCCGGCGGACACGTCGAGCGCCACCACGTCGAGCCCGGTTTCGGCCAAACGTAGGCAGACGCGGCCCGCGCCGGCGCCGACGTCGAGGACGCGGCCCACCGCTCGAGCGACTGTCCAAGAGTCGCGGTCGCTCCAGTCAGAGATGTAGTTCATCCCGTCAGCCTGCACGAAGCCGTCGTCACGCTCGTAGGTGACAACTCCGGGAAGTCCTGCAAACTGGTCCAGCAGGGCAACCCCGAAGGCGTCGCCCAGCACTGGACCGTTGTCCAAAGCGACATTTGTCAATTGTCCACCTGCCTGGTTGTGATCGTGTTCAACATATGCTTGATCGTTGTCGGCGGCTGTCGACTCGTGACACCTTCCGGTGTGGCGGGGGCACCGGCTCGACCGCGCCAAGAAGATCCCTTACAAGGCAATCCGGTCCGTTAGGCGGTTTCCCATACGCAAATGGCGCCAAGGATGGCGGCTCTGGGGCTCGGGCGATTTCAGACCTCCCAGTAGCCGGGCTGGTTCGAGTCCGTGGGCGAACCCGCCCACCGGGCCGGTAGCACCTTCTGGCTTTAACATCTCGACGTGATATTGGTGCTCATCCGGGCGGGCGTCGGTTTGGCAGCCTGCGCCCGGAGCCGTCGATATCGACCAATTTGTTGTAATCTTTCGGGCCCGAGCATAACGGAGCTCGGTCCGCCATTGTGAGCCAGCCCCGCTCAGGTTGTCAGCCTCCCCTTGTGATGCTGCACCTCTCCCAACACCGTCAGTCAAGGTTGGCCTTTGCCTTTTCGAGTTCGATGTCATTGTGGACCATCTCTTCCAGCACTTGTGGGAACTCGACCTTCGGCTCCCAACCGAGCACCGCTCGTGCTTTCGAGGCGTCACCGACGAGATGGTCGACCTCGGCTGGGCGTAGGAAGCGC
>DATJUH010000065.1:0-50247 GCA_035502515.1 Acidimicrobiales bacterium
CCCTTTTCCCGTGGGGACGTGCTGGCGGCCCTGCACCGCGAGGGTGAAGTCCTGGAGACGGTCGAAGCAGAGCAAGCGACGGTCGTGCGGGCCAAGCTGGCCGGGGCGGCGCTGGCCCAGTTCGCCCCTTTCATGGCGCCGTCGCCGGGTGCGTCTGGGGCGAGTGCCTATGCCGAGGGGACTTCGGTCCATAGTGACGCCAGTGCTTCCGGAGAGTGGTCCGAGGAGGGCCCGCTGGTGAAGGGGGTGGGGTGACGGTGAGTGCCGACCTCACGCAGAACGGGGGGCCACGGTCTGGGCCGGCCCAGGCCCGACCGGCGCAGACCGGACCGGCTCAGGAGGGGCAGGCACAGGAGGGGCAGGCACAGGAGGGGCGGGCACAGGAGGGGCTGACCCCGGCGGCCAATGGCGAGGCCGGTTTCCGGCCCCCTCCGTACCCGTACGCCCGCCTGGGTGCTGTCCGGGCCAAGGCGGCGGCGCTGCCCGGCGGCGCCGTCGACCTGTCGGTCGGGAGCCCCTGCGACGCCCCTAGCCCGGCCGTGATGGCCGTCCTGGCCTCGGCCGACGAAGGCGGTGCCACTCGCGGTTACCCGTCTTCAGCCGGGTCACCTGCGGCCCGGAGGGCTGCCGCCGACTGGATGGCTCACCGTTTCGGCGTGAGCGTCGATCCCGGGCAAGTCGCCCTGTGCATCGGGACCAAGGAGTTCGTCGGCGGGCTGCCCCACTGGCTGCACCTGCGCGACCCGTCCCGTGACACGGTCCTGTACCCGGAGCTGGCGTACCCCACCTACGAGATGGGCGCCTTGCTGGCCGGCCTGAGGGCGGTGCCGGTACCGGTGGACGAAGAGTTCCGGCTGCGCCTGTCGGCGGATGCGGTCAGCGAGGCCGACGCCCGCCGGGCGCTGGTCTTGTGGGTCAACAGTCCCGGCAACCCCGCCGGGCAACTGGACGACCTGGCTGCGGCGGCGGCCTGGGGCCGGGAACACGGTGTGCTCGTTGCCAGTGACGAATGCTACGCCGAGATGACATGGAAAGGGCGGCCCGGCACCATCATCGGGCATGGTGGAGGCGGCGACGGAGCGGAGGGGGTGCTCGCCGTTCACTCCGTCTCCAAACGGAGCAACCTGGCCGGCCTGCGCTTTGGCTGGTACGCCGGCGATGGAGAAATGGTCGAGTTCCTTCGTGACGTCCGCCAGCACGCCGGGTTCATGGTGCCCGGGGTGGTCCAGCTCGCCGGCACGGCTGCGCTGGCCGACCAGGATCACGCTGATGCCCAGAGGGCGCGGTACCGCCAGCGGCTCGAGCGGTTGCGCGACATCCTTACGGCGGTCGGTGTGCCGGGCCCGTTCCCGGAGGGCGGGATCTATATCTGGGCGCCTGCCCCGGCCGGGGATGCCTGGGCGCTGGCTGCCCGTCTGGCTGCCGAAGGCGGCATGGTTGTTTCGCCGGGCGAGTTTTACGGCCCGGCCGGGGCGGGTTACGTGAGGGTGGCGGCGGTGGCGCCTATGGACCGGATCGAGCTTGTCGCTTCCCGCTTTGGAGTGGCGTAGCCCTTCGGGCCTTGTGGCGCGGCTCCGCGCTGCGCCCTATGAATGGCTTTTCCTTTCGGCGCCTACGGCCCGAACTAGCATCCGCCTTCTGTGGACTTGCAAAAGGAGATAGAAGCTCTCTGGGACCGGCGCAACGAGATCGGTCCGGCCAGTGCAGCTGACGCAGAGGTGGTCAGGCAGGCGATCGGGCTGCTGGACTCGGGCGAGGTGCGCGTCGCCGAACTGGCCGCCGGCGGCGAGGTAGTGGTCAACGAGTGGTTGAAGCAGGCCATTCTGTTGTTCTTCAAGGTCGCTGCCGTCGAAGTCACCGAGCTCGGGCCGTTCGAGTACGCCGACCGGTTACCTTTGAAACACGGGTACAAACAGGCCGGCGTTCGAGTCGTACCCGGGGCGTCCGCCCGTTGGGGGAGCTTCATCGGCCGAGGTGCGGTCATGATGCCGAGCTACGTCAACATCGGCGCCCGGGTGGGCGAGGGTTCGATGGTCGACACCTGGGCCACCGTCGGGAGCTGCGCCCAGGTCGGTGAGGGTGTCCACCTCGCCGGCGGCGTCGGCGTGGGCGGCGTGCTCGAACCTCCGCAGGCTGCCCCGGTCTTCATTGGTGACCACGCCCTTATCGGGAGCCGTTCGATGATCACACAAGGCGCCCGGGTGGGAGCGGGAGCGGTGCTTGGCGAAGGGTGCATCCTGAACCCCGGCATCCCGGTCTTCGACTCGGAGACAGGCGAGGAGGTTTCCCGGGGTGTGGTGCCGCCGTGGTGCGTCTGTGTGGGCGCCACGCGTCCGCGTACGTACAACGGCGGGACCTTCGGGCTGGCCTGCCTTCTGATCGTGCGCCGGCTCGAAGAAGGCCGGCGCCACACGACGGCCCAATTGAACGAAATGCTGAGGGAGCACGGGGTGAGCGTTTAGTGGCGCCCTCGCGGCACCGCGCCCGATACGTCTGCTCGGCCCTTCGTCATTGCCCGTCAAGTTCCTGCACCCGTCACCACGGCCCTTTTTCGGTGCAATCGGCTGAACTCGTTGCGTTTCGATGCCAAGACCGCGCTCGAACGCGACAAGAACGACCGAATGCACCCAGAACGACCAGCGGGACGACCTTCCTTGTCTCACTGATGTGACGGATCTGCTGGCGGCCACGGCCGAACTCGTAGCCATACCCTCACTCTCGAGGCAGGAAGGCCAAATTGCCGACCGCGTTGAAAGCGTGCTGCGCCGGCTGGAGGGCCTCGAAGTGGTGAGGGTGGACGACAACATCGTGGCCCGGACGGGCTTGGGCCGGCCGCGGCGGCTGGCGCTGGCGGGCCACCTCGATACCGTGCCACCCAAGGACAACGCTTCTCCAAAGTTCGACGGCGATACCTTGTGGGGCCTCGGCTCGACCGATATGAAGGGCGGCCTGGCCGTGATGATGGACCTGGCGGCGCGCGTGGCGACGCCGTCATGTGACGTGACCTACATCTTCTACGTCGCCGAAGAGATTGCTCGGTCCTATAACGGTCTGTTGGCCCTGGCGGCCGCTCGCCCCGACCTCGTCCATGCGGACGCGGCCATCGTGTGCGAGCCGACCAACGCCACAGTCGAGGCCGGTTGCCAGGGGGTGGTCAAGGCCGAGGTGGTAATGAGGGGGAGACGCGCCCATGTGGCCAGGCCATGGGCCGGGCGCAATGCGGTCCACAGGTTGGCGCCCGTGCTTACCGCAGTATCCACTTGGCCGGGCCGCGAAGTCATGGTCGACGGCTGCCGCTACAGAGAGTCCTTGCAATGCGTGGGTATATCGGGAGGCGTCGCCTCCAACGTTGTACCCGACGAGGCCGTCCTGCAGCTGAACTACCGCTTTGCCCCTGACCGGAGCACGGCAGAGGCAGCCGAGTCGGTCAGGGAGATGCTGGCCCCTTGGACCGAGTACGGCGACCAGTTCAGGGTCACGGACTCCGCCCCGCCGGCGCCTCCTTCGCTCGACCACCCTCTGCTGGCGGCGCTGGTGGGCGCGGCGGGTGGTTCGGTGTCGGGCAAACTCGGCTGGACAGACGTTGCCTTCTTTGCCGAGCGCGGCATCCCGGCGGCCAATTTCGGCCCGGGAGATCCTGAACTGGCTCATTCTCCGGAGGAAAGAGTGGCCCGCGAGTCGCTCGAGCGGGCGCGCGCTGTGCTGGGCCGGCTGCTCGGGGAGTGGCCGGACAGCGCACGGCCCGGGGGCCGGTGAGCCGGGCAACTCTGGCGGGATGGCCCGGTCAGCCCTGATCGGCGAGGAAGCGGTCCAGCTGGGCCCGGCTCGGTGGGTCAGCGCCGACCCGGCTGCAAGTGAGGGATCCCCCGGCCACAGCTTGGGTCACCGCGGCGCGCAATTGAGCTTCGTCGAGATGGGCGATACGGCTCGGGTCGAGCAGACCGTGATCGCCGAAATAAGCGAGCAGCGCGGCCGTGAAAGCGTCCCCGGCACCGATCGTGTCCGCCAGTTCTACCGGAGGGGGGTCACAGTGCACAGTGGCGCCGTCCTCGCGAAAAGCCGTCGCACCGTCGGGCCCCTCGGTTATGACGACGAGAGCGGCGCCCAGTGAGAGCCACTTTTCCGCCGCCGCCCGAAGCGGGGCGCCCGGGTAGACAGCCTCGACGTCCTCGCTACTGGCTCTCACCACGTGCGAGTTCCGGACCACTTCTGTGAGGCGGTCACGGTAAGCGGCGAGGTCTCCGACGAAACCAGGCCGCACGTTCGGGTCGAACGAGATGAGCACCCGCCCGTTCTGGCGGAGGTCCCCAAGCCAGCCTGTGATGGCGCCGGCGCCGGGTTCGAGCGCCAGCACGAGTGACCCGGTATGGACCGCTTTTACTGCCGGTTTTACTGCCCGGCCTCCGTGGTGTTGCCCGCCAAGGTCGGGCAGTTCGCTGGGGGCCCACTGCCAATCTGCTGTCGTCGGGCCGTAGAACGTGTACGACGCCCGTCCATGACTGTCCAGAGTGACCAGGGCGATCGTGGCCGGTTCGTCGGCGTCCACGGAGAAGCTGAGGTCGACGCCGTTGTCAACCAGGTTGCGACGCAGCCACGGCCCGAAGCCGCCCCGGGAAAAGCGTCCGGCGAAGGTGCACGGAGCTCCCAGGCGGGCCAACCCCACCGCAATGTTGGCCGGCCCTCCACCGGGCAGGGCCACGAGGTTCTGCCGGGCTTGGTCGCGTCCGGAGGGGCCCGTTGCGCCCACCACCTCGCGAATGGTGGCTCCAGGCGCCGCACCGGTCGCTCCTCCGGCCCGTCTGCCCGCAGCCCTACCCGGGAGGAGGTCCTCTGCCGTCCCTCCCGCCGGTGCGAGGTCGGCGAGGCACTCGCCGAGGACGAGGATATGGCCCGGGGCAACGCCGTTTGCAGCTGCTGCACTCGCCATCCCCGCAGTGGTATCGCCCGGCCCGGCCTTGTCGCCAACCGGCCCAAGGTTGCCACTCCCGGCCTCGGTCATCGGGTGACACTACCGTGTGGTGCCAGGGGGCCTCAACCAGCTGATCGGAGGGAGCGGGACGCGTCGGACGGCGGGAGACACCCTGATTGTCCCTGCAGAGGTCACTCTCCGCTGACGCCGGCGTACTTCACGCCGGCGTATATGGTGACTCCCCATGCAACCAGTCCAACTTGGAGCGAACCAACCGCGGCAGTTCTATAAGGGCGGCCAGGCCATCGCCGAGCTGAGGGGAATGACCGGCAGCGCCGAGTTCGGGCCTGAGGACTGGGTCGCCTCGGCCACCCCCTTGTTCCGGCGCGGTACCGAGGGGCTGACGGTAATGCCCGACGGACGGTACCTGCGAGACGTCATCGAGGCCGACCCTGAGGCCTGGCTTGGTCCCGAACACTTTGCGTATTTCGGCGCCGACCCGGCCCTGTTGGTGAAACTGCTCGATGCCGGACAGCGGCTCCCCGTCCACGTCCACCCCGACCGGGCCTTCGCCGTGCGCCATCTAGGGTCCCGCCACGGCAAAACGGAAGCCTGGGTGGTGCTCGGCGCCACCGGGTCGGAGCCGACCGTCTATGTCGGGTGGAAGCGAGACGTCGATCCGTCAGAGCTATACCGGCTGGTGGCGGAGCAGGGTACAGCGGCGCTGCTCGGGCTCCTCAACAAGCTGACAGTTAATGCCGGCGACGCCGTCCTCGTGCCCGCAGGCACCGCCCACGCCATCGGGGCGGGCGTGTTTGCCCTGGAGCTCCAGGAGCCGACGGATTTCTCCATCATGCTGGAGCAGGAAGGGTTCAATATCGACCCCGCCAACGCATTCGTCGGTCTCGACCGGGAGCTGGCCATCTCGTGCGTCAGCCAAAAGGCGGTGCGGGACCAGGACCTGAGGTCTCTGGCTCGTCGAGCTCACGGCTTGGGTACGGAGACGGCCAAAGGCGCGACCAGCGTCGCCGAAGCCGAGACCGCCCGGGCCGGAGCCGCTCGGGACAGCACCCAGCGAGATAGCACCGAGCGAGCTAGCACCGAGCGAGATAGCACCGTCCGAGACAGCGCCACCGGGGACGGTGCAGTCGAAGACGTCCTGCCGGTCGCGGCGGCGCCGTATTTTCGTGCTCAGAGGGTCCGCGGCGGCGACAAGGTCGACCTGGAGCCCTCATTTGCGGTAGTCCTCGTCGACTCCGGTACGGGGTCTATCCGGGGCGATGGCTGGGAGGCCGAGGCAAGGCGCGGCGATACGTTTGTGGTGCCTTGGGGGGCCGGGAGCGTCAAGGTGGCGGGCTCGATAGGACTGCTCAGGTGCCTTCCGCCCCTCCCCCTGGACGCCGCCAAGGACGACCCGGGAGCCACGCAAACGCAGGCCGCGGCGCTCAGGGCCGGCGCATAAGAAACCGGCGCAGAAGAAAGAGGCGCAAGAGGCGCGGCACTTAGGAGAAGCCGGTCCCGGCGGCGCGGCCGGCAACCCGGAAACGGACCGGCCCGGTCTAGAGCCTTCGAAGGACAGTTACCACCTTGCCGTAGATGGTCACCTCCGAGGCGGGGAAGCTCATAGGCGCCATGTCGGGGTTGGCCGGGAGCAGAATGACGTCCGCCCCCCGTAGCGACAGGGTCTTCACTGTCGCCTCCCCGCCGGGGATGCCGGCAGCCACGATGTCGCCGGCGACCGCCTCTTCCTGCTGCCGGACGACGACATAGTCACCGTCCAGGATCCCTGCTCCGATCATTGAGTCACCGCGGACCCGGAGCATGAAGAGGTTCCCGCTACTGGTGAAGTCCTCCGGGAGTGGCAGCAGCTCTTCGATGTTCTCCGACGCAAGCACATTGGTGCCGGCGGCGATATCGCCGACGAGCGGGACGTACCGAGCGTGGCGGCGCTCGATGGCAGCGCCGGACGTAGCGTCGTACCGGACCTCGAGAGCGCGCGGTTTGGTCGGGTCACGCCGCAGGTAGCCCTGCCTCTGCAGCGTGTTGAGGTGGGCCTGGACCGTCGACGTGGAGGCCAGGCCGACGGCAAAGCCGATCTCTCGCACCGAGGGAGGGTAGCCACGCTCGCTTACCTGGGCGGCAATGAAGTCGAGTATCTCTCGACGCTTGCCTGTCAGAGTGTCGTTCAATTCGCTCGTCCTCCCTTTCGGCCGTCAGCGTGTGAACGCTGCAGTGCGGCCGCTTAATTGCTCCGGTTGATGACGCCTCACGCTGGCCCCTTACGCACGCAGCCGGGGGGCGTGAGCCCTTCTGGCAGGCATGATACTCGACGCGAGCCCGCGGGTCAAACATATGTTCTACTCGCGAGGGGGCCTTACGGCTTGGTTCTCGACGACTTTCCCTTGACATACGAACAGGCGTTCGGGTACAAAGGAGGGAACGTATGTTTGGTTTCTAGACAGCCATCCCCTGCAGGGCCCGCCCTGAAGAGCGATGGCTGCGCCGAGCCGGCCAGGCCGGCGATAAAGGCCGCGACCGGCCAATTAGCCAGGAGTGGAGGCAGCTCATGGTTGCGCTCAAATTGGTAGACATCTCAGAGGCGAACGGATCGGGAAACGGGCCACGCCGGAAAGAACGTAAACGACCGCCACGACAGAGAGGACCGGCGGGCCCGGCCAGACGACGCGACGGAGGGCCGCTGATCAGTCCCGTGCGGCCACGGTCCGGCCCGGGCTGCCCTCCTCGCCAACGACGGCTCTCTGTCGTTGATACCGAGCACGCTGGTCAAGAAGGGTTCGCACTCGTTCGCGCCGATCAGGCCGGCCCGGAAGGGCGTGCCCTTCACCCCGCTGGCACGCGAGGCGCGACGCCGGCAGCCGCGCCAGGAGCCCGCAACATGACAAGGCCGGTCGCCGCGTCCCGCCGGCGCCGGGTCTTTTTCTGGCGCCGGGTGGTAGTGCTCTTTGGCGTCGCTTGCGTAGGAGCCGGGGCGTGGGCCGCCGGAGGCCGTTTGGTCGCGGTCGCCGGTGCGGAGCCGTCCAGGCTGCTCGTCCACCACGTTTACGTGGCCAGACCGGGGGACACCATTTGGGCGATCGCGGTCAGGTTCTCGGGTGGGGGCGACCCCAGGCCACTCGCCGATGCGCTCGAAGCGCAAATCGGCGGGGGAGTTCTCCAGCCGGGAGAACAATTGACTGTGCCGTGACGGTCCTGTGAAACGGGGTGGCTGGCTGGCGGTTTCGCCGCCAAGGCCATTGCCACCCCCGTCTTGCCGTCACCCATGTCGATGTCCGCGGGCCGGCTCGGGTCGCGGCCTTCAATCCGCCGTGTGGCGGCTGTGATACGCGCCCTGTCCTGCGACCCGGCATAGGCCAGAGGAGTTGTAGGGTCGGCTTGGTGCGCTGCCCTCGCTGCTCGGGAATCGAAGACCGGGTGGTCGACTCGCGCACCGCCGACGAAGGTGCTGCTATCAGACGGCGCCGGGAGTGCCTCGCATGCGGGCGCCGTTTTACGACTTACGAGCGGCTCGACGAGGTCCCGTTCGTCGTCATCAAGAGGTCGGGCCAGCGCGAGCCTTTCGAAAGGGCGAAGATAGTCGCCGGCATGCAGGCGGCGGCCAAGAACAGGCCGATCCCCGTCGGCGCGCTCGAACAGATTGCCGCCGCCATCGACGAGAGTTTGCGCCTGGAGGGCCCGGAAGTAACCAGCCAGCAGGTGGGCCTGGCCGTCCTGGACGCGTTGCGCGGTCGTGACCACGTCGCCTACCTCCGTTTTGCCAGTGTTTACAAGGATTTCACGGAAGCAGACGACTTCCAGAGGGAAGCCGGGTTGTTGACCAAAGTGACCACGCCGAAAAGCCGAAAGGCCAAGGCCTCGACGTGAGGCCTCGGGCGAGTACGGGCCGCGGGCTGGCGGTGCGAAGGTTGCCTCTGACAAAGTTTCGGGAAGGCTGCTGAAGGAAGGAAAGTGTTCTCATGCGGATCGGCATTCTGACGGGTGGGGGGGACTGCCCGGGTTTGAACGCGGTCATCAGGGCGGTCGTGCGCAAGGGGGAAGAGCGTTACGGCGACGATTTCCTCGGGTTCATGGACGGTTGGCGGGGCCTCGTCGACAACATCACCATGCCTCTTGACTCGGAGAGGGTGCGCGACATTATCTCCCTTGGAGGCACCATCCTCGGCACCAGCCGCACCAACCCTTACAAACTCGAAGACGGTGTCGGCAAGGTGTTGGGCACTCTCAACGAACAACAAGTCGAAGCCCTGGTGGCAATCGGTGGCGATGACACCCTCGGCGTGGCCAACAAGTTGACGGGCGAGGGAGTCCAGACGGTCGGGGTCCCGAAAACCATCGACAACGACCTGTCGGCGACCGAGGTCACCTTTGGTTTTCATACGGCGGTACAGATAGCCACGGACGCCATAGACCGTCTCCGCACTACCGCCGAGTCCCACAGCCGCGTCATCGTCTGCGAGGTGATGGGCAGGCACGCCGGCTGGATCTCGATCTATTCCGGTATAGCCGGGGGCGCCGTCGACATCTTGATCCCCGAGGAACCGTTCGACATTGCGTCGGTGTGTGCCAACGTACAGTCGCTGATTGCCAAGGGCCGCCATGCCGCCGTCGTCGTCGTTGCCGAAGGGGCGGCCCCGGGCGAAGGTTCGTTCAGCGTGACGTCAAGCGAGGTCGACCAGTTCGGCCACGTCAGGCTGGGAGGGATAGGTAATTTATTGGCCGCGGAGATCGAAAAGATAACCGGGATCGAGACGCGTGCCGCTATCCTCGGCCACGTACAGCGCGGCGGTTCACCGACCGCATATGACAGAGTGCTGGCCACGCGCTTCGGGATCGGCGCCATCGACGCCATCCACAACGGAGGGATGGGGACAATGGTGGCCCTTCAAGCCGACAAGATCGTCCGTGTCCCGCTCAGCGAAGGAGTTTCGGAACCCAAGCTGGTACCACACGATTTCTACGAGGAAGTGGCGAAGCCCTTCTTCGGTTAGCGGGGTGGTTTGGCGCCGGCCGATGTTGAAAACCAAGCTGGTAGTTCAGTGTTTATTTGAGCAACTTTCCGCCGCCAATGGGAATTGGGCCAAGCATCTCGTCACGGGGCCGGCACCGGCGCGCCGGTGAGGAGCGCCGTCAGGGGAGCCCGGAGCGCCGGCGTACTGGCCAGAAGGAGGCGCCCGGGCAGCATTACCAGTTCGCCTCCGGCCTCCTCACAGATGAGGCCGCCCGCCGCCCAGTCCCAATCCTTCAGGCCCGCCTCGTAAAACGCGTCGAAACGGCCACCCGCCACCCAGCACAGGTCGAGCGCCGCTGACCCGATCCGGCGGATGTCACGGACCGCCGGCAAGAGGCGCTGGAGGGTGGCGGCCTGGTCGGCCCGCCGCTCCTGGCTGTAGCTGAACCCGGTGGCCACGAGAGCGGTGGCTACCTCACTGCGGCCGTTCGCTACGCGCAATGCGCTGCCGTTACGCCATGCTCCGCGGCCCCTGACCGCGGACCAGGTTTCCTGTCGCGACGGGTCGACGACCACCCCTACCAGAGCGTGACCGTCGCAACGCGCCGCGAGCGACACGGAGTAGGCCGGCACTCCGAAAAAGAAGTTCGTCGTACCGTCCAGAGGGTCGGCCAGCCAGGAGATCCCGGATGTCCCTTCACGGGAGCTTCCTTCCTCGCTCTCGATGGCGTCGTCCGGGCGGGCCGTTCGCAGCCCGGAAACTATGAAGGCCTCAGCCGCCCGGTCCGCCTCGGAAACAAGGTCGGTCGGGGAAGACTTCGTGCTTACCTCGGCCAAAGGCGTCTCCCAGTACTGCTGCAGGACCTGCGCCGCCCCGCTGGCCACCTCCTGGGCGACCTTTTCGAGTTCGTCCAGCAGCGAGGGAGAAGGCAGGGGCTCGGTCACAGGCTCAAGTATGGGCCGCCGGACGGTTTTACTTGCACGCTCGCCGCCGTGTGCTCCGGCGCTCGGGGTGTCTGGCTCCAGGTACGCGGCTTTTCCCGAGGGGGCGTTTAACCTTGAGCCGTGGTCTTTGGTGCCGGCGACGAACCTGACGCGAGAGAGCCGGATGTAGCGCCCCGGCGTGCCCTGGCTGTCTATGCCCACCCCGACGACCCCGACGTCTCCTGTGGCGGCACGTTGGCCCGGTGGTCGGCGGCCGGCAGCGAGGTCCACGTGTGCCTCTGCTGCGATGGCGACAAAGGCTCGCCTGACCCCGGTGTTCGTAGCGAGGACCTGGTCCGGGACCGCCGGCGGGAGACGGAGGCGGCCGGGCGGGCTCTTGGTATCGGAGCCCATCATTGGCTCGGTTACCGTGACGGCGAAGTCGACGACTCGGCTGACTTCAGGGCGCGGCTGGTGGCCTTGGTGCGGAGGCTGCGGCCTGACGCGGTGCTGGCGCCCGACCCGACGGCGGTTTTCTTTGGCCCCAGCTATGTAAACCACAGGGACCACCGCAAGGTCGGTTGGGCCGTCCTGGACGCCATCGCGCCGGCGGCGGCCAACCCCCATTATTTCCCCGAGGCTGGCCCCGCCTATCAGGTGCCTGTTGTTTACCTGTCGGGCACGCTCGAGCCTGACACGTGGGTCGACATCACGGGGACGATCGAGGCTAAGGCGGCTGCCCTCGCTTGCCACGCCTCCCAGGTCGGGCCCGGTGGAGAGTGGCTGGGCAACGCCGTGCGGGAGCGGGCCGAGGAAGCGGGCCGACTGGCCGGGGTACGGTATGCCGAGGCGTTCCGGAAATTGGTGCTGGCTTGAGCCCCGACCGTGCCCCTCAAGGCCCGAGCCGCTCCATCCTGCACGTCGACATGGACGCCTTCTATGCCGCCGTCGAAATCAAAGAGCAGCCCTCTCTGGTAGGACTGCCCGTGGTCGTGGGGGGAACTGGCAACCGGGGCGTGGTTGCCTCGGCCAGCTACGAGGCCAGGGCATTTGGCGTTCGTTCAGCCATGCCCGGCGTGACGGCCCGCCGGCTGTGCCCGGACCTGGTCGTGCTGCCGCCCCGCTTCGATCTCTACCACGCCTACAGCGGACGTCTCCACGATGTCCTCCGGACCTTCACTCCCTTGGTCGAAGGTCTCGGCCTGGACGAGGCGTTCCTCGACCTCAGCCACGCCGGCAGCCTCTTCGGTGCCCCGCAGTTAGTGGTGGCCCAGTTGAGAGAACGCGTCGTGACCGATGTCGGTCTCAACTGCTCCGTCGGGGCAGGCCCGAACAAACTGATCGCCAAGCTGGCCTCGAAGGCAGCCAAACCCCGGGCCACCAGACAAGGCCCGGTCCCAGGCCGCGGCACGGTCGTGATACGCGACGAAGAGGTCCACGATTTCCTCTGGCCTTTGCCCCTCGAGGCTCTCTGGGGCGTAGGGCCGGCCAGCGCCGGCCGCCTGCACAAGTTGGGTGTGACGACGGTGGGCCAGCTGGCTGCACTGCCGGCCGACGCCGTGGTCGCCGCTCTCGGGAAGACCGCCGGCCGGCTCGTGCATTCGCTGGCCTGGGGCGACGACCCCCGTCCCGTCGAACCGGACCGGCCGGTCAAGTCGATAGGCCATGAGGAGACCTACCCGGCTGACGTGGTCGACAAAGAGGAGCTGGAGCGGCGGCTGGTGGTGATGGCCGACTCGGTTTCGGCTCGCGTCCGCCGGGACGGCTCGCTGGCCCGGACGGTGACACTCAAACTCCGGTACGGCGACTTCACCACGGTGACCAGGAGCCACACGTTGAGCAGGCCGCAGGCGAGCGGCCCGGTCCTGGCCGTCGTGGCCAAGGCGTTGCTCGCCGCGCTGGACTTGAAAGATGGCGTCCGGCTGCTCGGGCTCAGCGCCTCCGGGTTGTTGCCCGTGGGCTCGTTGCCGGGCGAGCAACTCCAGCTGGACCTGGGCCGGTCGAGCGGCGGCGCGTCAACGACCTTGCCGGACGCGAGGGCGGTAAATGAACGCGAGGGCGGCGGTCAACCCGGTTGGGCCCGGGCCAGTGAAGCGGTCGACGCCGTGCGCGCGCGCTTCGGCACGGACGCCGTCGGCCCGGCCGCTATCCTTCGCCGGACGGCGGGCCACGAGGGCAAACAGGAGGGCACGCCGGCCTGTCCGGGCGCCAACGACTAGTTTCCCCGCATTGTTCGTTATAGGTTCCTCGTGGTGAAATATGGGGTAGTGAGGCCGGGGGGCTTTGGGGCAGGACGCTGGGCAGTTGGCGCTATCGCCGCGGCTCTGGTCATGCCCGTCGCCGCGCCACAGCACCCGGGCCAGACGGGCGCGTCTGCATTGCCTCGTGACAGGACCCTTTACGCCAGCGGCACGGAGACGTCGCCACCGAGCAACTTCAACCCTCTTGACGTATCAAAGGCCTACACCGGGACGCAGGGCCTGTTGTACGAGCCGTTGTTCCTGTACGACCCGGTCCATGGCAAGTTCATCCCCTGGTTGGCCAGCAGCGGTGGCTGGGTCAACGCCACTACCTACAAGCTGCAGGTCCGCAGCGATGTGAACTGGGTGAACAGCACTGACGGATCGGTGAACGGGGCGCTTACCGGCGCCGACGTGGCCTACTCGGTCACCCTGGCCGCCAAAGACAAAGCCGATCCTTACTACGCCGACGTGGCCGGTGTGAAGAGTGCCACGGCGACGGGGGGTTCCGTAACCGTGAAGTTCGCCCGCCCCGTGGAGTACGCACAGTGGCAGCAGTTCTTGTTCCAGGCCCCGATCGTCCCCCAGGCGGTGTGGTCCAAACTGACGCCGGCAGCCCAGTTGGGCGGGCCCAACATGACCCCGGTGTCGACCGGGCCGATGCTGCTGGCCAGCACGAGCCCGACCGAGGCTTGCTACCGCGACAACCCCAACTGGTGGGCGCGAGGCCAGCTCGGTTTGTCTTTCAAGTTCGAGTACCTGTGCGACGTCGTCACCCGCTCGAGCGGCGACGACCTCTCGGCCCTGATCGATAACCGCACCGACTGGAGCAACGAACTGCTCCGCGGGGTCCCGGACCTGGTGGGCGGCAAGACCAACGCCTACGGCATCAAGACCTACTACCCGGGTGCGCCTTACATGCTCCCGGCCGGTACGGCCTGGTTGGAAATGAACACGGCCAAGGCCCCGATGAGCAATGCCGATTTCAGGAAGGCCGTAGCTTATGCCATCGACCCGTCGGCGGTGATTTCGGGCGTGTACACGGGCGCCGTAAGCAAGACCAACCCGACCGGGCTGTTGCCGTACCTGAGCCCGTTCATAAACAACGTGGCTGTAAAGAGCTACGGGTTTTCTTACTCACCGTCGATGGCGGAGCAGTTCCTGGACAAATCGGGCTACAACGGCCAACACCTGACTCTGGAGGTGCCGGAAGGTGGGACGGACTGGATGCAGGCGGCCACGGACCTGTCTGCCCAGTTGACCAAGATCGGGATCCACGTAACCGCCAAGTCTGTGCCGCTCGACACTCGCGATGCCGACCTGAGCCAGGGGAACTTTGACATGGCCATCGCCGAAGACGCCGTCGTTTCGCCCACCCCGTGGACCTACTTCGACACGATCTACCACTTACCTATAAACACCGTGCAGGACCAGGGGCTGAACATCGAGCGGTTTTCGGACGCCTCCGCCTGGGCATTGGTGCAGCAGGCGGCGGCGACCCCTGTCACCGATACGGCTTTATTGCGGTCGATATATGCAGTAGTCGAGGCCGACTTTCTCCAGGAGTTACCCGTGGTACCGCTGTGGTACAGCGGCGCCTGGTTTCAGGCCAGCACAGCGTACTGGGAGGACTTTCCGGCCAGCACGAGCCGGCTAGACCAGAACACGCCCATGATGGGCCCCGGTTGGCTAGGGTCGACAACGACCGTCTACGCGCTGGCCAATCTCAAGCCCCATTAGGCCTCGAGCGGCATCAGGCCTCAAACGAGCCGGTACAGCCAAAGGGCGGTGTTTCACAAGCGGCGTCTCGTCCCGTTGGCATCCGGCACCGTGCCGGCTGGGGGCGGGTGCTACATGCTGTAAATCAGTGCGACCTCGTAAGGTCCCAGCTGCAGGACTTCGATTGGCTCCTGGTCGGTAGAGGGCGCCAGGTAAACGGGGTCGGCGGAAAGCACTCTGGCGTCGATGTTCTGCGCAGAAACGTTGAGGACCAAGAAGGCCGCTTGGCCTCCGATCGTGATCGGGCCCAGCACCACTCGCGGGTCGTCAACGCGAACGGGCCGGTCGACACCGGCCTCGTCCGCCAGGGCGGAGTACAGCTGCCAGGTTGGTTCCGGGTTCGCCGCCGGCCTGGACGCGGCCATATGTTCCAGTGGGTAGGTGCACAGCACCATCGAGCCCTTTCCCACCTGGTTGCGCAACAGCGCGGGGCGCCCCTGGCCATCGACGGCCAGGACTTCGGCGCCGGCCGGTTCAACAGGCAAAAAGGCGCGGGCCGGTCCTTCGCCTGCCATCAAGAAATCGAGTTTGGCGCCGGCGGCCAGATGGCCGAAGGCACGCGTCAACTCCAGAGTCACCTCTCCAGCCGTTACCGTGTCGGGCACCCCGTAGCGAAGTTGGTGTGCCACCCCGAAAGTCTGGTTTATCCACGGTAACCAGGGGCCAACCTGGTCGCGGCCGCTGCCGGCGAAGTACGAGGCGTAAACCGTGGCCCCTTCCGCGGCCAACTCGTGCATCAACTGTGCTCCCGGAGCCGTCATCAACTTGGCGCACGGCAGCAGGTACAGCTGGGCGGGCGCCGGTTTGCCTCCGGGGCGAAGCAGGTCTCGTTCGCGCACAAGCGCTACGGGCAGGTCGGCCTCCCGCGCCGCAATATAGGACTGGAAAAGATTGGGGCGGATGTCGCCGCGATAAATGAACGACCAGGACGGCTCTGTCCGCTCCAAATGCTCGGGTACTACAACAGCGACGGCGTCGCCGGCCCGCTGCCAGCCGCGCGTCGAAAGCTCGGTGACGAGAGCCGAGAACCGGGCCAGTTCGAGGGCCTGAGGCTTCGGCCGGCCGGCGTGGTCCGTGATGCCGAAATGCATTTCGAAAGGGTGGTGCCGATAGGGGTCTTGCTCGGCCAGGTTGTCGTAATCGCAATTGTTCCAGGCCAGCCATCCCCGAGCGCCGGCCAGCAAGCTGGAGTGCAGCACTTGCCGGTAATAGTGAGCGGCGTTCTCGCCGGAAGCCAGGTCGGAGGAGAGACCGAATTCCTCGAGCACGACCGGCTTGTCGAAGGAACTCGAAAGTTCGCAGGCGAAGGCCGGAGTGAGCATCTGGCGGACGGGGTCATCAGATGCCTGGTACGTATGGGGGCCGATGAAGTCGACCACGGGCGCCAGCCGCCGGAGGGAAAAGCCGTTGTCGTTGCCGGTGACCTCGATGCCCCAGGCGCCGTCCCCAGTGCTCACTGGTTGGGCGGCGCCGGCCGAGCGCAGCGCCTGGACAAGCAACCTGGCCCACGATGTCACCACTCGCTCGTCGCCATTGCGGCCGTATATCGGCATCTCGTTGCTCAACAACCATGCCGCTATGGCGGGGTGGTTTGCCGTCCGCCGGGCGACCTCGGCCACGTACCACGCCTGCTGCGCAACAAGCCAGACGTCCCGGTACAAATCGCGGCCTTCTCGCCAAGCCGGGTCCCAGTTTTCCCCCGACATGTGCCCGACAATGAAGGTGGGGATGGTCCGCAGGCCCACTTCGCGGTGGAGGTCGAGGAAGTCGATGAAGCGGCTCATCACCTCCTCGTCGAGGACCTCCGGTTCTGGCATGAAATCCGGCCAGTAACAGAACGACCGGGTAAGGGTGCACCCGTGGTCGGCCAAGACGGCGAGTTCTTGTCGCACAATGTCGCCGTCATAACGAGCCCACATGCGAGGCCCGCCGGCTCGTGACCAATAGTTGACCCCGACCCAGATGGCCGGATCTTGCGGCCAATCGGAGCCGTTAGTGGTGGTATTCGTCATTTTCCTCGCCGGGTCTGTGGGGTGGCTACCTCAGCGCAAACATTAGCCAGAACCAACCGAGGTTCGTGGACTGGGTGACGGAGGATGCCGACGATCTTGTTGACAGTCTGGTCACCCGCGTGTTGACAACTTGATGCTCCTGATCGGCCCGGGTAGGTCTGACGTCGGGGCCCGTCGGCTCTGGCGGTTGCTCTCCGGCTGTCTTGTTCGGCGGGTTAGCTGAAACGCTGGTCAAGACAGGCGGTCCGGGCCCGGGCGGCACGACGCCCGGACCGGGACCGCCTAACTCCGAATAGGGCGGCACCGCCGAAGGCCGAATGGGGCCGGCACCGCCGAAGGCCGAATGGGGCCGGCACCGCCGAAGGCCGAATGGGAGAGGCCAAAACCGCCGGCCGAGGGTGTAGCTTGGGGCCAGAGAATTGACCGCCGGGACAACCGCTACAGGTTGCGCGATGAGACTGCAGCACCCGCTGCAGACCTTCAGAGAGTAATAGGCTGTGCCACTTTCGGAACACGAGCAGAGGATCCTGCGCCAGATCGAGCGCCAGCTCCAGCAAGAGCGTGGGCTGGCCCGTTCTTTGCGCATGCCCGCGGATGCCCATGAGGCTCGGCGTAATGCCAAGCGGTCAGCGGCCATATTCATCGTCGGCCTGGTGTTGCTGTCTGTCTCGTTTGCCACCTATTGGGTCCTCGGGCTCGTCGGGTTCCTCGTCATGTTGGTGTCGGCCGTGACCTTGGTGCAGAGCGTGCGCAGGTTGGCGCGCGACCACTGGGGCCATCCTTCTGGCCGCGAGGAAGCCGGTAACGGCAGAGAGCCGCTCACCGGGCGGGGCCCATGGGGCCGAGGGCAGGATGGCGGACGCTGGTGGAGCGGTCGTGGTGGCCGTCGCCCGGGGCAGGACGAAGACGAACGTTAGCGGGTGAAAATCTACGTCCTGCTGGCCGACCGGGGCACTCACAACACCCAGACCGGCACCCTGAACCTGCTCAACGTAGGTTGGGCGGTTACCCACCTCCGGCCTCCGCCCGGGCAGGGTATGTCCGACCCGGCGCCGACTTTGGTGACCGGCCCATATGTGGTGGTCGTTTTCATCGAGGCCGAGTTGGGCATGTGCAACAAGACGCTCACACTCGAGATCGAGCTTTTGACCGAGGACGGCCACGTAGTTTCCATCCCGGGCCCGGCCGGGGCGCAGGCGGTGCGCCTGGAGCAGGCGATAATCGTGCCCAGCCCTCCGGGGGTGCCGACGGGGTTCCCCGGTCACGCCACCGCCATGATGGAGTTGCCCACCGGCCTCCCGCTCGGGCCCGGCATCTATCGCTGGCAAGCAAGCATCAACGGCAGGATCGAGGACGACTGGTCGGCCCACTTTTATGTAGCCGCCCCTCCGCAGCCGCCGACGTTCGGTTACCCGGCCGCCGGCTAGCCAAAGAACCAGCGCCACGTAAGCTTTCCGGTCGTGGGCCATCTGACTCAGGTGTTGCCGGGGCTGGCCAGGAGGCCGTCGCTCTGGTGGACGGCCGTGCGGCAGTGGCGGGCACTCACCCCCGGGCGATGGTGGGGTCGTTGGCCACCGGTCCCGGGGCCGGCGCCGGACTACCTGAGGTTCCGGCTGGTGACCATGTACGGTTCATCCGGCGCCCGGCTCACTTCGGAGGAGCTCGTCGGGTACCTCGAATGGTGTCGTTGGATGCGGGCGCAAGCGCGCTAAGTTTCTTCTTGTGCCCGCTCAGACGATTGCAGCTCGAGCCGGTAACCCGTACCCCGTGCCTCTCATACACCTCATACAAAGGTAGGCGAGATGTCGCGAGCGCTCGTCCTCAACGCCACTTACGAGCCGCTCTGCGTCGTGCCTACCAGACGGGCACTGCTGCTGGTCCTCCAGGCTAAGGCCGAACTGCTGGCCGCCACCGGCCGTGCCTTCCACTCGTCCCGCGTGACCCTGGACGAACCGTCCGTAGTGCGGCTGTCGTACTTTGTGAGGGTGCCGCACCAGGCCCACGTGGCGCTCAACCGGCGGGCGATCTTTGCCCGGGACGGGCACAAGTGCCAGTACTGCGGCGCCCAGGCTGAGAACATCGACCACATAGTGCCCAGGTCCAAGGGCGGCCTGCACTCGTGGGACAACGTGGTGGCCGCCTGCAGGCGCTGCAATGCCCGCAAGCGGGACCATTTCCTGGAGGAGACGGGGATGAAGCTCCGTCGCCCACCGTCCACCCCGCGTGGCCGGGTATGGGCACTGGCCGCCCTCGGTGCGGTACTGCCGGACTGGGAACCGTACCTCGGGTTCCCCCGGCAAGTGTTGCCGTTGACCGTGGTCGAGGAAAGCGCGGCTGCGCTGTCGGCTTGATGCGCTGGCAGGTCCGGCGGGCCAGTGGCAAAGCCAGCGAACTCCACGAGAAGTCGGCCGCCCTGGTTGCCGGCGCCACTTCTGGTGTGATCGCCGGCGCCGGCAATGTGGCGCCGCCCCCGGGCCCCGTCGCGGTCGTCCAGGGCTCTGTAGACCGGGCGCTGGTCCTCGGCAGCACTCAGCCGGAGTCGATGGTAGACCGGGCGGCCTGTGCCGCAAACGGGGTTGATGTGGTGCGCCGGCGTAGCGGCGGCGGGGCGGTGCTCGTCGAACCTGGTTCGGTCATCTGGGTGGACCTTCTGATCGGGCCCACCGACCCCCTCTGGTCCGACGACGTCGGGCGGTCGACGTGGTGGGTGGGAGAGGCGTGGGCGGAAGCCCTGCAGGGCGCCGGGCTCGGTGACCTGGACGTGTGGAAGGGGCCGATGGTGCGCAACGCCCTGTCTCCCTTGGTCTGCTTCGCCGGCCTCGGGCCGGGTGAAGTGGTGGACGCCAGACGACGCAAGGTAGTCGGGATTTCGCAGCGGCGGACGCGACACGGTGCTCTGTTCCAGTGCGCCTGCGTGACCCGCTGGGAGCCGGGCCGCCTGCTCGACCTGCTCGTCCTGCCTGACAACGAGCGCGAGAGCGCGGCCGGGCAGCTGGCGTGTGCCGCCGCCGGCGTGGGCGCCGACCGGGCCGGCCCGGTCGTGGAGGACCTACTGGCTGTACTTCCCTGAGCCGCCGCTGGGTAGTGGCGTTGGGTCATTTTGCAAAGCTTTAGCAAAGTGCTAAAGACCGCCTCGAACTACTGGTAGACGGCCCAGGGCGAGGGCGCGCATCGTGCTCCCGGGGGGAGGGAACGGTAACGGACGGGATTTACGGTTCGAGCGCGACAGCAGGCCCCGGCGTCAGCGCCGCTTCGGTCGGCGCCAGGGGCCGGCTCCGAGCCGTACGCAGGGCGCGGGTCCTCGCCGGAACGGTCGCCTTGCCCGCCACGCTCCTGGGCCTGGCGCCAGTGGTGGGCCAGTACGTGACGCCCAGCGCCTCAGGCCAGGGCGCAAATTGCACTGCGTCAACGTCCGGGGAAACGCAGCTCGCCGAGTCGGCGTTCACAGCCACAACCAACGCCACCTCGAGCACCGCCGATTCGCCCCAGAACTCCCCGGCACTCCGACGGGGGATGGCGCCAACCGGGCCAGTGAACCCTTGATCTTCGGACAGAGTTCGTTTTTGCGGCCTACCATTCTGAGTCAGTCCCTCGTCTCGGCCCCTGCCAGGGGAGCGGATGCTTACGAAACCGAAGGTGGGCGTAAGTAACGAGCGAGCGAGTCAGCTGTCTCGGCCCGCTTGGCGCAAATTGCGAATCTCGGTGCAGGATTTGGAATTTGTCGCGCTTCTGTGCAAAAGGAACACCGAAACGCGACAAAAACGTCTGATTGCACCGAGATTGGGCTTGTACTGAATCAACCCGTGACAGGTTCAACGCTTTGAGTGGGACCCTGGCCGGGACGAGGTGCGCCGGCTCCGAACGCCTTTGGCCGCCCCCAGTGCTCCTGCTGCTCTTGGCCCGGCCGAAGGTGCTGCGGGCAGCTTTGGGCGCTTTGGAGATGCTGATGCTTTTGTCGATGAGCTTGGCTACGCCGGCCCCGGCCTCGCCGCCGGCATAGCGGTCGAGGGCGTCACGGATGACGTCGGACAAACGGCGGCCTTGACCGGGGGGCGATGACGGGAGTCGAGAGCCGGCGGGTGTAGGTTGCGGGAGCATGCAATCTCACGATCCGTTGCGTCATGAGCTGATTATCGGCACTTACACCGAAGCCATGCCCCACGTCGACGGGAAAGCCGAGGGCATCCTTTCCTGTCGATACGACGGGGCGGCGATCGGCCCTCTTCGCCTCCTGGCTCCCACACGCAACCCGACGTACCTCGCCCTCAGCAGTGACCGCCGGCGCCTTTATGCCGTGCACGAGACCGACACGTTCGACGGCCACCCGGGTGGAGGAGTGTCGGCTTTCGCCCGTGACCCGGGTACCGGCGAACTGACGTTATTGAACTCGGTCCACTCGGGAGGGGTGGAGCCGTGCCATCTCGACTTGTCGCCGGGGGGAAGTTTTCTGCTCGTAGCCAACTACGGCTCCGGGTCGGTGGCCGCCTTCGAGCTGGAGCCCGACGGGAGCATTGGCGGCATGAAGGGCCATGCCCAACATCAGGGGTCGAGCATCCATCCCGAGCGCCAGCTGGGGCCGCACGTGCACATGGTCGCCTTCGACCCTCATAGCGGCGAGGTGCTCGTTTCCGACCTGGGGCTTGATTCGGTCATGGTTTACGCGTTGACAGCCAGTGGAACGCTCGTCGAGCGGCCCGAGCGGCGTATCGAAATGACGCCTGGGTCGGGGCCGCGGCACCTTGCTTTCCATCCGGACGGGCATCACCTGTTCGTGGTCAACGAGCTCGACAACACCCTTGTGGCCCTTCGGCGCGAGGGCGAGCGCTTTGTGGCGACAGCCAAAGAGTCCACGCTGCCAGAGGGTTTCGCCGGCCGCAGCCATGCCGCTGCGGTTCGTGTTTCCCCGTCAGGTGACCGCGTGCTGGTCTCCAACCGGGGTGCCGAGAGCGACTCGATCGCCGTCTTCCGTTATGGCCCCGACGACGGTTCGCTGACTTTGACACAAGTCCAGGCGACCGCAGGCCGCGAACCGCGCGAGTTCGTGTTCGACCCCGACGGCCGTTTCCTGGTCGTGGCCAACCAGGACAGTCACACGCTGGTCGTCTTCGCCTTCGACGAGGCTGGCTTCCGTTTGCAGCAGGTGACTTCGGCATCGGTGCCAACGCCGGCGTGCATCGCCATCGCATGAGAGCGCCCATTCGCTGACAGAAGCGGCCTTACCGCCTGGAAAAGGGGGGGTCAGCCGGGGGGGACGAGGGACTCGATGTCCTGCGCAGCGCGCCCCAGCTCGACGGCTCGCTGGCTCAAGAGCGCCTCCGAATAAGCCAACTGATCGTCCGATGGCGCCGGCGGCCCCATGCGCACGCCTCGGTCGGCATCGATGGCGGCCACCAGGGCGTCGAGGGCCTGCCTGGCACGAGCGACGGCGGCATTAGCCCGTTGGTCCGGCGCCAAAGAGCTGAGGTTGTTCAACCCGGAGCGGACGCGGCCGGCCCGGTTGTTCAGGTCCACCCACACCTGAGCGGCGGTGTTGGGGTTGCGCAGCAACGGGAGGCCGCGGTCGACGGCGGCCGCCAGCGCCCCTGCATCGGCGGCGGACACGTGGGCGGCTGACGTCCAATTAGAGCGTTGCCGGTTGCGGGCGATGAGGAAGTACAGGCCGGCGATCAGTGCGAGGCCGACCACGACGATGATGACGATGGCGGCAATCCTCGAGCCCGACACGCCGCTGCTACTGGTGGAACTGGTCGTCGTTGTGACGGTTGTCGATGTCGTAGTACTGGTGGACGTCGTGGTGGTCCGAGGTGGCCTGGTTGTTGCCGGCCCGGTCGTCGCCGGCGCGGTCGTCGCCGGCGCGGTGGTGGCCGCCGTAGTTGCCGGGGTCGTGGCGGGCAGGGTGGTGGCGCTTTGAGCCGCGGCCGGGGCGGCCGACAACGCAACCAGCACGAGGGCGGTCGTCAGCCCCATCGCCGTCCTTCTCATGTTGGCGTGACCATAGCCGACTCAGCTGCCGGCGACGCGGATGCGGATCGGGCAATACGGACCGGGTAATAGAGATACGCTGTACAGCGTGCCAGGATCACCTGAGCCGCAACCCCCAAGTACTGGGTCTGCGGGCGCCAGCCCCGTACTTACTGAAACCACCGGCGGCTCCCCCGGTGATGCCGCCGGCCCGAGCGGCGAGTACCCTCACGTACTCCATCTGTCCCGCCTGCTGGGCATCCCGGTGCTGGGGCCGGTAGAGCAGCACGTGGGCCGGCTGGCCGATGTCATCGCCCGCTTGGCCGGCGAGACGACCACCGGGACCTGGCACCCGCTGGTGACGGGGCTGGTAGTCAACTACGAGGGCAGGGACCGGTTCGCTCACGCTCATCAGATCGAGAGCCTCAGTTACGACTCGGCCCGGCTGACAGTGGACCCGAAAGACCTGGGCCCGTTCGAGCGGCGTCCAGGCGAAGTCCTGCTGGCCAAGGATCTGCGCTCGAGGCACCTGATCCACCTCGAGGGCGCCCGCCTGGTGCGGGCCAACGAGATAGAGCTGGCCGAAGTGGGCTCTACGTGGCACGTCATCGGCGTCGACACGAGCTCGCGTCCGGTCGTCCGCCGCATGCTGCCGAGGCGGTTCCGCCATCTGGTGAAGCCCGGGAAAGTGGTGGACTGGACAGAGATCGAGCCGTTCGTGGCTCATGTCCCTACCGCTCACCTGCAGATCCCGTTCCGCAAATTGCGGCGGCTGCACCCGGCCAAGCTGGCCGACCTCGTGGAAGCGGCCTCGCACGAAGAGGGTGAAGAGATTATCCGGGCGGTAGGCGAGGACAGCGCTCTCGAGGCCGACGTCTTCGAAGAACTCGACCCGGAGCACCAGGTTGAGTTCCTGCGTTCACGTTCCGACGAGGACGCGGCCAGGTTGCTCTCCGCCATGGAACCGGACGATGCCGTCGACTTGCTGACCGAGCTTGACCAGGACAGGCGACTGCCGATCCTGCAGCGGTTACCGCAGGCGACCCAGCTGAAGCTCCGCGGTCTTCTCAGTTACAACCCCGAGACAGCTGGCGGTCTCATGAACCCCGATTTTGTCGGCGTACCGACGACCTCGACCGTGGGCGACGCAATTCAGGCCGTCAAAACCTCGCCGACACCGCCGCAGGCAGCCGGTGTCGTTTTTGTTACCGACGAGCAGGGGCACTTGCAGGGCACCGCGGCCGTCGTCGACCTGCTGCGCACTGACCCGTCGGACAACATCACCAGCGCCATGAAGCCCGACCCGCCTTCGTTGCCGGCAGACGCCGACATCCACGAGGTAGTGCGGAAGATGAGCGACTACAACCTGACCGTGGCGCCGGTGGTAGACGACGACGACAGAATGCTGGGTCAGATCAGCGTCGACGATGTGCTCGAGCTTCTGCTCCCCACCGGTTGGCGGCGCCAGTACGGGATGGACTCGGCCGAGTAAGGGGCCCACTGGGCTCGCCGGACCGTGGGCAGGGCCCGGACGGCACGTCAACCGCTGGTGCTAGAGTGGCGGCGTCAGGCAGTCGGACCTTGCGCTTCATTGGCGGGCTGTTATGAGCAGGGTGTGCCGGCCAGGTAGCACAACCAGGTGAGACTGCGGGACGGGGAACAAGGAGCAGCACTGAGCGCCGAAAGAGGATCGCCTTACAGAGTTCGGGCGCGAGCGCTGGCGCCGGGCAGGACGGAGCGGGGCGTGTTGGCCTAGCCTCCGGGTCCCGGAGCTGGCGTAAGTGCCCGTGTGAGCACGCGTCAACCCCACGAGCCGGGAGGTCAATTGGCCATGGCCAACGACACGCTGGGTGATGATCCCAAGGCGGTGGTGCGCGCCACGGCCGTCCTCGACGAGGAGCACGTCGGGGATATCCAGGGCGCGTTCGGCACGATCCGAATGCAGGACGTGGCTGCCCGCCGGACCTGGCGCGCCCGCCTTTTGACCTTCGCCGCCATCCTTGGCCCGGGGCTCATCGTCATGGTCGGCGACAACGACGCCGGGGGTGTGGCCACCTACTCCCAGGCGGGACAAAACTACGGCACCAGCCTGCTATGGGTACTTCCGCTGCTGATCCCGGTGCTCATCGTCAACCAGGAAATGGTGGTCCGTCTCGGCGCCGTCACGGGTGTGGGCCACGGCCGGCTCATCAAAGAGCGCTTCGGCCGGTTCTGGGCCAGTTTTTCGGTGGGTGACCTTTTTGTGCTCGACTTCCTCACCATTGTCACCGAGTTCATCGGCGTCGCCCTCGCCCTCGGCTATTTCGGGGTCAGCAAGTTCGTCTCGGTGCCGATAGCCGGCTTCGCCCTGGTGGCCATGACGGCGACCGGGAGCTTCAGGCGGTGGGAACGTTTCATGCTTGTCTTCGTGGCCGGCAATTTCCTGGTCATACCACTCGTCATCTTCAGCCACCCCAAAGCGGGGCCGATCGTTCACGGCCTGTTCGTGCCCGGCATAGCCGGGGGGGCAAATTCCACTTCAGTCCTCTTGATCATCGCCATCGTGGGGACGACGGTGGCGCCCTGGCAGTTGTTTTTCCAGCAGTCCAACATCGTGGACAAACGGATCACCCCTCGTTGGATCAACTACGAAAGGGCCGACACCGTCACCGGCTCGTTCGTCACTGTCATCGGCGCCGTCCTGATCGTCGTAACATGCGCCTTCGCTTTCTTGGGGACGCATTACTACGGCCGGTTCACCAATGCCGGCGGGGTGGCGTCGGGCCTTGAGGCCACGCTCGGCCACGCCGCCGGTACCCTGTACGCGCTTGTCCTGTTGAACGCTTCGATAATCGGAGCGGCGGCGGTCACCCTCGGGACGTCCTACGCCGTCGGCGACTTCTTCGGCGCCCACCACTCTCTTCACCGCAACTTCTTCCAGGCAAAGGCGTTCTATGCCAGCTTTGCCGGGTTGGTGGCGTTGGCTGCTGCCATCGTCCTCATCCCCGGCGCACCCCTGGGGGTAATAACCGTCGCCGTTCAGGCTCTGGCGGGCGTCCTGCTCCCTTCGGCATCTGTTTTCCTGCTGCTACTCTGCAACGACCGTGAGGTGCTCGGGCCCTGGGTCAACCGGCCGTGGCTCAACGGACTGGCCACGGTGATCATCGGAGTGCTGCTGGTGATGTCGCTGATCCTGGTAGGTACTACGGTCTTCCCGAACATCAACGTCGACGCCTTGAGCCTGGTCATGGGCGGCCTCCTGGTGGCCGCGCTGGCCGTTAGCGGAGTGTTCTATGTCGTGCGGCTGCGGGCACACCCGGCACCGGCGACGACATCGATGAGCAGAGCCCACCGCGATAGCTGGCGCATGCCGCCGCTCGCCTTGCTCGGCCGGCCGGAGTGGTCGCGTGGACGCACCCTCACTATGTGGTTGCTCAGGATCTACCTGGTGATCGCCGTAGTGTTGCTGCTGGTAAAAGCCGTTCAGTTGGGCGGCGGCTGAACGTCGTGCCGCCTGGGCCGGCTTCGGCGCCACCCGGCGCGTTGAACCTGCCTTATGCTCGATAGGGATGCCGCTAGCTCGTCGTGAGGGGGAAGACCGGGTCTTCACCGTCCCCAACGCCTTCACCGCCATCCGGCTGGCCTGCCTGCCGGTTTTCGTTGTCTTGATGGCGGAACCCGACGGGCGCGGGTGGTTGGCCGCCGCCTGTCTCTTGGCCGGGCTCGGCATAACGGATGGCCTGGATGGATATATTGCAAGGCATTTCCACCAGGTGAGCAGCCTCGGCAAGGTGGCCGACCCGCTGGTCGACCGGGCTCTCGTCCTCACGGCGGTCATAACGGCAGTCGTCGTGGGTGTCGTCCCAGTCTGGCTGGTGGCCGTGATGCTGGTCAGAGAGGTGCTGGTTTTGGCCGGTGGAGTGGCGCTGTTGCTCGCCGGCGCCAAGCGGGTCGACGTGAGCTGGGCGGGGAAGGCGGGCACCTTCGGGATGATGGTGGCCCTGCCGCTGTTCATAGCGGGCCACGCCCCGTTCCGTTGGCACGCTGAGGCAGAGGTGGCGGCCTGGGTGGCGGCCGCCTGGGGGCTGGCCCTCGGGTGGTACGCGGCTATCGGGTACCTGCCACGGGCGCGCGCTGCTCTGGCCGAAAGCCGTTCGGAACGCAACCTTCTCAGTGCTTCTCAGCAGGGTTGAACCATGAACCTCAACAGGTTTGACGCATGAAGGCGGTCATCATGGCCGGGGGAGAGGGCACCCGCCTTCGCCCCCTCACTTACAACCAACCCAAGCCGATGATCCCGGTCGCGAACCAGGCTCTCATGGAGCACGTGGTCTCGCTGGTCAAGCGCCACGGTTTCCTGGACGTCGTGGTCACCGTGGGCTTTCAGGCTGACGGTATCCAGAACTACTTCGGTAACGGGGCCGAGTTCGGGGTACGGATGGTGTACGCCAACGAAGAATCCCCGCTCGGGACGGCGGGCTCGGTGCGCAACGCCATGGAGCAACTGGATGAGCCGTTCATCGTCGTATCCGGGGACGTGCTGACCGATATCGACCTGACGGCCATCGTCGATTTCCACAATGAAAAAAAGGCACTGGCCACCATGGCGCTGCGGTCTGTGGCCAATCCCCTGGAGTTCGGGATCGTCATTACCCGGGGGGACGGCACCATAGAACGCTTTCTCGAGAAACCGTCGTGGGGCCAGGTGTTTTCCGACACAGTGAATGCCGGGATCTATGTTTTCCAGCCGGAGATCTTCGACTTTATCGAGCCGGGGCAGGTCGATTTCGCCTCTGACGTCTTTCCGGGGTTGGCCGCCGATGGGCACTTGCTCTACGGTTACGTGACCGAAGGGTACTGGGAAGACATAGGCACGCTGGAAGCCTACGCCCGCGCCCATCAGGACATCCTCGATGGCAGGGTCGAGGTCGAGCTGCAGGGCTTCGCCTTGCGCAAGGGGATCTGGCTGGGGGAAGGGGTAGAGTTGGACCCGAACGCGGAGGTTCGCGGCCCGGCCATAATCGGCGACTATTGCAGCGTGGAGAGCGGGGCCACGTTAGGGGAGTACACGGTGCTCGGCCGCAATGTGCGGGTTGGTGCCGACGCTCACGTGGAACGAGCCATCGTCCACGACAACGCTTTCCTGGGCTCGGGGGTACGGGCCCGGGGTTGTACGATCGGCCGCCGCAGCGACCTGCGTCGCGGGGCCCGGGTGGAAGAGGGCGCAGTTATAGGGGACGAATGCTTTATCGGCGAACACGCCGTCGTGCATCCAGGAGTGAAGATCTACCCGTTCAAGACCGTCGAGCACGGGGCGATTGTAAATTCCTCGTTAGTCTGGGAATCGCGGGGCGCGCGCCACCTCTTTGGCCGCACCGGTGTCTCGGGGCTCGCTAATGTCGACATTTCCCCCGAACTGGCAGTCCGGCTGGCCATGGCATTTGCCACCACCGTGCCGCGGGGCGCAACGGTGACGGTCTCATGCGATATGAGCCGGACGGCCCGGATGTTGAAACAGTCCGTTGTCGCCGGGCTCAACGCTTCGGGCGTCAACGTGGCCGATCTCGAAGTGGCGACGGCCCCGGTCACCCGGTTCGGTGCCCGCTCGGGCTGCACCGCCGGCGGTATAACCGTGCGCCTATGCACTGACGACGCTCAGTCGGTGAGGATCGGTTTTTTCGATGCCAACGGCACTGATATACCCGAGGCGGCGCAGCGCAAAATAGAGCGCATTTTTTTTCGGGAGGATTTCCGCCGCGCCCTCGGATCTGAAACCGGTGAGATTTCGTACCCGGTCCGCGTCCCGGATCTTTACGCCCAGGCCCTGCTGGCACAGGTCGATGTCGAGGCCATCAGAGCGGCCCGGTTCAAAGTGGTCCTGGATTATGCCTACGGATCGGCCTCGTTGGTAATGCCGGCGGTGCTCGGCAAGTTGGGGGCCGACGTGCTCTCGGCCAACCCGTACGCCGCTGCTCGGCAATCGCTGACCTTTGACCGTTGGGAGCACGCCAGGGGGGTCTCGGCGCTCGTGAAAGCGGCAGGAGCCCATTTTGGGGCCGTCCTGGCGCCCGACGGAGAACAGATCACCCTCGTCGACGACAACGGCCGGGTGCTTTCCGACAGCGAAGGGCTACTGGCCCTCCTGTCGCTCGTGCTCGCTACGGACGGCGCTCCTCGGAGGAGCTCGGAGATGGGGCCTCGAGCGGGCCAAATAAACATTACGGCCCAGGGCGGGGTTGGGGCCCCCGCCGAGCGCGGGAGCGGAGCCTACTTCGCCGAGGGCTCGACGACGGTCCCGTCGAACGAAGGTCTTTCAAGTGTTGAGCCCACGGCGAAGTTCGCGGAGGGAGCGCACTCTGGGAGGAGCTTGGGGATGGGGCCCCAAGCGGGCCAAATAAACATTACGGCCCAGGGCGGGGTTGGGGCCCCCGCCTCTGGGAGGAGCTTGGGGATGGGGCCCCAAGCGGGCCAAATAAACATTGTGATGCCGGTGTCGGCCCCGAGCCCCGCCGAAGACATGTGCCGGCAGGCAGGGGCGGAGGTTATATGGGCCAAACTGGCCGATTCCCACTTGATGGAGGTGGCCGCCCGCCCCGGGGTCGAGTTCGCGGCGGGACGGGACGGCGAGTACATATTCCCCCGGTTCTTACCGGCTTTCGACGCCGTCGCCGCGCTGGTGCATACCTTCGCCCTCCTGGCGAAGGCCGGTGCCACCCTGTCCAGCGTGGTAGCCGGGCTGCCACGGGTTTTCAGTGCCCACGAGGGTGTTGTCACCCCTTGGGAAAACAAGGGCCTGGTCATGCGGGCAGTCATGGAGCTCGGTAAGGAGCGCCCCACCGTACTGGTCGACGGGGTGAAAATCCTCCATGAGGACGGGTGGTGCTTGGTGGTGCCCGACCCGGATGAGGCACTGACGCACGTCTGGGCCGAGGCCCGGACCGAAGCTGCGGCCCTCGGCAGGGCGCAGGATTACGCGCGGCATGTGCGCAACGTGTTGCGCGGTTGAGGGGGGGCTGTGCCTGATCGTCACCGGAAGCTCATTGGGCGCCGAAAGCCCGCTGGTCCTCGACAGCCCGCCGGGCACGCCAAGGCCGTCTCCGGGACGGCTCCGGCCAGGATCTCTCGAGAAGGGGTTCCCGGCAGGGGCCAAGGCACAGTATGGTCTCCACCGTGAACGTTCCAGATGACCTCCGCTACACGGCGGACCACGAGTGGGCGCGCCTGGAGGGTGAGCACGTCCGCATCGGCATCACTGATTACGCCCAGGACGCTCTGGGCGACATCGTCTACGTCCAGTTGCCCGGGCCCGGCACCGCGACAGTGGTCGGACAGTCAATGTGCGAGTTAGAATCCACAAAGTCCGTATCAGATGTCTATGCCCCGCTCGACGGCACGGTGGTAGAGGTGAACAGCGAGCTGGCGGACGCGCCTGAACGCGTCAACGAGGACCCTTACGGAGAAGGCTGGATTTGCCTGATCGAACCGTCCTCAGCGGGAGCCTTCGAAGGCCTGCTGGCGGCCGACGATTACCGGAAGCTTCTCGAGGCTTGACGTCTTGTATTGCAACCGCTGCGGTCACCGCAACCCGAGGGGGGCAAATTTCTGCTCCTCATGCGGAGCGCCGCTGGAGCGATCAAGCCCGGCCGAGGACGATCCGCAACCAACTACCACGGCGACGCCCGCCGTCGTGCTCTTGCCCGGTGAGGGTGCCTCCGAGCCTTTCCTACTCGACCCGGGCGACCTCCTTTACGGCGTACCCTCCAGAGGCGCCGTCCTCGTGGTGACGCGTGGGCCCAACTCGGGCTCCCGGTTCGTGCTGGCGCCGGAAGCAGGTGCAGTTGTAACGATCGGCCGCCACCCGGAAAGCGACGTGTTCCTCGACGACATAACGGTGTCTCGTCGTCACGCCGAAGTCCGTCACGACAGCGGCGCATTTTGGGCTCACGACGTTGGCTCGCTCAACGGTACCTACCTCAACCGTGAACGTATCGATACAGCTCCGCTTTCCAGCGGGGACGAACTGCAGGTGGGCAAGTTCCGCCTGCTGTTCCTTTCTCAAAACCAGGGCCAGAGCGCCGGCACTGTTGCCGGCAAGGCCTGACGGCGAAGGCAAGGGGGGCTGAAGCCGTGGCCGGGCGTTCGCATCTTTCAATTGGAGAGGTCCTGTCGTTGCTTCAGGACGAGTTCCCTGATGTGACCATCTCGAAGATCCGGTTCCTCGAGAGCCAGGGGCTGGTCGACCCCGAGAGGACGCCGTCGGGCTATCGGAAGTTCTACGAGTCGGACATCGAACGGCTGCGCTGGGTCCTCCGCCAGCAGCGGGACGCCTTCCTGCCACTGAAGGTGATCAAGGGGCGCCTGGACCACCAGCCGGAGCTGGACGACGACGAGCCCGAAGAGGCGCCCGACATCGAGCTGGAACTGGTGCAGGTAGAGGTGATCTCTGGCCCTGACACGGCTGCGGGCGAGTTGGGGCCGGAAACAGAAGCGGCGCCGGAGCCTACGGCGGATCCCGTAACCGGTGCTGGCCAGACCGGTGCTGCCGTCCAGAGGGGTGGCCCCGGCGAGGCCGAGGACCTTGTTAGCGGGCCGGGGCCGCAACTGTTTGACACGGGCCCGCCCCTCGGCGGCTACGTCGAGCCGGCTGAGCCCGAGGAGCGAGGTGCTCTCCATCGAAGAACGCCGGCCGGTCAACCTGACGGAGGCGGCCTTGCCACCACTGCCGGCGCCCGCCAGGGCGGACGTAACTCCCATCGCCGGCCCGATGGCACCAGGGCAAACCGGGAAGAGAAGGTGGTAGCCGCCCACCGGGCCGGCGGCGCCAGAGCGGCTGCCCCAGGGCGAGCGGGCACGGGGCGAGCGGGCACGGGGCGAGCGGGCACGGGGCCAGGGGTTGAGGGTACGGCGGCCGGGCAGGAGCTGACCCTCGAGGAGCTCATCGAGGAGACCGGGGCGGATGTCGAGACCGTGCGAGAGCTCGAAGCGTTTGCCCTCGTCACGCACAAAGTGATCGGGGGCGCCCGCTACTACACCCAAGAGGCGGCCACCGTCACCAGGCTGGCGGCGGCGTTCGCCCGTCATGGTGTCGAGGCCCGGCACCTCCGTG
Organism: Acidimicrobiales bacterium; assembly: GCA_035502515.1. Taxonomy (GTDB): domain Bacteria; phylum Actinomycetota; class Acidimicrobiia; order Acidimicrobiales; family Palsa-688; genus Fen-671. The sequence goes on from DATJUH010000065.1 coordinate 31,877, forward strand.
CCTACAAGGGCGCCGCCGACCGGGAGGCGGGGCTCGTCGAGCAGGTCATCATGCCGCTTATCCGTCAACGCAACCCGGAGGCTCGCGAGGCTGCCGCGCAAGCGGTGGAAGAGCTTTCCACCCTGGGCGGAGAGCTTCGGGCCGCTCTCCTGCGCTCGGCGTTGGCGAACCTCCACTGATTGGCCTGTCCTCACTGGCCTTCCCACACTGGCCTTCCCACACTGGCCTGTCCCCACCGGCCTTGTCCTCACAGGCCGGCCCACACAGGCCGGGGCCCACACTGGCCGGCCCACAGTGGCCGGCCCGCAATGGCCGGACCGCAATGGCCGGACCGGCCTATCCGGCCCTCCGGGGCACCGGTTTCGTGCCATCGACTTTTCGGTTTGAAACCACGACCTTTTGGGCCGATGGGCGGGGGGCGCCTGCCGGGTGAACCCTCAGTCGCTGTAACGTTCACTCATGGTCGAGATGCACCTCTCCGCTGTCCGAGTCGAGCTTCCGACCAACACGCCGATCCTGTTACTGCAAGAGGCCTCCGGAGACCGTACCCTGCCGATATACATCGGGCGCCCTGAGGCGGAAGCCATCGCCGCCGCCCTTCAGGGAGTCGTGACGAAGAGGCCTATGACGCACGACCTGATGCGGGACGTGTTGACCGAGCTCGGAGTCGTGTTGGACTACGTCGTGATTACGGAGCTCAAGGACCAGACGTTTTTCGCTGAGCTGCGGCTGCGCCGGGCCAGCAATAACTACGTCGTGTCCGCGAGGCCTTCGGACGCCATCGCCCTGGCCATCCGGGCCGGAGCCACCATCTACGCCGAAGAAGCCCTGCTCGATGCCGAAGGGATCGTTATTGCCCAGCGTGAAGAGCTCGAGGACCAGGCGGACGGTGACGAGCTCGTGGCCCAGTTCCACGAGTTCATCGAGGGCGTCCGCCCCGAAGATTTCGACAAATGAGCAGAGATGCCAAGGTGCACAACGACGTCGGGCCGGTCGTGGTGCTAGTCAATACCAGAGGTGATGTTCGCCCTGATGCCGTCGGGTTAGCCCGTCGTGCGTGACAGGACGACCGAGGACCGCAGCCGGGCGACGGTCGCCGGCCGCAGTCGTACCTCGAGCTTGTGCTTGCGGTTGTGGCCCGGCTGGGCCACACTGATGTAACTACTTTTCTGGTACGGGTCCTGAGGGAGGGTGGAGATGGAAGGGCGTGAGAACACGCATGCGTTGCCGCTGGCAGGAGAGGGCCTCGAGGAAGGTTTCAGGGGTCCCCAGGTCTGCCACATCGTTGGGATCACCTACCGGCAATTGGACTACTGGGCCCGCACTGACCTGCTAAGACCCTCGATCAGCGACGCCCGCGGGAGCGGTACGCAGCGGGTTTATTCGTACACCGACCTCCTGCAACTGAAGGTCATCAAACAGTTGCTCGATGCCGGCGTTTCCCTCAGGCATACGCGGAAGGCGATCGAATGCCTCCGCGCCTCGGGGGGCAGCGTGGCCAGCGCCAGCCTGGTCATTGCCGACGACCGCAGCGTCCTGGCCCATTCCGGTGAGGAGCTGTTCGACATGCTCCGCGGAGGCCAGGGCGTTCTCAGCATCGTGCTCGGGATGGAGCGGATCGTCTCCGAAGTCGACGCCGCCATCACAGAATTGCGGGAGTCCCGCACGGACGCCCACCCGGCCGGTACTTCGGCCACCGGGAGCAGCAATGGTTTGGCAGGGGGGGCCTTCGGCCAAAGAGCCCAGGCGGCTCACTAACCGCCGAGATCAGCTCCCCGGCGCCGCCTCCATTGGCGGCGCTGTTGCCCCAGCCCGCTCGGGCGGGCCGACTGCCGGTGCCATATATCCTGGATCGGTGACTACGGAGATTTCCGGGCGAAGTCCGGGCGAAGAGCGGGGCGGTGATGAAGGATCGAGCTCCGCGCCGGTGCTGCGGCATAGCCCACTGGACGGTTGGCACCGCGACCATGGGGCGCGGATGGTCCCTTTCGGCGGCTGGGACATGCCCCTCGAGTTCGGGACGGGCACGCTCGCCGAGCACATGGCCTGCCGCCGGGATGCGGCCATCTTCGATGTGAGCCACCTTGGCACGGTCCGCCTCGTTGGCCCCGGCGCCCGGGCCGCCCTTCAGCGCGCCCTAACCAACGACCTGGGCAAGGTCAGCCCCGGCCGGGCCCAGTACAGCCATCTGCTGGACGCAGAGGGCTCGGTCCTCGACGACCTCATCGTGTGGTGGGTGGAGGAGGAGCGTTTCGACGTTATGCCCAACGCCTCCAACACGTCCAGGGTGCTGGGCGCCATCGGAGGCAACGACGTCACCGCCGACCGAGCGGTCCTGGCAGTGCAAGGGCCCCGCGCCCGCCAAGTCCTGGCCACCGTTTTCCCGGAGGCGGCCACGGTGGGCCACTTCAGGGTTCAGACCCTCGAGTGGCAAGGTACGCCTGTGCTCGTCGGGGGCACGGGCTACACGGGCGAGGACGGCGTCGAGTGCGCCGTCCCCGCCGGTGCGGCGACCGACCTCTGGGAGGCCATCGTGACGGCAGGGGCAGTCCCGGCCGGCCTGGGTGCCCGCGACACGCTCAGGCTGGAGGCGGGCCTGCCTCTTCATGGCCACGAGCTCGGCCCCGGCATCACTCCTCTGGAAGCCGGCCTGTCCTGGGTGGTGGCCTGGGACAAGCCAGGGGGCTTCACGGGGCGCGAGGCTCTGCTCGAGCAGCGCCAAAACGGCCTGGTGCGGGTACTGAGGGGCATTGTGGGTGAAGGACGCCAACCTCTCCGGGCCGGCTACGCCGTGATGGCCCAAGGGCGGGCCGTGGGCGAGCTGACGAGCGGCAATTTCTCCCCCGTCCTCGGCTGCGGCATAGGAATGGGCTTCGTGCCACCGGACCTGCCCGACGCCGCCCCAGTGGGAGTGGCGGCCAGGGGCAGGGACCTCCCGGGCCACGTCAAGCGCCTTCCCTTTATCAAAAGAGGCCCTACGCGCCTCTAGGTTGGTGTAGGGCTCCGACGGGACCGCATTCAACCGGAAAGTCAATGACCAGTTACGTACCCCATACCGATGATGATTTTGCCCGCATGCTCGGCGATCTAGGGCTGTCGGGCGCAGACGAGCTGTTCGCCTGCGTCCCCGGCGCGCTCCGTCTGGCCGGCGGCCTCGATTTACCGCCGGGTCTTTCCGAGCCCGACGCCGCCCAGGAAATGGCCCGCCTCGCCAACCAGAACCGCGCCGGCAGCGACCTCGTCTGCTTTGCCGGCGGGGGGGCGTACGACCACGACATCCCGGCGGTGACACGCGCTTTGGCCGGCCGCTCCGAGTTCGTCACCTCCTATACGCCTTATCAGCCGGAGGTGGCCCAGGGGGTCCTGCAGGCGCTCTTCGAGTACCAGACCCTCGTAGCCCGGCTGGCGGGGCTCCCGGTGGCGAACGCATCCATATACGACGGTGCTACGGCCACGGTTGAAGCAGTCAACCTGGCGATGGCGGCCACGGGGCGCCACGCCGTATGGGTGAGCGCCGGGCTCAACCCGCGCTGGCGCGAGGCGCTGGCCACACTTACGGCGGGCAAAGGCGTCGTCCTCGTGGACGTGCCCCTCGTCGATGGCCGGACCAGCTGGGAGGCGATGGCCGGCGAGGCCGAGAGCGGCCCGGACGCCGTTGGCGGCGAGCCGCCGGCGGCTCTGGTGGCCGCCTGCCCGAACTACTTCGGTTGCATCGACCCCCTGACCCAGGCGAGGGAGGCGGCCGATCGCGCCGGGGCGGCGCTGGTGGCCGTGTTCGACCCCGTGTCGGCCGGGCTGTTAAGGACGCCGGGGGAGCAGGGGGCAGACGTGGCGGTGGCCGAGGGCCAACCGCTGGGGACACCCCTGGCCTTTGGGGGCCCCTACCTCGGCATGTTTGCCGTGGCCAACGAGCATGTGCGCCGCCTGCCGGGGCGCCTCGTGGGCCGGACGACAGACGGTTCGGGCCGGACCGCCTACGTCACTACTTTGCGGGCCAGGGAACAGGACATCAGGCGCGAGCGGGCCGCCTCCAACATCTGTACCAACGAGACCCTGGTGGCCGTGGCGGCCATGGTCCAGCTGGCATGGCTCGGCACGCAGGGGTTGCGGGAACTGGCCGTGCGATGCGCGCGCGGCGCCCGGTACGCCAGGGAGGCGCTCTTGGCAGTGCCGGGGGTCGAACCTTTCGCGGAGGCGCCGGTGGTCTACGAGTTCGCCGTCAAGCTCCCGCTCCCGGCAGAAGTAGTGGTCGAGCGTATGGCTGATGAAGGTTTCCTGGCCGGCATACCCGTCGAGACGGGCGGCCACAGCGGCCTGCTCGTGGCAGTGACCGAGAAGCGCACCCGGGCCGAGGTCGACGCCTACGTGGCCGCTATGGAAAAGGTGGTGTCGTGACTGCTCCTGCCACTCCGGTAACGCCGGCCGCTCCCGGCGGCAAGGCGGCTTCGGCTCCTCTGCTCGGCCACGAAGAAGAGCCGACCATCTTCGACTTTTCCGTCCCGGGGAGGCGGGCGGCCTCGTTCCGCTCGACCGGGATCCCGGATTGGCCCGCCGAAGAACTGGTCCCTGCCGGCGAGCTCCGCCCCGAGCCTCCCGCCGTGGCCGAGGTCTCCGAGCGTGACCTGGTCGGGCACATGACCCGGTTGAGCCATAGGCAGTACTCGGTGGACCTGGGGGCTTACCCACTCGGGTCCTGCACGATGAAGTACAACCCGAAGCTGTGCGACGAAGCCGCCGCCCTGCCCGGCCTCGCTCAGGTACACCCGGCCACGCCCGCCGCCTACGCCCAGGGTTGGCTGGAACTGCTGTGGAGCCTGAGCGACGCCCTTTGCCGCATTACGGGGATGCACAGTGCCACCTTGCAGCCACCAGCGGGTGCTTCGGGCGAGCTGACAGGCCTGCTGATCATGCGGGCCTGGCACCGCGAGCGGGGACGATCGCCCGCCAAGATCCTCATCCCCGACTCCGCTCACGGGACCAACCCGGCGTCGGTGAGCCTGGCCGGCTTCACTACCGTCAGCATCCCGTCCGACTCTCGCGGCCTCGTCAGCCCGGGCGAGCTCCGCCGGCACCTCGACGACGAGGTGGCCGGCATCATGCTCACCAACCCCAACACCCTCGGCCTGTTCGAAGAGGACATTGCCGAGCTGGCCGAAGCCGTGCACGAGGCGGGTGGCCTCCTCTATTACGACGGCGCCAACCTCAATGCCATCCTGGGCGTCACCAGGCCCGGCGACATGGGGTTCGACATCGTCCATATGAACCTCCACAAGACTTTTGCCGTCCCGCACGGCGGCGGCGGCCCCGGCGCCGGCCCGGTGGCCGTGACGCGCGACCTGGCGGACCTATTGCCAGGGCCCGTGCCCAAGCGCCTCGACGACGGCAGCTTCGCGTGGCACACGCCGGAGCGCTCGATCGGCAGGGTGCACGGATGGCATGGCAACGCCTTGGCCCTGGCACGGGCCTGGGCCTACATCATCGCCAACGGTTCCGATGGTTTGGGGCGCGTCTCGCAGGCGGCGGTATTGAACGCCAACTGGTTGCTCGCTCAACTGCGCGGCACCTATGCCGTGCCGTACGACCGTCCGGTCATGCACGAAGCCGTCGTCTCCACCAAGGCAGCACCAGGGGCGGCCCACGAGCTGCGTGCCCTCGACGTCGGGAAACGGTTGTTGGAAAAGGGCTTTCACGCCCCCACCGTTTATTTCCCGCTCGTGGTGCCCGAGGCGCTCATGATCGAGCCAACCGAGACCGAGAGCCCCGAAACGGTCGCTGCTCTGGCGGCGGCACTCATCGAGGTGGCCGGCGAGGACCACGAGGTTCTGGCCAATGCCCCTCGGGTCACCCCGATCGGGCGGGCCGACGAGGCTCGGGCGGCCCGGTCTCTCGTGCCCACGTGGGACGCCTGGCGGGCCTCGGGACCGTGAGCCCAGGGAGACCCTGAACCAGGCTCATCTTTCAGCTCGAGGGCCTCTCAGGTGGAGGGCGTCGCACCTCGGCCTCGGGGCCGCGTCCAGGCGACCCCAGCCCCAGAGCGAGATCAGCCGAGCGTGAACTGCAGGTTGAGCGGCAGGCCGACCTGGGAGTCCGGCACGGTCATAGGCGTGCCGTCCACTTTTACGGCTACGGCCGGCGGGTTGCCCAGCCGGATCCAGGCCGGGCCCGTCACCGAGAACCGCGAGCCTGCTTCCAGAGTCCCCTCGTTGATGATCTGGCCCAGCGGGCTGTTGGCCCTAACCTCGTACCAGCAGGGCCCGCTGGCGGTGACGACAATGGAGGCCGAGGGCGAACTCAGGTCATAGGTGGCGGTGCCGTTCTGGCTGGAGACGAGAACGGCCGGCTTGGGCGGTGTGGTAGTAGTCGTCGGTTTCGGGCGCAGGGTGGTCGTCGGATGCGACCGGACCGCGGTCGACGTTGGGCTCGCCTTACCGGCCGTTTGGGCCCCGGGTGAACTGTGGCCCGGTAACCCCACAATTGTCACCCCGATGGCCACCACCGCGACGCATATGGCCGCGGCCGCCAGCACGACCCCGACAGCGGACTTGCGCCCTCCGGTCCCGTGCCCGCCGCGCCCGGCCGTTCCCGGTCCTTCGGTCGAATGCCTACCGGCTGAATGGGCGGGGGCGGGTATCTCGCTCAAGGCGACGGCAGGCGGAGGTGGAAGAGCAGGGAGAAGGTGCTCGGCGGTCACATCGTTGCGCCTCCGCCGGCGGCTCAGCCGACGGTGTTTTCCGCCCGTCCCCTCGGGTGCCTCCGTCCGCCCGGACAGGTCATCGAAGTAAAAGACCTGCGGTTGGACAATAGGTACGGGCACGGTTGGAGGCTCGACGAATACTCCGCCCTGTACCGGCTGTACCGCTGGTGGAGCTGGTTGCGGAGGCAGGCCCGGAATGGTTTCTTGGCCCGGAATGGTTTCTTGGCCCGGAATGGTTTCTTGGCCTGGAAGGGTGTCGTGCTCCGGCACGGTCTCCTGGCCTGGAACAGTCCCCTGGGCCGAGAGCTCCGAGTCCCGCGCATGGGCCACCGGGGGGAGGGGGACGCTGACCGGCGTGGGCCGGGTGACTTCGGGGCTGACGGAGTAGGCCGAGGTTCCCGCCCCGTACGAGAACCCTTCGTACCCTGACCCTTCGTACCCGGTTTCTTCGAACGCGGTGGGCAGAGGCGAACTACGAGAGGGCCGCCGGAACGGAGAGGCGCTCGACGGAAGGGCCCGGGGCGGAGGTAACGCCGCGGTTTCCGGCATCGAGACCTGCCCGCCCGGGCCGATCAACCGGACGTGAGCCTGGTGCTCAGAAAGGCCGGCCGAACCATCTTCCAGCGTGTCCGGACGTTGCGTAATGCCCGCCAGGGTGTCCAGAGCCTGCTGGTGACGCTCCACCGTGCGCGCTCGAGCCCATATGCCACGCCCCACCTGCACCACAAAGGCAACGGCGCAACCGATCACCAAGACGATGAGCAACGTCTCCATCTGTGCTCCTTACGTCGGTCATCCGGTCCACCTTCAGGGTACGGTACACCTGGCCCGTTTCGGTGGTTACCGGTACCCTCGGGCTGCGATCTGCTAACCAGAACGGGCGAGGGAAAGGACTCCGTGAAAGCTCCGTTGCACGCCACGCCGATATGCCTTGGCCGAGCGCTTGGCCCGATCGCGCTCGGGTTTGGCGCCGGCGCCATCCCCTTCGCCAACATTGGCGCCAAACGGCGGGCCGGCGTGGACCTTCGGGGGGTCGGTACTGGCACCGTCTCGGGCACCGGGTTGTACGAAGTGGCCGGGGCCGGACCTCTGGTGGTAGTCGGATTGCTCGAGCTGGCCAAGGGAGCCGTCGGCCCGCTGCTCGCCGGCCGCGACCATCCGGTGGGCAGGGCACTGGCGGGGGCTGCCGCTGTGGCCGGCCACAACTGGTCGCCGTTCCTCGGTGGTGCAGGCGGACGAGGCATCTCTCCGGCTATGGGGGCCCTGCTGGTGACGGCCCCTGTGGGCTCAGGCGTGTTGTTGGCCGGCTTGGCCCTGGGCAAATTGGCCGGGGAGACGGCTCTAGGTTCGTTCATCGCCGACCTCCTCCTGGTCCCGGTCGCCGCCCGCGTGCACGGCCGCCGGGGAGTTGCGGCCGCGGTCGCGGTGCTGGTCCCGATGGTGGCCAAGCGGCTCATGGGTAACGCCCGGCCGGCCCAGCCGGTTCCCTCGGTTTACCTCCACCGGCTGGTCTTCGACCGGGACACGGGGAGCAAACCCGGCCGCGATGTGGCGGAGGCGCCAAGCTGAGCGTCGGTGTGGTGACCGACAGCGCCGCCTCGCTCCCTGTCGAAGTCGTAAATGCCAGCGGAGTCACCGTCGTCCCGATGTGGGTGGCCATCGGCGGCCAGCAGTACCGCGACGGCGAGCTCAGCCTGGAGGAGGTACTGAGCCGGTCCGGGGAAGGGCTCAGCACGTCAGGCCCCGCTCCGGGCGAGCTGGCCGACGCCGCCCGCCGGGCCGATCAGGGCGAGGGCGTCGTCATCCTCACGCTGGCGCACGAGATGAGCGCCGTCTACCAGTCCGCCCGTCTGGCCACCGGTTTGCTCGAGGGAGAAACGCCGAACGGGAAAAAAGTAGCGGTCGTCGACACCGGGACGGCGGCCGGTGCAGAAGGACTTGTGGTGCTGGCCGCGTCCAGGGCAGCCCACGATGGTCTTCCACTGGACGCGGTCGTCGAGCGAGCGCAGCGTGCTGCCCGCCGGGTCAGGCTGCTGGCTACGCTGCCGTCCCTCGACTACCTGGCCCGGGGCGGGCGGGTGCCCGGTGCGGCGGCGTGGGGGGCCCGGTGGCTCGGGCTGAACCCGGTTTTCGAGTTCAGAAAAGGAAAAGTGAAGCCACTGCGGCCGGCCCGAGGCAGCCGCCTGGCGCGGCAACGGATAATCGACATCTGGGCTCGCGAGATCCCGGCGGAACGGGCGAGGGGCGCAGCGCTGCACGTGGCGGCCATGCACGCCGTGGAGCCCGCCGTAGCCGACGAGCTGATGACGGAGGTGCGCCGGCGGTTCCAGCCGGCCACCGCTTTTGTCGGGTCGTTCAGCCCTGTCATGGTGGCTCATACGGGCCCGGGCCTGGTTGGGCTGGCCTGGTGGTGGGACGACCCGGGCGCCTAGTGGCCGTCCATGAGTTCGGTCAACTGAGGAACGCCGGCGGCCCAGTGTAAACAGGGGCCTCGGCCGGGCCTCAGTCGGCAGGGACGGGGACCGGCTCGGCGTTGTGGCGGCGCAGGCTGCGACGGAACCACCAAGACGACAGCACCACGGCCCCGACCGTAAGTGCCCACGAGAAACCGGTCTTGGCTGCCAGGAAGGCGCCGATGGGCACGTTCACCAGCAAAGCCAGCGTGCCTGCGGCGTTGATCAAGCTGACCAGCGCCCACAGCAGGCTGATGCGGACGAAGAGCTGCCGGACTTTCGGCCGCTTGAAGAACGACGGGGGCAGCGGGACAAAATCGTGGGCCAGCTTCTCGGCCAGAGGGCAGCCCAGCGGCACCGACAACAGGAACGCCGCCCCTAACAGCGCCGTCCCCAACGAGGGCTGCAGGAAGTAGACGAACAGGCTGCTCGAACTGACCAGCGCGATCACAGAACGGGCTGTGAGCCCGACGGTGCCGAGGAGGAGCACACCTGGCAGCCGCTCCCGGCGGCATATCCGCCGCAGCAGAGCGGCGAAGTTCCACGCCAGAGCGGTGCAGATCGCCCCCTTCGGGCCTAACAGGGAAAGCCCGGCATAGAAGAGGCCCAGGGGGACGAGGATGGCTTCGACGATCTGCGGTATGGCGTGCCGGAACAGCTCGCGAAGACGGGGCAGTTCGAAATGATGATGTTCCACGCTATTGGCTCGGCGTTTGAGCGCTCCGCTTGAGCGACTGCTTGTCGGGCGGAAGATCCGGAGGCTCATGGCTTCCAACATCCTCGCACGGTACCCCCTAGGCGGGACGCTCAAACCGTGGGAAGACCTCCCTATTCAGGAACTTATCAGTTTGACGCCGGTGCCGAAGAGCGGATCCAGCCGGGGGCCAAAAACGGAGGCTCCATACGGTAGTGAGCCTGGCGCGGGCTGAACGACGCGGCAAATGGCCAGGACGGGGCGCGAGCGGGCGGCAAACCAGCACCGTAATGCTCTGTTCTGTGGCTGTAACGCCACTAGCCTGGCACGAGGTTGCAACCCTCGCCCCCTCATGGCGCAGGGGACGACGGTGCCCCTGAAGTAGCTCCTGCCGGTCCGCTGGTAGCCGGCCGGAAGCCTCGCGCTGGGCGCTGGACCAGGGCCTGGGTGCTGCGTCGTGGAGTGGAGTTGCTCGTCCTCGGCGGCGCCGCCATCTTCCTGCTCCGCCGGGTGGGCCACCTCGGCGAGGTAGCCGGCGCTTTCGACCACTTGCATTGGCACTGGCTCATCATCGCCGTCGTCGCCGAGGGTTGTTCGATGGTGGCGCTGTCCTGGCTGCAGCAAAGGCTCCTCAGGGTCGGAGGGCTTCCCGTCGGGGTGCCCGATCTGGTGCCGGTCACGTTGGCCAGCAACGCAGTCTCGTTATCGCTGCCTGCGGGGACGTTGTTCGCCGAGGGCTACACGTTCCGCCAGTACCAGTGGCTCGGTGCCACACCGATCCTGGCCATCTGGTCTCAGCTATCGGCTGGGGCACTGGCGACGGCAGCCTTGGCCGCAGTGGCCGTTGCCGGCGCCGCCTTCGCCCCGGGCCTGAGGCTCGAATTGCTGCCGGTATTGACCTTTGTGCTGGCGGGCGCTCTGGTGGCGGCGGCATTGTTCCGGCGAGCAGCACTGCTCGGTTCCTTGATCGGCAAGCTCCTTCGCGGCGCCGAGCGCATCCTGCCTTCCTCGGTCCTGCGTCACCTCCGCTCGGCCCAGGGCGCCCTGCGCCAAATGGACAGCTTCAACCCGCCGCCGCGACTCTGGTTGGCCTGCTTTGGGGCGGCCGCGCTCAATTGGGTACTGGACTCGGTCGTGTTGATAACGGCCCTGCTGACCGTGGGCGCGCCGGTGCCTTGGAAAGGCATCCTCATTTCCTACGCCGCCGCCCAGGTGCTGGTGGAGCTGCCCATTACGCCAGGCGGCCTGGGGCTTGTCGAGGGGGGCCTGGTGGAGGTGCTGACCGGGTTCCACGACCCGGCGTCACTGGCGACGGCCGGCACCCTGGTCTACCGCGCCGTCAGTTACTGGCTGTTGCTGCTGGTCGGTTGGTCCGCCGCCCTCTACTTAACGTTGCGGAACCGGCGGGCCACAAGAGCCAGGGCGACGGCAGCGACCCGCCCGGCCTGACACGACTGCCTTGACGCGGCCATCTTGCCGCCCGGCACTCGCCAGATGAGCAACCCCCCTGATCAGCGGGTGGCCGATCGTTCGCGCTGGCGCCGTTTATGGTCGCGCGAGTTCAGCCAGGCGGCCGGTATGGCAATGATCCCAATGAACACGAGGCTGGCGGCCATCCCGTAAACCCATGGCCATGCAGCACCGCTGACTTCGGTGGCGAGCAGCGCCCCTAACGGTCCCGGCAAGAACAATGCAGGCAGAAAAGCCACGCTACGACCCTAGCCGTTCCCTGAGCCACGCCGCGTCCCTCACCGCCGCCCCGCCCTCGTCGTTGTTGAAATAGGCATACACGTCGCAACCTTGGTCCTGCCACGCGCTCAGCGCCTGGGCTGGTCCGGCCAGACCAGCAGGGCCGTAGTCGCCGGAGTACTTCTGGCGCCGCGCCCCCGGGCCGTGGGCGAGAGGGCCGTGGAAACGACAGTAAGCCCAGTCCGAGGTCATGGCCCAGGGGTGGTCCGGCAGAAGGTCGTGAACACAAAGTGCCGCTTTATACCTACGGAGCACTTCATAGGTGTCTTCGTGCAACCAGGACGGGTCGCGGAACTCGACTGCCCAGCGCAACGTCTTGGGGCCGATCTCACCCGAAGTGGCCGGTTCGAGGAACTCTTCCAGCCGCTCGGTGTCCCGCTTCCACCTCGGGGGTAACTGCACCAGGTTCGGCCCCAGGGCAGGGCCGAGGAGCACGGCGCGCTCGACATAGTTGGGCAGCCAGGTGCGCGGTTCGCGCAGCCGCCGGCGGTGCGTGCCGTACTGGTTGAGCTTCAGCGCGTAGACAAAGCCGCGGGGCGCCTGGTCACGCCACGCTTTGAAAGTGGCCGGCTCCGGCAACCGGTAAAAGGTGTTGTTGACCTCCACGGTGGCGAACCGCCGGGAGTAATCCGAGAACCACTCCTTCGGCGATAGCGCCGGGTCGTAGACGGTCCCCCGCCAGTGGGCGTACGACCAGCCGGAGCATCCCACGTACGCTTTCCCCCGTGAAGCGGCAATTGGGCTCACGACCCTCTCCTTGTCAGTCTTCGGCATCCCTCTTCGGCCCGTGACCCTTATGCTGCCCGCGGAGGTACCGTGGCTTACTTGTTCCCCTTGTTTCTCATCCTTCTCCATTCTCAGCGCTCGCTTGATTGCCCGGCACCGGTGACGGGTAGAGAAGTCCCACGGTTGTTCACGCGCGTCCAGGTCCCGCTAGGCTCCCGGGTGATCTCGTAAACATGCACGTCCCGGGGATGGCGGGCGGCGCCCCCTTGGGCCTCGGGGTGCTGGACGGCGCCGGTCATGTGGTGTTCGTGAACGACGACATGGCCTCGCTGTTCGGCTATGACCCGCCCGAGCTGATCGGCCAGGACCTGGTCCGTTTCGTGGACGAGCCGCAGCGGCCGGCGGCTCGTAAGTCGTTGAGGCAGGCCACCCGTACGGGCCGGGTCAGCGCCGCATCTTGGCGCATTCGGGGCGTGGGTAAAAGGCCTTTCGACATCGCGCTCCAACCCCGCTCGTTAGCGGGCGGCAACGGCGACCAGCTCTACGTCGTCGTCGCCAAAGGCCGGCCCCAGCGGAACGGGCCCGTCCAGCGGCAGGCTTTGTTGGCTTCGATCGCCGAAGAGTGCGACGAGGCCATCATCGGCGCCGGTCCCGGCGACGTCATCGAGATCTGGAACCACGCCGCCGGGGAGCTGTTCGGGTGGGAGGAGAAGGAGGCGCTCGGCGCCTCGATGTCGATATTGGTGCCGCCCGACCGCCAAATCGAGGCCGCCGAGCTGCTGGCCCGGGCCTGGGCCGGCGAGGTCATCCGGCGAGTCGAGACCGTACGTATCTGTAAACACGGCTCCCGGGTCGAAGTCTCGGTCAGCCTGGCGCCACTGCGTGACAGGAGCGGCCACGTGACCGGCGTGTCCCAGGTGATCAGGGACATCACCCAGCAAAAGGCGTCGGAACGGGCGCTCGCCTACCAGGCGATGCACGACCACCTGACGGGGTTGCCCAACCGGAGCCTGCTCGAGGACCGCATGGCGCACGCCCTCGAACGGTGCCGGCGGGAGGGCCAGAACATAGGGGTCATGTTCTTCGACCTCGACCACTTCAAGACGGTGAACGACTCCGCCGGCCACGACGTCGGCGACAAGTTGCTCCGGGCGGTGGCGGCCCGCTTGCGCCAGTCCGTCCGTTCGGTCGACACCGTGGCCCGTATGGGCGGCGACGAGTTCGTGGTGCTCGTCGAGGACATCACGGACGACGCCCAGCTCGACGTGGTCGTTTCCCACATAATGGGTGCCTTCACAGAGCCGGTGGTGCTCGCCGACAGGCAGTTGTGGGTCAGCGTGAGCGCCGGCGTGGTCAGCGGCGGGCCATCGTCCACGGTGGCCCAGCTCTTGAGCCAGGCCGACGCCGCCATGTACCAGGCGAAGGGGCGGGCCAGGGGCAGTGTCTGTCATTATGACCCACGCACCCGCCCTGACCTGGAAAAGAGGGCGGAAGGTTCACGGTTGTTACGCCTGGCGCTGGAAGCCCACCAGTTGCTTACCCATTACCAGCCCATTGTCGACCTGCACACAGGCTCCCTGGTCGGCGCCGAAGCGCTGGTCCGCTGGCAGGACCCATTGCGGGGCCTGGTGGCGGCCAAAGACTTCGTCCCGCTGGCCGAGGAACTGGGGCTCGTCGGTGAGATCGGCGACGTCGTCTTGGCCGAGGCGGCCAGCCACGTCAAGCTATGGTCGCAAATGTCGCCGGAGTTCAAGGTGGCTGTCAACGTGTCGCCTCTACAGTTGCGCGGTACCTCCTTGCTCAACAGCGTGCGCGGGCTCGTGAACGACGGGCTGGATCCCGGTTCGATCGTGATCGAGGTCACCGAATCGGCCGTCATGGAAGATGCGACCACGAGCACTTCTCTGCTCGGCGAGCTGCGTGAGGCCGGTTTTGGCATCGCCATCGACGATTTCGGCACTGGTTACAGCTCTCTTGCCTACCTCAAGCAGTTGCCGGCCACCACGGTCAAAGTCGACCAGGCGTTCACGTCCCAGCTGCCCGACCCCCACGACCTGTCGATCGTGATGGCGATCCTTTCCATTGCCGACACTTATGGCCTGGAGGTGGTGGCCGAGGGCATCGAGACCGCCGAACAGGCCGAGCTGCTGAAAGAACTGGGCTGCCCTCAGGGTCAGGGCTACCATTTCGCCCGTCCCGTGCCGGCGGCGCAGCTCACCGAGTTGCTCGAGGTGGGTAAACTGCCTGTCCTGTCGCCTTCTGAGCCGGAGCCCGCCGGCGTAGGAGCTTGATAGCGCGACAGCCAGGTAGCAGGAATTGAAGCTGACCCACGAGGACCCGTACGACATCATCTCGGCCGTACCGGCCGACGCGCTCCGCTCTCGGGCGGCGGCCAACCGCCAGCGGGCCGTCGTACTGGTGGCGGCGGCATCGGTGCCGCTCGGGATCGCCATAGGTCTGCTGTTCTGGTGGGGCGTCGGCTGGCTGGCCGGGATCGTCTCCTTCCTGGTCGGCACCTTGCTGGTGGCGGCGGTCATGTGGCGGGCGGCCGAGCCGCTGGCCAGGCGAGCGCTAGGGGGCACCCCGGCCGACCCCAGACGGCACGCCCGTCTGCTCAACCTCGTCGACGCCCTCTGTGCCACCGTCGGCATAGGCCACCCGGACGTGAGAGTACGCGACGAGCCGGGCCTGAACGCCGCCGTCTGCGGCCGCAGCCGGCGGACCGCCACCCTGGTGGTGACGCAGGGGCTGCTCGACGAGCTGACCCGGATCGAACTCGAGGGTGTGGTGGCTCAGCAGTTGACGCGCATCCGTTCCCAGGACATGCTGCCGGCGACCGTGACGGTGGCGACCCTCGGGATCGGGGCGACGTTCCTTTCCCCGCCTGAGCCGGTGACGGCCATGGACCGTGCTGCCGTCAGCTTTACCCGTTACCCACCGGGGCTGATTGCCGCCCTCGAAAAGATGGCGTCGAACAGTACGGCCGTCCGGGGCGCGTCGCGGGCCACGGCTCAGCTCTGGTTCGTCGATCCCGGCGTCGGGCGAGCGCCTGCGACACCGCTGAAGGACCGGGTCGAGGCGCTGCGGGAGCTGTAGCTCGAGCGCCCCGCCGCCCGCACCGGGCTGGCGAAACGGAAAATGGCTGGGCCGAGCCGCCTGTACCATGGGCCTATGAGTTACAGCGACGGGCCGGCCAAACCAGCACAGACGAAGACCGGAGTGACCGGGAGCCGAGAGCCCCAGGATGCCCAGCACCTGAAGGGCACGATGTTGGTGAAGCGTGGGCTGGCCACCCAGCTCCGCGGCGGCGTCATCATGGACGTGGTCACGGCTGAGCACGCCAAGGTGGCCGAGGATGCCGGCGCCGCCGCGGTAATGGCCCTGGAGCGGGTGCCCGCCGATATCCGTCGTGATGGGGGCGTGGCCCGGATGAGCGACCCGGCGCTGATCGAAGCGATCAAGCAGGCGGTGAGCATCCCGGTCATGGCCAAGGCCCGGATCGGGCACTTCGCAGAGGCAAGGGTGCTTGAAGTCCTCGGGGTGGACTATATCGACGAAAGCGAGGTCCTGACCCCGGCGGACGACGAGCACCACATCGACAAGTGGCCGTTCACCGTGCCGTTCGTGTGCGGCGCGAACAACCTGGGGGAGGCGTTGCGCCGGATTTCCGAAGGTGCGGCCATGATCCGGTCCAAGGGCGAGGCCGGCACCGGCGACGTCAAAGAGGCGGTGCGCCACTTGCGCCAGATCGTGGGCGACATCCGCAAACTGACCCAGGCCGACGCGGCCGAGCTGTATGCGTGGGCCAAGGACCTTCGTGCCCCGGTCGAACTGGTGAGGGAAGTGGCGGGAGCGGGCGAGCTCCCGGTGCCCTTGTTCTGCGCCGGTGGTGTGGCCACCCCGGCCGACGCCGCTCTGGTTATGCAGCTGGGAGCGCAGGCCGTATTCGTCGGCTCCGGCATCTTCAAGAGTTCCGACCCGCCTCGCTTCGCCCGGGCGATAGTGGAGGCGACGACGCACTACGCCGACCCCGAGATCGTGGCCAAGGTGAGCCGGGGCCTCGGCGAGGCGATGCGAGGCCAAGAGTCGGGCGAGGTCGCCACCCGGCTCTCGGACCGGGGCTGGTAGGGGCCAGGAAGCCGGGTGGGAAAGGTGCCCCCAGGTGTTGGCGCGGCCGCCCGAGCGGGTTGGCGTCCTCGCCCTCCAGGGTGATTTTCGCGAGCACATAGAGCTGCTGCGCCACCTCGGGGCGGATGCCTTCGAGGTGCGGGGGCCGGCCGAATTGCGACGGGCGCGGGCCATCGTCCTGCCGGGCGGGGAGTCGACGACGATGTCGTTCCTCCTTCAGAGCTCGGGCCTGCTGGGCCCATTGGGGGAACGGCTGGCTGATGGGATGCCCGCCCTCGGGACATGCGCCGGCATGATCCTGCTGGCGACGGAGATCCTCGACGGCCGGCCCGACCAGCATCACTTCGGCGCCATTGATATCTCTGTGCGCCGTAACGCCTTCGGCCGTCAACGCGACTCTTTTGAAGCCGACCTCGACGTCGACGGGCTCGAGCAACCGTTGCACGCCGTTTTTGTCCGGGCGCCAGTGGTCGAACGAGCCGGCCCGGAAGTCGAGGTCCTGGCCAGTGTGACCATGGACGACGGGGATGAAAAGCCGGTGGTATGCCGCCAGGGACGGGTGCTCGTCACTTCTTTTCACCCCGAGCTGGCGCTTGACCCGAGGCTGCACGAGCTCTTCCTGCAGGCGGCAAATGCAGAGGACATCGGCAAAGAAGGAACATCTATAAAGAAAGAAACGACAAGGAAAGAAAATGTCAGGGCACTCTAAATGGGCTACGACAAAGCACAAGAAAGGTGCTTTGGACAAAGCCAGGGGCAAATTGTTCGCAAAAATCATCCGTCAGGTCGAAGTGGCGGCGCGCGAGGGAGGAGGGGACCTCGACGCCAACCCGACATTGCGGACGATGTTCCAGAAAGCCCGCGATGCGTCCGTGCCCATGGAGACGATCGAACGGGCCATAAAGCGCGGGACCGGCGAACTCGAAGGGGTCCGCTACGAGCCGGCCGTCTACGAGGGTTACGCGCCCTGTGGAGTGGCGGTGATAGTCGAAGTGCTGACGGACAACCGGAACCGGACCGGTGCCGATGTCCGGGCCATTTTCACCAAGAACGGCGGCTCCATGGCCGAGCCCGGGGCGGTGTCATGGCAGTTCGAGCGCAAGGGCGACGTGCTGGTCTCCCATGACGCCAAGCTGACCGAAGACGACCTGATGCTGGTGGTGGCCGATGCCGGCGCCGAAGACGTGCGTGACAACGGCGACACCTGGGAGGTGGTGACGCCCCCCACCGACCTGGCCGCCGTGCGCTCGGCCATCGAGGACAACGGCTGGGCCGTCGCCTCGGCCGAGCTGACCATGCAGCCGACTCAGTCGGTGCCGATTGACAGCGAGGCCGACGCCCGGCGGGTGCTTCGTTTGATCGACCTGCTCGACGAGCACGACGACGTTCAGAACGTGTGGGCCAACTTCGACATCCCCGACGAAGTAATGGACCACGTCGAGGTCTCGGCGTAGTAAACCCCAGGTCGACCCGTATCCACCAGCGCCGGACGAGGGGCTGGTAGAGTAGCCGAACTAATGTTCGTAATGGGCATCGACCCCGGCCTCTCCCGGTGCGGGTACGGCGCGGTGCGCCAGGAGAAGGGGGAACCCGTCGCCGTTGTCTCAGGGGTGATCACCACTCCTCCGGCCAACCCGTTGGCGGAACGGTTGGCCGAGTTGCTCCGGGAGCTTCGCTCCCTGCTGGCGAGGCTTTCGCCCGATGTGGTCGTGGTGGAGCGAGTGCTGTTCCAGGCCAACGCCAGGACGGCCATGTCGGTCGGGCAGGCCAGCGGCCTGGCCCTGGCCGCGGCAGCCGAAGCGGGCATCGCGGTGGCTCAATACAGTCCCAACGAGGTCAAGCAGGCCGTAACGGGCTGGGGCAACGCCGGCAAAGAACAGGTCCAGCGGATGGTCCAGGTGCTGCTCGACTTGCCCGAAAAGCCCAG
>DATJUH010000066.1:0-4760 GCA_035502515.1 Acidimicrobiales bacterium
GGCCCTGGTCACCTTGGTCCTGTCCGGCCTGGGCCTGTGGCACTACCGACGGGTGCCGGCCGACGAGGAGATCCCCCGCTTTGCCCCCGCCCCCCAGGGCCTGGCCCCGAGCGCCTCGTAGGCCAGCGCCTCAGGGCCACACCAGCCGGCCACAGCCAGCACAGGTCCCTGCGCCCCGGAGCCCCGGCCACCCGGCCGGGGCGCCGGCGCGTCCGGAAGGCGGTGCACCTTCAGCTCTCATTGCGTGGCGCACCGGCAGGCGGATCGAGCGAGTATAATTTTCAGTAACTTCTGAAATCAGGAGAAGAAATGCATGGGCCAGGTTGCCGTCCACTGCGAAGGGCTGTCGAAGCGCTACGGCCCCGTTGACGCCCTGAGCCAGCTCAACCTGGATGTAGCCGAGGGTGAGGTGCTGGGTTACCTCGGTCCCAACGGGGCCGGAAAGACCACCACGATCCGCCTGTTGCTGGGACTGGTGAGGCCAACCGCCGGCCGCGCCGAGATCTTCGGCCTCGACTGCCAGCACCAAACGGTCGAAGCCCACCGCCGTCTGGCCTACGTCCCCGGAGAAGCCAACCTGTGGCCGTCCTTGACGGGCGCCGAGACGCTCCACGTGCTCGGCCGGGCGCAAGGGTGGGTCGACGAAGCGTACCGGGATGAATTGGTGCGCCTTTTCGAACTGGACTCGGCCAAAAAGGTCCGGGCCTACTCGAAGGGCAACCGTCAGAAAGTCACGTTGATCGCCGCATTGATGTGCCGGCCGCCCCTGCTGGTCCTTGACGAACCAACGTCGGGCCTCGACCCGCTCATGGAACAAGCCTTCCGCCATTGCATCGGCGAAGCGAAAAAACGGGGCCAGACCGTCTTTTTGTCGTCGCACATCCTCAGCGAGGTCGAAAGCCTGTGCGACCGTGTGGCCATCCTGCGCCATGGACGGCTGGTCGAGACCGGGACTCTGGCGGACATGCGGCACTTGTCCGCCCTTACGGTCGAGGCGACCTTCGATGGGGCCGTTCCCGACCTGTCCCGCGTGGCGGGGGTCAGCTCTGTCCACGCCAATGGGCGAGTAGTCCGCTGCCAGGTCTCCGGCCCGGTCCAACCGCTATTGAAAGTGCTGGCGGATTATCCCGTAACCGAGCTGCTCAGCCGGGAACCGTCCCTGGAGGAGCTCTTCCTCGCCCTCTACGGCGACCAAGCGGTAAAGGAACCCGTTGCCGGCTGACGTGGTCACCGCCGCGCCGCCTTTGAGGGCGCAGCGCTCCCCGACCACGCTCGTACTGGCCCGGACGGCCCGAAGAGCGGTGCGGTCGGGCGCACTTTGGGGTTACGTCCTTGGAATTGTGGTGGCCTCATCGGCCGTCAGCTACACAAGGATCTACAAAACCCAGGCCGACCGCGACCATTTGGCCGCCGCCTTCGGCTCCAACCGGGCCGCTGCCGCGCTGTTCGGGCCGGCTCCACAACTCAATACCGTGGCCGGTTTCACGGTCTTCAAGAGCCTGATGACGTTGATGGTCCTTGGCGCCGTCTGGGGCCTGCTGACCAGCACCCGGCTTCTGCGAGGGGAAGAGGACGCCGGCCGCTGGGAGCTGTTCCTCGCCGGACAAACCACTCGGCGCCGGGCTACCGCCCAGGCCTTGGGTGGCCTGGCCGCCGGCGTGACCACCCTATGGGCGGTCACCGCAGTGATAAGCGTTTTGAGCGGCCAGTACTCCCAGGTAGACATTGCTGCCGGCTCGATGGTGTATTTCTCGGTGGCACAGGTGGCCGCGGCGGTCATGTTCCTGGCCGTGGGCGCGCTCACCAGCCAACTGGCCGGCAACCGGCGCCGCGCCGCCAGCTCTGCCGGCTGGTTCCTTGGCTTTTGCTACGCCGTCAGGATGGTCGCCGACGCCGGCATCGGCGTGCACTGGCTCATCTGGCTGTCACCGCTCGGGTGGGTGGAGCAACTCCGACCATTGACCGCCCCTCAACCGCTCGCCCTCGTGCCTATTGCCGTCTTTTCTGCCGGTGTTGCCTTTCTGGCTCTGCATTTGGCCGCCTTTCGGGATACCGGTTCAGGCTTACTGGCCGACCACGACCGGGCTCCGGCCAGGTTATGGCTGTTGACCGGACCACTGGGCCTGGCCATCCGCCTCGTCCGCCCCGCCGCCGTAGCCTGGGCACTGGCCCTGGCTGCCACCGGGTTGGTCCTCGGGCTGATCGCCAACGCGGGCGGGACCATTTCCGGGTCGTCGGTACAAACCGTGTTCTCCCGCTGGGGAGTACCCGGGACGGGGGCCACCGCCTTCCTCGGCGTTACTTTCCTCATCGCGGCCGTACTCGTGGGCTTCATCGCCGCCGGGCAGGTAACTGCTGCCCGGGAAGAAGAGGCAGAGGGCCGCCTCGAGCATCTGTTGGTGCGGCCCGTCTCGCGTGCATCCTGGTTGGCCGGCCGCGCCGCGGTGGCTATCGCCGTTCTGTTGATTTGCAGCCTCGTCGCCGGGGTTACGACGTGGCTGGGTACTACCGCTGCCGGCATCGGGGCAAACCTCGGCTCCCTGATCGGTGCGGCCCTGAACGTGGCTGCGCCGGCCCTCTGCATTTGGGGTTTCGGCACCCTGGCCTTCGGCTTGTGGCCCAGGGCGGCCTCCTATGTTGTGTACGGGATCCTGGCCTGGGCATTGCTCGTTGAGCTCATTGGTGGCATCGGCGCCGGCAGCCGGTGGCTGCTCGACACGTCGCTTTTCCACCAAATGGCTTCCGCCCCGGCGGTGGCGCCAAACTGGACAACTAACGGCATAATTATCGGCATAGGGGCCGTTTGCGCCGCCGGCGGGCTGCTGGCCTTCGAGTCGAGGGACATTCAAGGAGCATGACCCCCGCTCGGCGGCGTGAGGACTCGTCACCGGGGCCCGGCTGGCCCGCCACCTTCGTCGAAGAGCTCGGGGCCCTCGGGCCGGAAGTGGGCATCCCGCGCGCCATGATGAGGGTCATCGCCTGGATGATGGTCTGCGACCCTCCGGAGCAATCGGCCCGGGAAATACAGTCCGGCTTGGGGCTCTCGGCCGCCGCAGTGAGCACAGCTACCCGCCAGCTCATTGGGGCCGGCATGCTGGAGCGCGTTTCCCGCCGCGGGGACCGGCACATCTTTTACCGGCTTGCTTCCGGAAGTTGGGACGCTCCCCTCGAGGCCAAACTGCGCGCCCTGGGCCGCCTGCGCCGGGTGGCCGACCGCGGTATCACTTCCGCCGGTGGCCGGGCCGACTACCGCCTCGTCGAAATGCGCGACGCCTTCGCCTTTTTCGAAGACCAACTGGAGCAACACATAAAACAGCGCCTTTCCGGGCGCTGATGATGCCCGACCCGACTGACCCACCTGACCCCCGCCTCACCCGCCTCACCCGCCTCACCCACCTGACCCGCCTCACCCACCTCACCCACCTGACCCGCCTGTCCCACCTGACTTACCCCACCTGACGCACCCCACCTGACCCACCTGACCTACCCCGCCGGCACGCACTGGGTGCCAAAACCGTCGTTACCGTTGGGCCCTGGTACCCAAACATGGTCTTGCGACCCAAAACCTCACTGATGCGGGTTTCCGCACTGGTTCAAGCGACGCCCCTCGGCGGCCGACAAAGCTGCAATGTCGCATCGGTGTTGGAACTGCGGCCAACGGCTCGAAAAAGGTGAAGTTCTACGGCGTGGGGTCATGACCAGCCCCAGGGTGTATTTCCATCGTGTGGGGAAGCGACGCCAGCGGGGTTACAGCGTGTGGGGCGCCATCCTGGGGACAGTGGCCGCCCTTTGGTCCCTCGGCGCAGTCGTGGCCGTACTGGCCCGGTGACGGTGGAACCGCTCATAAGGTGGTTGGCAGGACGGCTCGGACCACTCAGCCACTGAACTGATTGCCGAAGACATTGCCGGTCCCGACCGAAAGCGAGATCACTCGGGGCGAAGAAGGATCGTCGGCAATACTCGATGACACCTCCCCCAACTGGTCGCTCGTCGAGACACGGTAGCTAAACGAACGGGGGACCACGATGCTCACATTGCCAGTGGACGCCCTCACCGTCAGGTCCACAGGAGCGGCCGTGAAACCGAGCGTGACATTCCCGTTGCCTTCCTCGACGTCGGTAGTAGCAGACCGCAAGCCAGCTGCGACGACATTACCCGCCCCGGTCGTAACACGCAGAGGACCGGAGATTCCGGCCAGCGTTGTATTGCCTGCTGCAGCGTTGACCCCAAGTGACCCCGCCAGTCCTTTCGCCCAAATATCGCCGGCGGCATCATTGGCGAACACGGTGGACATGGGGACGAATATCGTGTAGTCGTACCTGCAGTCACCGTCCCTGGAGCCACACACGGAATGCAGCCACACTTCATTGCCGGTATGCTCCCACGAAATGCGCGGCGTACGGCCGCCTCGATAGGTCACGGCGCCGCTTAGTGAAACGCGTCCGGACGGGCCGCTAACAAGGTGCAAGCTACCGGCGTCGACCGTCACGCCGAACACCCCCGAACGCATAGTCACAAACATATGGACGCCCTTGGAGTGGTTTGCACTGGATAGGCCGGCTCCGCAACCTGACAGTGCCACCACACCCAGGAGCAGCGCCATCAAAAGGATGCGCACGCGCTTTTGGTCGCCGGGTGCCCTTGGCCAGCCGCTCCGGCGGTTAGAAGTGGCCCGTCTTCCTCGCCCGTCCGAAGCGTGGCCGTGCAAACGGTAAAGATGATCCTTCAAGCGTCCTGCGGGGTCTGAAAGGAAATTGACC
>DATJUH010000067.1:0-3193 GCA_035502515.1 Acidimicrobiales bacterium
CGACGCCGCCGTGGAAGCCGTCGCCGTCCTGGGCCAGTCGCAACCCACTGCCGACGCCCGGGCTGGACGGGTCCAGGTCCATGCGGGCCACCAGGGGTCACAGGTGCTGGTCGAGGCGGTGCGGGCGCTGGACGCCGCCAGTATCGCGACCACCGGGCTCGGGGTGCGCAGGCCCTCGCTGGACGACGTCTTCTTGACGCTTACGGGTCACGGAGCCGAGGATGTAGCGACGAGCGACGGGGCCGCCGGCAACGGTGCCGGCGCAAGTACGGACGGAGGACGACGCGGGGACCGGCGGCGAGGACCATGAGGCATTTACGCCGATGAGCCATTTAACCCGGCGTGTCCGACGAAACCCCGGTCCGCGTGCCCGAACGGGGACGGGTGACGGTTCCGGGACTGCGGCCGTAACATGGCCGGCGCCATGACTGCGTCCAGCACCGCCGTGGGCCAGGCGCCGTTCGGCCCGGAGGTGGCGACCGTCCCACAACCCGGCCTGTGGCAACAAGCCCGTTGGGCCGTCGAGGACTCTCTGGTCATAACCAGGCGCAGCTTGATCGTCTGGATGCGGGTCCCCTCGTACATCTTCTTCACCTGCGTGCAGCCCGTGATGTTCACGCTGCTTTTTCGCTACGTCTTTGGCGGCGCGATACAGGTGCCGGTGCCGGGTGGCTACGTCAACTGGTTGATCCCCGGGATCATCGCCCAGACGGCGGGGTTTGCGTCGTTCAGTACTGCCATCGGCCTGGCCAGAGAACTCCAGCGGGGCGGGGTAGACAGGATAAAGAGTATGCCGACAGCCCGCTCCGCCTTCTTGACGGGCCGCCTCACGGCGGACGTATTGCGCCTGCTGGTGACCACTTTGATCATGATCGCCGTAGGTTATGCCGTGGGTTTTCGGTTCACCGGCGGGGTCGCAGGCGCGATTGGCATGGTGGTCCTGGCGGAGCTGCTCGGCCTGGCCGTGTGCTGCGTCTCGGCTTATATCGGCCTGGCCGTGAAGGACGAGGAATCGGTGCAGGCCTTCGGTTTGATCTGGGTCTTTCCTCTGACCTTCGTTTCGTCGGCGTTCGTGCCCATCTCCACGATGCCGTCATGGCTGCAGGGTTTTGCCACCCACCAGCCCTTCACCGTAATTATCAACGCCTTGCGCATCCTCGCCCTCGGGCGTTCGGTGGAGAGTGCAGTGGGCCAGAGCCTGGGTTCGGCCTTGTGGCAGAGCTTCGCCTGGATCGCCGCCACCCTCATCGTTTTCATCCCTCTTGCCACTCGGGCCTACAAACGGGCGTAACGGCTTGGACCGGTACTGACCGGCCCGGGCCCGCACTACGCAGCTGCAGGAGAAGGGGGCAGTCCTGATGTCGTCCGCCGACCGTCATATCTCGCCGACCGACCGCCCGGCGCCGGTACCGGACGTGGACCCGGGCATCGAGCGGGCCCTGGTCCGCAGTACCCGGAACCTGCCCAAGCACGAGGACCGGCCACAGCAGCGGGCCATGGCCCAGGCCGTCGGGGCGGCCATAAAGCAGAGACGTCACCTCATAGTTCAGGCCGGCACCGGGACAGGTAAAAGCCTGGCCTACCTGGTACCCGCGCTGGCTCTCGGGCAACGGGTCGTGGTCTCCACCGCCACCAAAGCACTGCAGGACCAGCTCGCTCACCGTGACCTGCCTCAACTTTCGCGTTCGCTCGGCGTGGGTTTTCGTTACGCCGTGCTGAAGGGCCGGTCCAATTACGTGTGCCGGCAACGGGTCGAGGAGTTCTCGGGCGGCGCCGACCAGCTTCTGTTGGGCGAGGACGATGGGGTTGGCACGGTGGGCGAGTGGACGTCCAGCCGGTTTGGGCGGGAGGTCCGGCGCCTTGTTTCGTGGGCGAGGGAGGGCGGAGCCAGGGGCAAGGCAGGTGAGGGCGGAGCCAGGGGCAAGAACGGCGCTTTTTCCGGCGACCGGGCCGAGCTGCCCTGGGAACCGAGCGATACGGCTTGGTCGCAAGTCAGCACCTCCTGGCGTGAATGCCCCGGCGCCAGCGAGTGCCCCTCCGGTGGCGACTGTTTCGCCGAAGCCGCTCGCCAACGGGCCAATCGGGCTGATGTCGTGGTGGTGAACACGCACCTTTACGCCGCCTCACTGGCCATGAGCGAGTCGGAGCTGTTGCCTGCTCACGACCTCGTGGTCTTCGACGAGGCCCATGAGGTCGAAGACATCGCATCCGCAGCTTTCGGTTTCGAGCTGAGCCATACCCGCCTCGTGGCGCTCGCTCGCTTGGCCCGGCCCCTGCTGGCCGACAGCTCTGCGGCTGCCGGTGTGGAAGATGGAGCGGCGTTGCTCGCCGGGGCGCTCCGAGCCCATTGCGACCAGCCTCTCGGCCGGCCGCTCGACGAAGACATCGCACGGGTCGTCGGTTTGCTCAGGGAACGGGCCAACGTTCTGCTCGAGGCGTTGCGGAAGGGGAGAAGCGGCGGGCCAGAGGGCGCCGCCGGCGGCGGCGGTGGCTCCGGCGCCCGGACCGTGCGGGCACAGAGAGCGGCCTCGTTGCTGGTGGACGAGCTCAATGAGATATTGGAGCTACCAGAAGGACAAGTGGCATGGGTCGAAGGTCCTGAGCAGGCTCCTACGCTGTGCGTCGCGCCGATCGACGTGGGTGGCATTCTCTGCGAGCGGCTGTGGGCCGGCGAAGACGCGCCCACCGCCGTGCTCACCAGCGCCACCATCCCGCCCCACCTCGGCGACAGGCTGGGCCTGGCCGGCGGCTCTTATGACGAACAGGATGTGGGCAGCCCCTTTTGCTACTCCGAACAAGCGCTGCTCTACTGCCCGCTGCACTTGCCCGATCCTCGGGCGCCGGGGTTCGAAGCCGCTACGCACGAAGAACTCATAGCCCTCATCGAAGCCGCGCAGGGCCGGACCCTGGCCCTTTTCACCAGCTGGCGGGCCATGCAGGCGGCGGCGGAGGTGGCCCGCCGTCGTCTGCCATGGACGATCTTGACGCAATCGGACTGGCCCAAGGTCAAGCTGGTCAACCTGTTCAGCTCCGACGAACACTCTTGCTTGTTCGCAACTATGGGCTTTTGGCAAGGCGTCGACGTACCCGGGCCATCGTTGTCGCTCGTCACTATCGACCGGCTGCCTTTCCCCCGTCCGGATGACCCGCTATTGCGAGCCCGGCGGGATGCTTTGGGGGCCAAGGCCTTCGA
>DATJUH010000068.1:0-13152 GCA_035502515.1 Acidimicrobiales bacterium
CCGGGGAGCGCAGCACAGGTGCTGAGCCGGATCGCCGAGTCCTTGTACTGGTTGGGCCGGTACGTAGAGCGGGCGGAAGACACCGCCCGCATCCTCGATGTTCACTACCACCTGCTGCTCGAAGACCGTTGGGTGGACGAGGCATCGGCCTGCCGGGCGCTGGCAGAGGTGATGGGCCTGGCTGAACGGACGAGCGCGGGGACGGACTCGGTCCTCTTGACCGGGATCCTGGCGTTCAACCACGACTATCCGGGCTCGATAGTGCGCTGCCTGGAAGCGGCCTGGGAGAACGGCCGGGGCGCCCGGGAAGCGGTGTCGTCCGAGATGTGGGAGTGCCTGAACGCCACCCACGAAGCGCTCCCGAAAGAAGTCGAAGTGGCCACCGGCCAGATGCCTCACGGTTTCTTCGGCTGGGTCAAAGAGCGCACGGCCATCTTGGCCGGGCTGTCCGAGTCCACCATGAGCAGGGACGAAGGCTGGCGGTTCCTCGTGCTCGGGCGCAGCCTGGAACGCGTCGACATGACGGCCCGCCTCTTGTCGGCCCGCTACGGAGAGAGCTGGGGGCAGATGGGCTGGGTCACCACCCTGCGCTCGTGCTCCGCGTACGAGGCCTACCTGCGCACGTACCAGCGGGCCGTCGACAGTTCCTCGGCCGCGGAGTTCCTGGTGTTGGACAGGCTGTTTTCCCGCTCGCTCTACTTTTCGTTGCGGACGGCCGAGAACTGCCTCGAGGAGCTCGACCCGACGGCGGGGCGGGTCGGCATCGGTGACGAGGCCCGGCGCCACCTGGGCCAAGCCAGGGCGCAGCTCGAGTTCACTTCGGTGGCCGACCTCGTCGGGGACCTGCCCAACCGTTTGGCTCACGTCCAGAAACGGTGCTCGGACGCCAGCGCCGCCATCTCCGACCGTTACTTCAGGCCGGCCGCCATCGTGGAGTGGAGCGCATGAGCTGGCGCCTCGAGATCAGCCACCTCACCCGCTACCGCTACGACCGTCCCGTCAGCGCGTCGTACAACGAGGCCCGGCTCACACCCATGTCGACCCCCGGCCAGCACGTCATCGAGGCCGAGGTGGCCGTGCGGCCGCCCGCCCAATTGTTCTGCTACACCGACTATTGGGGCGCTCTTGTGCACGCCTTCGATGTGCACAGCCCGCACCAGTCCCTGCTGGTGACGTCCCGGGCCGTCGTCGAGACCGGGCCTATCCAAACGACAGCCGACGACACCGGGAGCGGCGGCTCGTGGAGCGACCTGGGCGGGGCGGAGGTGACGGACCGGTTCTACGAGTTCCTGGCCCCGTCGCGGTTCGTAGAACCCGACGAGGACCTCTCACGTGTGGCCCGAGCACTTCGTCTCAGTTGCGCCAAACCGGATGAGGCCGTGCCGGCCGCGGTCGACTGGGTGCACGATCAGCTCGAGTACGGTTCGGGGGCCACCCACGTGCATACGTCGGCCGTCGAAGCCTGGAGGGCGGGGCAAGGCGTGTGCCAGGACTTCGCCCACGTGAGCCTGGCCGTAATTCGGGCCATGGGCATACCCGCTCGTTATGTTTCGGGCTATTTCTATCCCGAGGCCGGCGGCGCCATCGGCGCCAGAGTGGTCGGGGAAAGCCACGCCTGGGTCGAGGCGTGGACCGGTGCGTGGTCCGGCCACGACCCGACGAACCGAGTAGGCGTGGCCGAGCGCCACGTGCTCGTGGCCCGTGGGCGCGATTACGCCGATGTGGCCCCCGTCAGGGGCATTTACGGCGGCCCGTCGGGCTCCTCTACCGAGGTGACGGTAGAGCTGGCACGGCGCGCATAGGCCCGCTTGTGCCTCGCCCCGACGCCCGGCCGGAGCGGGGCCGAGTCCAGGTGACCGCCCCAAAACAATGACGTGAAAGTACGAACAACAATTCCCCTCTTGCGGATACGGCCGGAATGAGCCAAGATGACACTTGTGTAGTTACGCATCGCGTAGTTACATGAGTGCCACCAAGCTGACCACTTGGGACTAAATGCGGGCTCTGGCGGCGGTTTGGAGGGCACTACTCCGACGAGACCACGAGTGAGGGGAGCCGCCGGTGAGTGATATGGTGCGATACTTTCGCACGCCGGCCGAGACGACCGGGCTCCACTGGGACATCCAAAAGCCGACATGGCAGCGGTCAGCAAACTGCTTGGGGGTGGATCCCGACCTCTTCTTCCCGGAGAGGGGCGGGTCTACCCGTGAAGCCAAGGAGGTCTGCAGAGGCTGCGTCGTCCGGGAGGATTGCCTCCAGTACGCCCTTGAAAATGGCGAGAAGTTCGGCATTTGGGGTGGCATGTCCGAGAGGGAACGCCGCCGCCTTCGCCGCCGCCGCAACGGCGCACCCTACCGGGTGAGCCAGGCCTCCTAGGCCACCGGCCGACCGCATCAGCCCGGGCCTCGAGTTCGAGGGGGGCCGTTCCCGGGCTTTCATACCTTCCCCCGGTGAGGCACGCCGACGAGCAAAGGCGCTCGGAGCGTGCCTCATCGTTATCGGCCCAGTTGCTGCCGCCCAGTTGCTGCCGCCCAGTTGCTGCCGCCCACATTGTCCCCGCCGAGCGCGCCCCGCCCGGACGGGCGGTCAACCGAGCAAGGGTCAGGCCCAAGAAGGGTTGGGCCCAGCTGTCTCAGCGCAGACAGAGACGGCCTACGCGCAGTCAGTGTAGCCGGGATTCGATCGTGCGGTCTCTGGCCAGGTCGAGTTGCCGCCAGCGCCGCTCTGGAGTGGCGAGCAGGACGGCTTCGGGGACCAGCCCGACAAGTTCTGCTCTGGCGATGCCGGCGTGTCCGGCAACCTGGTCCCAGACAGCGTCAGGCCCGACGACCAGGGGGCGTAAGAGGTTGCAGGAGACCTGGACATGCCCGCCGAGGGCGAAGGCCAACGCCCTCACGTGAGGCGACCGGATAGCTCTCGCCGCGGCTCTGGCCTTGCCGATGTCCGGCTCCGCCAGCCACAGGTTGTAGGCGACCATGAGCGGGCGGCAACCGACCGCTACCGCGCCCGCGGTTTCGTGCGGTGCAGAGGGACCGAGGTCGGGTGGCAGGCTTACCCACGCCTTTCTGCGGACGTCGGGCAACGAGCGCTCCGGGCCGTAGAAGAACACAGGCAAACCCAGCTGGCTGGACGCCCAGGCTGCAAAGCGGTCCCTTGCTTCTTTCGCCTGCTGGGCGCAAGTGCCCTCGCGTGGGGCGCTGACGTCACGTAGTGGCCACCCGTCGAGAGCCACCCACGGCACGACATCTAGCGCCCCGAAGCGAGGGTGCGCACCCTGGTGAGCCCGCAGGTCGAGCAGGCCGACAGCAACGCGGGCGAGGTCGCGGACGCCAGCCTGGACTGCGTCGTCTTCGCCGGCCAACGTAAGAACGCTACGGTGATGCTCACAGTCGCTGTGTACGTCCAAAAGGCACTCGCCGGCGCCACCGGCCAAGCTGGCCAGGATCGCCTCGTCGCACCCTTCGCTGACGTTTACGACACATTCGAGCACGTCACTCCCGGAGAGCCGGCGCCGGGAAAAGAACTGTTGCCGTTACTGGCAGTCAGTGCGAAACGCGGGTCGTATTGGTGGCCTGGGCCTGTGAAACGGGGGTGCGCGGCGGCAGGCCGCGACGGCTACGCGCAATGCGGCGGCGCTCGCGCTCTGAGCACCCACCCCACACGCCGTGCTCAATGTGGTTTTCGAGGGCGTACTCCAAGCAAGGTGATTTCACGGGGCACTCGGCACAATATCGGCGCGCCACTTCGACCCCAACACCGTCACTAGGGAAAAAGACCTCGGGTGGCAATTCCCTGCACCGCCCCTCCCCCATCCAGGAAGTATCCAACTTGACCTCCGTAGCCCTGTGCATCAGCACGTTTATGGAAAATTTACGTACCTCGCTCGTCCATGGTTTCCTGCCAGGAGAAGCCGAGCCAAGGTCCGGCCTAATCAAGCGGGACATGCAGCGTTGCAACCACTTCTGATAGCCTACTGCACGCCTCGTTGTCAAGGCAGTCACTAGAGCGTGGAGTTCAGGGTACAGGTCTACCCTTCCCGACATCGTGATAGCAACTTGACACGCGGCTAAGTGTTAGGTGAACATGGGTGCGATGAGCTGTCACAGCAGCCTCCTTCTTCTCACCTAGGCGAGCGCCCACCCGGTGCTCGCCGAGACCTCCTGTGCCTGAGGGCCAGGAGGTTTTTTCTTTCCCGGCGATAAAAAGTCCCCCACAGAAAGGCCCAAAACAGATGACCCGCCCGCCGATCGCCACCGCAAAGATGCCCTACGAGAAGTACAGCCCCACTCTGCCACTGGTGCTCGAGGACCGTACCTGGCCGTCCAAGCAGCTACAACGCGCTCCACGCTGGTGCAGTGTGGACCTTCGGGACGGCAACCAGGCTCTTATCGATCCTATGGACCCGGGTCGGAAGCTGGCTCTTTTTGAGGCTCTGATAGGGATCGGCATCAAGGAGGTCGAAGTCGGCTTTCCTTCGGCCTCGACCCCCGACTACGAGTTCGTCCGCCACATCATTGAGGAAGACCTGATACCCGAGGACGTGACGGTCCAGGTGCTGGTGCAATGCCGCAGGGAGCTCATAGAGCGGACATTCGAGGCCATCGCCGGCGCGCCGCGGGCCATCGTGCATTTCTACAACTCGACTTCCGAACTACAGCGACGGGTCGTATTCCGCCAAGGGCGGGAAGGGATCATCGAAATAGCCACGAACGCGGCCAGGTTGTGCAAGAAGCTCGAACCAACCTTAAGCGGCACGGAGGTGCGCTACGAGTACTCGCCGGAAAGCTTCACGGGCACGGAACTCGACTTCGCGTACGAGATTTCTGAAGCAGTCGCGGACGTAATCGAACCGACCAAAGAAGCTCCTTTGGTGCTCAACCTGCCATCCACAGTGGAGATGTACTCACCTAACGTGTTCGCCGACGTCATTGAGTGGTTCAGCCGTCAGCTGCGCAACCGTGAAGCCATCGTCTTGTCGGTGCACCCCCACAATGACCGGGGCACCGCGGTGGCAGCCGCCGAGCTGGCCATGCTGGCCGGCGCCGACCGCTTGGAGGGCACTCTTTTCGGCAATGGCGAGAGGACCGGCAACCTCGACCTGGTGACGGTGGCTCTCAACCTCTTCTCCCAGGGCGTCGACCCGGAACTCGACTTCCATGACATCGAAGCTGTGCGGCGAGTGGCCGAGCATTCCACGCGGATGCCGGTCCACCCACGCCATCCGTACGTGGGCGACCTCGTCTACACCGCGTTCTCGGGATCGCACCAGGACGCCATCAAGAAAGGGATGAGCGCACTGTCCGACCCCTACGAGAAGTGGGAAGTGCCATATCTCCCGATCGACCCCATGCACACAGGCAGGACCTACGAAGCCATCATCAGGGTCAACAGCCAGTCGGGCAAGGGCGGCGTCGCATACATAATGGGTAGTGAGCACGGTCTCGACCTGCCGCGGCGGCTGCAGATCGAGTTCTCGAAGACAGTGCAGGCTGTCACCGAGGCCACTGGCACCGAGATCAAACCCTCCGAGCTCTGGGAGGTCTTCGAGAAGACGTACCTGGCGGAGGACGGCGGCCTGCGCCTCGTTGCCGCCGAGGTGACGAGCGAACGGGCGACTGAGGCCCACGTAACGCAGGTCACTGCTCAGTTGCTCGTGGACGGGGAACACCGGAGCGCGGTGGGCAAAGGCAACGGGCCCATCGACGCCCTAGTCAATGCACTCGGCACCATGGGCTTGAAGCTGGCCGTCCTCGACTACCACCAGCACGCTTTGACCGCCGGCAGCGGGGCCTCCTCGGTCGCTTACGTGGAGGTCGAATCGGGCGGCGAAGTGGCGTGGGGCGTAGGGATGGACTCGAGCATCCTCGACGCTTCCCTGCAGGCCGTCATCAGCGCTGCCAACCGCCTGGGTACCTGAACCGGTCGTGAACGACCGGTCCCGAACAAGCAGGCCCGAACAAGCAGGCCCGAACAAGCAGGCCCCGAACAAACGGGCACAGTCTGATCAGAGGTCCTGACCAGCGGGTAGGCGGCTGGCCTTAGCCGGGTCACCCCTACCCACGGGGCACCTACCCTCTAGACTGCCTCCATGTCCATACCGCAGCCAGAGGCAGCCGGCCCGCCCCGCGGGCATGTCAGGGTCGTTTATCTCGGCCCCGTCGCCCCGCACTGGAGGGTGGACTCGGATTTCGGCGACCGCAACCTCATCGAGGAGCTGCGACAGCGGATATTGGCGCGCCTGCTCTTGTTGCCTCCCCACGACCCGCAGTTCCGCCGCAACCGGGAACGCATCGTTCGCGATGCCGAGCGCGAGAACGTGCTGCTCGAGTGGGACCTCGGCATGCCCGAGGACGAGGAGGACGAGTTCATGGGGAGCGTCGAAAGCTAGCCATGGTGGGGGACGGCCTCACAGACGGCCCCGGCCACAGCCTTGCGGGTGCTGACCGGCGCTACATAAACCGGGAACTATCGTGGCTCGACTTCAACCGGCGGGTGCTCGAGCTGGTAGAAGCGGAGGAACAGCCACTGCTGGAAAGGGCGAAGTTCCTGGCCATTTTCTCGAGCAACCTGGACGAGTTTTTCCAGGTGCGCGTGGCTGGGCTCAAAGACCAGCTGGCTGCGGGCGTGGCTGGGACGGCGCCGGACGGACTGCCCGTGGCCGACCAGCTCCGGGCCATCCGCGCCGTTCTGGAGCGCCAGGTGGCCGACCGGTCGCGCATCTACAACCGCGACCTGGTGCCGCGACTGGCCCAACAGGGCACCCGTTTGGTCCACTGGAACTCGCTGGCGCCAGCCGACATCGCTTACGCCGAGTCGGTCTTCGAAGCTCAGATGTTCCCCGTGCTGACACCGCTCGGCGTGGACCCGGGGCACCCGTTCCCTTACATTTCCAACCTGTCGCTGAACCTCGCCGTTATGGTCCGTGACCCTCAACGGGGCGAACGTCGTTTTGCGCGGGTCAAAATCCCACCGCTCTTGCCCGGGTTTCTGGCTCTGCCGGACGGGGAGCGTTTCGTGCCGGTGGAACAAGTCATAGCCGCCTTCCTCGGCGAGCTCTTCCCCGGGATGGAGATCGAGAGCTGCCACGCGTTCCGGGTCATCCGGAACGCCGACTTGACCCTGGCCGAGGAGGAGGCGGACGACCTCCTGGAAGCAGTCGAAATGGAGCTCCGCCGGCGGCGCTTTGGCCGCGCCGTGTGCCTCCAGGTCGAGTCCAACTTCAGTTCTGAAGTTCGAGAACTGCTCACACGGGAGCTCGACCTGCGCCCCGAGGACGTCTACGAAATGGACGGCCTGCTGGACTACGGCGGTCTCTGGGGGATCCACGCACTGGACCGCCCCGAACTGAAAGACGAGCCCTTCTCGCCCGTCGTGCCCGGCCGCCTGGCCGCTCCGGAGGAAGGGACCACGGATATCTTTGCGGCGATAGCCAGCGACGACATTTTCGTGCACCATCCCTACGAGAGTTTTGCCATGTCGACGGAAGCCTTCATCAAGCAGGCGGCGCGCGACCCGCGGGTACTGGCCATAAAGCAGACGCTGTACCGGACCTCGGGCGACAGCCCGGTTGTCACCGCGCTCATCCGGGCGGCCGAGAGAGGCAAACAGGTTGCCGCCCTCGTGGAACTGAAAGCGCGCGGCGACGAGGCAGCCAACATCGGCTGGGCCAGGGCGCTCGAGCAGGCGGGAGTCCACGTTGTCTACGGCCTGATCGGGCTGAAAACACATGCCAAAACGGCGCTGGTCGTGCGGGAAGAGGGCGATGGCATCCGCCGTTATTGTCATATCGGCACGGGAAATTACAATTCCTCGACGGCGCGCCTTTACGAGGATATTGGCATCCTCACGGCCTCCCCGGCGATCGGCGAAGACCTGACCGACCTTTTCAATTCCCTTACCGGCTACAGCCGCCAGTCGCAGTACCGGCAACTGATAGTGGCCCCCCAGGCCTTGCGTTCCCGCATAATCGAGCTGACCCAGCAGGAGAGCGAGCACGGCAACCGGGGCAGGATCGTCTGGAAACTAAACAACCTTGTCGACCGCAGGGTGATAGATGCCCTTTATGCGGCATCGGAAGCCGGCGTCCACATAGACCTCATCGTCCGCGCTCAGTGTTGCTTGCGCCCGGGAGTGCCGGGCCTGTCGGAAACCATCCGGGTCCGGTCTCTCGTCGGGCGCTACCTCGAGCACTCTCGCATTTACTACTTCAGCGAGGGGGCGGCCGGCACGCCTTCGGCCGTTGAGCCCGTCGATCTGAATGGCGCCACCACTGGGGCGGGAGAGCATGTAATTGATGCAGTAATTGAAAATGGCTATGCCGGCTCCCGTCCTGCCGGCCCCAAGACCCGCCTCAACGGCAGCTTGGTGCTGCCCCCCGGCGGTCGTTACCTGGTGGGGTCGGCCGACATGATGGAGCGCAACCTCGACCGGCGGGTGGAGGCTCTGGTGGACGTCACTTCCCCCGAAATCCAGGAGCGGCTGCGAGAAATCCTCGAGGTGGAGTTGGACGACGACGAGCTGGCGTGGGAACTTGCTGCGGACGACTCCTGGCACAAGGTCCCGGACGTCAAGCACTTCAACGCTCAGCGGCATTTCCAGGAACTGGCGCTGGCCCGCAGCCGGCGTCGGGGTAAAGCGGAGAGGCTGGCCACCCTCGAGTGAGCGGATCGTCGCGAGCCGCGAAAAGCCCGGGCGCCAAGAACACGGCGGATGGGGCAGCCCAACAGCCCGGGAAAGCGACCTCGTCGACGCCACTAATACGAGCAGCCGGCGGTGCCGTTTGGCGGCGGGTGCCGGCGGGAGTCGAGGTAGCACTGGTCCACCGGCCCGCTTACGACGACTGGGCCCTTCCGAAGGGCAAGCTGGAACCAGGCGAAACTGACGAGGAGGCCGCGCTTCGCGAGGTCCGGGAAGAAACGGGCCTGTCGTGCCGGTTGGGTACCGAGCTGCCCAGCACGACCTACGCGGACGGACAGGGGCGCCCGAAAGTGGTCCGCTACTGGACGATGACGGTCGTGCCGGGGACCGGGGCGCCAGGGACCGGGGCGCCAGGGACCGGGGCGGCAGCCGGTGGCGTGATTGCCGCCGGCGGCTCCTCGGAGGCCAGCGGGGTCGGCGCCACGTCAGTGCCGGGACAGCCCGCGCCAGGCGTGGCCGGCGTCGGGCGTGTGGCGGGCAACCGGGTCACCGGGGACCGTGGCGCGGGGGACCGTGTGGCGGGGGACCGTGTGACGGGCAACCGGGTCACCGGGGACCGTGGCGTGGGGGACCGGGTCACGGGGGACCGGGTCATGGACAACCGGCTGATGCCCGAGCCCAAAGCCCGACAGGAGATTGACGAGGCATGCTGGGCGCCACTAGCGGAGGCGCGGGGCCGGCTCACTTATCCTCGGGACGTCGTGGTCCTGGACGCTCTGGCGGACTTCCTGTCCCAGTCAGATGTTCGCCGGTAGCCGGTCAGATGTTCGCCGGTAGCCGGTCAGATGTTCACCGGTAGCCGGTCAGATGTTCGCCGGGAGAAGGTCAACGAGGTTTTCGAAGGCGAACCATAGCGGGATCAGGCATACCAGCACTCCTGCGGCCAACACGAGGACTTTGCTGTGACGACGCAAATGGGCGGCAAATAGGCGGGTAGCAACCCACCCGACGAGTGCGAGCAGGGCGAAGCCAATCGTCGCCAGCCAGGCTTCACTGCCGGAACTTGAGCTCGACGCCGAGCCGACAGTCGGAGAACCTTCTCCATTTGCGCCGCCGGTCGTTGCCGGGGCCTGGGTAGGCGTGACGATTGCAGGTGCCTGTTCAGGCGCCACCGGGTGCGACAAGCCGGACGCAACACCGGTCGAGCCCGTGGGCAGCTTCGCACCAGACGGCAATCGCTCGACCAGCGCAGCTCGTACGACCAGTCGAGAAATGGCTTCAAACCGTGGGTTGCAAGTCGTCAACGTGAGCATCGCGTCGCGAGTCGGGTCGAGGACGGCCGTGTCGTTCGGGGAGACGACCCATTGGTGCACCACGCTGTAGACCCACGTTGTGCCCGAGGTATCTGTAAGCAGGATCAGGTCACCGCGCGACACCTCGTTGAGCCGGAAGAACGGCGCTCCGAACGTAGTCCGGTGGCCGGCGATGCCAACGTTGCCGGGCTGGCCGGGCAAGGGCGTGCCCGGGTAGTGGCCCGGGCCCATTTGCAAGTCTGATTCGTCGACTCCCTGGACTACGTACCGGCTGAGATTTATGGCCGGAATGACCAGGTGGTCGAGGGCGCCCCCGGGAGGCGGGAGCCGGAGGCTGATGCCTATCAGGTCTCGGGGAAGTGCGGGCTGGCCGGCTTGAGCCTGGTGGCCTTGGCCGGCGGGGCTGGCGCCGGTCTGGCCCGCACCTCCGGAGACGTCGTTGTTGGTTTGGCCCACCCTGGAGCCGGTGTGCCCGGCTGTCCTGTCTCCGGCTGTGCTGTCTCCGGCTGTGCTGTCTCCGGCTGTGCCGTCTCCGGCCGTGCTGTGAAGGGCCGATTGTCCTGATGTTGCGGTCGTCTCCTTGGTTATGACGCGCTTCGGAGCGTGCGCAAGAGCAGTGGCAAAGTCACGAGCCAACACCGATTGGCTGTTCTCTTCGCTCAGGTTGGTACCCACCAGCTCGTAAGCCGCGAACAAGAGCACGACGAAGCCGCCGACCACCAGGGCCAGCCCCGCCTCGCGCAGCCATGTCCGCCCGCTGCCCGGCAACAACCGTCTCCGCGCCGGTTTGCCCACAGGACCACGGTAAGGCCAAACGGGGCGGCCCGTCACGGCGCGTTCGCCTATCCCACCGGCTTGTTCCCTGTTTTCTCGCCACCGGCGACGGCAGGTGGTGGCGGGCGGCGATCCGGCGCGTTTCCTCTTCCGGGTTGTGGTTCTGCAAGACTCAGTGGAGTGCCGCTGTTGCTTGTACGCCATGCCCACGCCTACGCCCGGAAGGAGTGGTCGGGCGACGACCGCTCACGACCACTGTCGGATAACGGCCTGCGGCAAGCAGAAGGTTTGATCGCCGTTTTCGGCAACTTCGCCCGACCGTCGCGGGTCCTGTCCAGCCCTTACATGCGCTGCGTCCAAACGATGGTGCCTTTGGCACAGGCGAACCATGTCGAAGTGGAGCCCGACGAGGAGCTCTCCGAGGGGCAGAGCACGAGCGCCATAAGTCTGGTCCGGAACCTGGTGACGGAAAATGTCGCCGTTTGCACGCACGGTGATGTGATCGCCGAGATCCTAGTCGCCCTGGCCGACGAGGACATGCTCGACCTCGGGCCAAACCCCCGCCAGGCCAAGGGTTCTGTGTGGGCCTTGAACGCCGAGGACGGCATTTTCACCTCGGCCCGGTACTTCCCCCCGGTGGTGGTGGAGTCAGTTTGAGCCTCGAAGGGGAGCCGCAACTCAGTGACGGCGAGGCCAGCCAAGTCCTGGCCCTCCTGGTCCAAGCTGTGGACAACGCAAACCAGGGCTTGGTCGTTTGCGACCGCGAGGGCCGGGTGGTCCTGCGGAACGCGCCGGCGAGAGACCTGGTCAATGCCCGGGACGGGGACTTCCTGGCGCAAAAAGCGATCGAGGCGGCTCTGGGTCGCGCCCTCGGTGGGTCGTTCCACGAGGAAACCCTCGACCTCTACTCGCCAACACGTCACACCCTCGAGATACGGGCCTACCCTCTCGGCGACACCGTCCCTCCTGCCGGCGCCGTCGCCCTCGTCGACGACGTCTCCGAGCTGCGCCGCCTGGAGGCGGTCCGGCGCGATTTCGTGGCCAACTTGAGCCACGAACTGAAAACGCCCCTCGGAGCACTCAGCCTTTTGGCGGAGACGCTCGACGGCGAGGAAGACCCCGAGGTGGTGACCCGCTTGACGGCCCGGGTGGGCGCAGAGGCGACCCGGTTCGCCAGGATTGTGGACGACCTGCTCGACCTGTCAAGAATCGAGGCCGGCGCCGCCGGCACCCTCTGCCTGATGGCGTTCTCGGCGATTATCAGCGAAGCCGTCGAGGCCTTCAACGAGCCGGGCGCCGCCCGGGGCATCCGCCTCGAGCTGGGGCCGGTCGACCAGGACCTGTTTGTCATGGCCAATCGGCGCGATCTGGTGTCAGCTGTCTCCAACCTGGTGGACAACGCCATCAAGTACTCAGAGCCTGGAGGTGCCGTCTACGTCCAGGCCGGAAGAGAGGGTGACAAGGCCTGCCTCTGGGTCCGCGACGAAGGTATCGGGATACCGAGACGAGACCGGGAGCGGATTTTCGAGCGCTTTTACCGCGTCGACCGGGCTCGCTCGCGCTGGACTGGTGGGACGGGGCTCGGGCTGGCTATCGTCCGCCACGTGGCCGCCTACCACGGCGGAGAGGTTGCGGTTGACTCGGTCGAAGGGGAGGGTTCGACCTTCACTTTGTGCTTGCCAGTAGCGGACCAGGAGCGCACCGGTGGCTGAGCAGGTAACGGTCTTGCTTGTAGAAGATGAGCCGTCCTTCGTCGAGGCATTGGTGGTTGGGCTGAAACGAGAGGGCTTCCACGTGGATGTGGCCTACGACGGCGCCGAAGCTCTGGACAAATTCAACACCGTCCAGCCGGACCTGGTGTTGCTGGACGTCATGTTGCCCCGGGTGTCCGGCATAGACGTGTGCCGCACCATTCGGGCGGCCGGGTCGCGCACGCCGATCATCATGGTCACGGCCAAGACGAGCGAGATCGACACCGTCGTGGGGCTCGAGGTCGGGGCCGACGACTACGTCAGCAAGCCGTACCGCTTGCGTGAACTGGTCGCCCGCATGCGGGCCGTCCTGCGGCGCACCCCTCCACCCGACGAGGTGCCCGAGGAGGGTGAGGTCCTGGAAGCCGGCGACCTGCGCCTCGATTCCGAACGCCACGAGGTGTACCTGCGAGGCGAGGAGGTCAGCCTTCCTCTGAAGGAGTTCGAGCTGCTCGAACTGTTGATGACCAACGCGGGGAGGGTCCTCACTCGGGAAACCCTCATAGACCGCGTCTGGGGGCCCCACTACGTCGGCGATACGAAGACGCTCGACGTACACGTCAAACGCCTGCGTGCCCGCATCGAGGACGACCCCGCTCACCCCCAGCGGATCACGACCATCCGGGGCCTCGGCTACAAGCTGGAGACGGGCCGGGCGGGCGAGTAAGGCGGCGAAA